>NZ_RDNY01000003.1:0-402917 GCF_003687745.1 Acinetobacter sp. 2JN-4 | reverse complement strand
CAGGAGAAGGCTTACTGATCAGCACCCATGCACAACAACAAGCACAAGGCGAACACCTCGAAGCGCAAACAGCCAAACAACAACTGGAAGGCAACCAGAACAATGCCAAAGCCCTCAGTGAAGTGGCGAAGAATCAACAAACGGATGAACTCGAAGCTTTAGAACAACTCAAAGCGTTCGCTGAGACAATTCAGGACAAGATTGCTAAATTTAATGAAGCAATCCTTTTACTCAGTTCGCCAAACGGCATTGGACTCAGTACCGCAGAAGACATACACCTTTCCGCCGATGGACAATTGAACCAATTTGCAGGCGACAGCATTAACCTGACCACACAAAAGAATTTCATCGCCCAAGCCAGTCAAAAGATCAGCCTATTTGCAGCACAGGGTGGGATTAAACAAGTTGCAGCAAAAGGTAAGTTTGAGATACAGGCCCAGTCCGATGGTTTAGATATCTTAGCGAAGGCAGGCATTCAGATTATCTCGACAGAGGATACGATTTATTTAACTAGCCCCAAAGAAATCGTCTTTAAAGCAGATACGTCAGAACTGAAGGTGAATGGTTCGGGAATCTTTCCAACGACAGGTGGCAAGTTTGAGGTCAAGGCTGGGCAGCATTTGTTTATGGGAGGTTCTAATATGAATCTGAGTGTTCCTCAGTTACCTGTTTTTGGTGTAAAAAATCACCACAATTTAAGGTATCTTTTGAAAGATAAAGAAAATATTCCATTTGCTCATCATAAATATATTGCTTTTATGCCAAATGGAGAAAAACTAGAAGGTCTAACTGATGAAAATGGATATACTCAATTATTTAATACTGTACGCCCAGAAGATATATCTATCCACTTGTATAATAATGAAGAACTTGATATAGATTAGCCATGAAAAAATTCTATCCATATATTATTTTAAAAACTAATGTTTCAACTAAGTTGTTGAAATATAATATCTACATATATAATACAGTGCTCAATAAGGCTGAGACAGCTATTGTTTTTAAAGATAGTGCATTTAAAAAAATAGGTGATCAGCTTTATCAAACTAAGCCAGTCGAAATCGATAGTTCAAAAATAGGATTAGAAAGACTTAGAGACTGCGTTATTATTCTTAATTTATATCGACTAACTTCATCAGGGAAAGAAAACCTAGTGATAAGTCGTTACATTATTCCAGATAAAATTGAATCTTACCCTTATCAAGATCATGCAAAGAACAAAAATATTCCCGTAACAACGTACGTTGAGTCAACGGCTGTAACTAAAATCGTTAAAGATGATATCTCTAAAAATGAATTTGAACTCGCTTTAAATCGAAATCGAATTTTTCAGTGTATTGATTCTGGCTGTAGACCAGGAGAAGCTAAAGATCCTTTTTCTAAGGCTCAAATTGAGGCTGGACTACAATCGAGATTAAATGAACCTCTTCCAAATCAAGACTTCACATCATTATGTGGACCAGCAGCTTACTTTTTTTGTTTAATTAATTTAAGCCAATCCAAATATAAGTTAGCTGTGAAACAACTTTGGGAAACAGGGCAGACAAAGATTGGGGAACTAGAAATTAAACCTTCATTGAATGGAAGTAGGCGTGTAAAGAATTTTTACATGACTAGTGGTGATCCAAAAATTCCTCCCATTGACTGGATCATGCTTGCAAGTTTACGTGAATCTGAAAATATTAGTTTAACACTTAAAGATCCTTCTCAAGAAGTTGCGGGAATTACGCTCTGGACAGAACTAAAAAATTGGTTTAGCAAGTCAGGGTTTAAGGGTTTAAAAACATATCCCTTTTATCTTAACGGTTACAATCCCAGTTTGATTAATGAAATTAATCAATATGCTGGTGAAGATTATTATGTAGTCACTTTAATATCGGCAAGTCTTCTTAGTAGTGGTAGTAGTTCTGGTACTCAAAGTTTTCCCGATCATTGGATTGTCTGGACAGATAAATTAAGAGATACAAAGGGACGACCTATTACAATTTCGTCAGATCCATATAAAACTGAAGTTAGACTAAAAATGTTTACTTGGGGAGAAAACACCCAGAGACTCGGTTCAGGAATATCTCTGTATGATTTTGAAAAAAAAATATTTTTTGCCTTACTTATAAAAAAGGAAAGATTTTAATGAAAATTAAGCTGATCATTATTTTTTCGATATCCTTGATACTCACAGGTTGTGGTAAGAAATATACCATTACTCCCGATAGCTTGCCTTTAGCCCATGTTAATCAAGAATACAAACAAACTATAAAAATATCTGGGGGTAAAGTTATCGATCACTATGCTAAATTAGAAACAAATATTCCAAAAGAATTAGGAATAACTATTCAACCTGTAAATGATCTAGATGGTTATAATATTATTGAGGTCAAGGGGAATCCTAAGTACAAAGGTACATTTACAATTCATATTTGGGCTGGTTTTTATGCAGGCGGTAATGCAGAAATCAATAAAACATATACGCTTACAGTTCAGTAAGAGCTTTTAAGAGATTAAATTTTTTGGACCTGTGCTAGATAGCATTGTGACAATCTACTTTTATGAAGATAACTAGACGTAGATTAAATTGCAGGTCCTTGAGGATTCTTTTCTGGAGGTTTTTATAGTAATAGGAATCGTTCATACTCGCCCTTATCTGTTGGGTAAATAACGTATTCACCGCGATTACTTGTGCATATTCCCAATGCGCCTCATTTGAGAGATTCATCGGTATCCCCACTTGTTCACCTATACACTGACAGTAATCATTGGCTTGTTGCCAACTTGATCCCAGCAGGTGCATTAGGAACACGGTTAATTTTAGAGATTTCTTGCATCCCAGCTTTGTGCTATCCAGTTGCTTCTGTATAGATATTAAAGTCGTCGAAAGTAGTTTTATAGGCATTTAAGCTAAAACTATCGAGCGTGACTTTGTGTAATAGCATGGGCTGCATAGAGTCCCATGATGAGTAATTTACCCTTGGGTGCGTAATGGGGTTTCCCATCATAAAAGAATCACCTTCGACAAAGTGCAGTTAAGGCAATACTAGAAAGTAATTTGGAAATGCTAGATAAAAATTACATTCTCAGCATTATCTCTAGAATTGTGCAACAACAGTGATTTCAGCACCAATAATAAGCATATTTATCAGATCTAAAAATTAAATATATCTAAATACATGAATTATATTAAAAAATTATTATGGCACACTTTCTGCATTTATTAATTCAAACTTGTATACAAGATAGGATTCATAAAGTGCACGAAATTAAAACTTTAGGCTGGACAATTTCTGAATGGCAAACGGCTTACTTAAAAAAAGAGATTCAGCTCGATACTTTAAAAGATTTAGTTGCAGCAATTGACCCTCAAGACAATGCATGGATTTCAATTGCAACGGTAGATCAAATTGAACAGCAAATCCAAGTATTGAATCACTTAACTCAAGATGCTGAGAATCTGCATAAACAATTTCCACTTTACGGCGTACCGTTTGCCGTGAAAGACAATATTGATGTTGCAGGATTTGCAACAACAGCAGCATGTAAGGCACTAACCGCAATAGCAGAGCAAGATGCAGAAACAGTACGTTTGTTAAAACAAGCTGGTGCGGTTGTGATTGGTAAAACCAACCTTGATCAATTTGCTACAGGTTTAGTGGGGACACGTTCGCCATTTGGTGCAGTGCCAAATACATTTAAAGCTGAATATGTCAGTGGGGGGTCAAGTTCTGGCTCAGCAAGTGTCGTGGCTCGTGGATTCGTGCCATTTGCATTAGGTACAGATACCGCGGGTTCAGGCCGTGTACCTGCAGCATTTAATAATATTGTTGGTTTAAAGCCAACCAAAGGGCGTTTTTCGAATCGTGGCTTAATACCTGCGTGTAAAAGCCTTGATTGCATTTCGATTTTTGCTTTAACAGTTGTAGATGCAGACTTGGTTGCAAATGTTTTAGAAGCATATGATGCTTTAGACAGTTATTCACGTAAGCATCCTAAAAACGTCCCAGCGCATTTCTCTAGCAAATTAAAATTTGCCATCCCAGAAAAACTAAATTTCTTTGGTGATCAGCAAGCCGAAAAAGCATTTCAACAAACTGTGCAATTGCTGGAAAGTTTAAACGCTGAAATCACCAAGATTGATTTTTCAGATTTTGATAAATTAGCAGCGCAACTCTATCAAGGGTCTTGGGTGGCAGAGCGTACCGCAGCCGTTGAAGATTTACTGAAAACTAATCCTGAAGCTTTTGATCCAACCGTATTGGAAATTATTAAAAATGGAGAAAATTATTCAGCGGTTGATGCCTACAATGCAGAATATTTAAAACAGGATCTCGCTCGAAAAATCCAACAACGATTGGCTGAATTTGATGCCTTAATCGTACCAACAGCGCCAACCATTTATACCATTGAGCAAGTACATCAGCATCCGATTGAATATAACGCTCATTTTGGTACGTATACCAACTTTACCAATTTAGCCGATCTCAGTGCGTTGGCTTTGCCAGCAGGTTTTAGAGGAGATCATTTACCTTTTGGCATCACCTTAATCGCACCAGCTTGGCACGATGCCGCATTGGTTCATTTCGGTAAGGCTTGGCAAAACTACTTAGCACTGAAATTAGGTGCTTTAGATAAGACTCAGCCTTTAAGTTCAGCAAGCCCTATTTCTCCACATCATATTCGTGTTGCAGTCGTCGGTGCTCATTTGACAGGCATGCCGCTGAATTTCCAGCTCACTACTCGTGATGCAGTGCATATCGAAACTACAAAAACGTCTAAAAATTATGAACTTTATGCTTTAAACGGCACTGTTCCACCAAAACCAGGATTAGCACGTCAGCAAGATGGTCAAAGCATTATCGTTGAATTGTGGGATGTCCCAACAGCTCGTTTTGGTGAGTTTGTGGCTGAGATTCCAACACCTTTGGGCATAGGCAATGTTGAGCTAGAAGATGGTCGTTGGGTTAAAGGCTTTATCTGTGAGCCTTATGGCATAGATGATGCAGAGAATATTAGTCATTTTGGTGGATGGAGAGCCTATATCCAGCATCGTCACAGCCAAGCAGCAAACACAGCGAATTAATTGGGGGAAATCATCATGTTTAAAACTGTACTTATTGCAAACCGTGGTGAAATTGCTGTTCGAGCGATTCGCACTCTCAAAAAATTAGGCGTGACCAGTGTTGCTGTTTATTCAGATAGCGATCGTTATGCACAACACGTTGAAGATGCTGATATTGCGATTGGATTAGACGGTTTAAAGCCTGTCGATACTTATTTGAGTATTGAAAAACTAATTCAGGCAGCTAAAGAAACTGGTGCTGAGGCAATCTTTCCGGGGTATGGCTTTCTTTCTGAAAGTGCTGATTTTTCCCGTGCCTGTGAGGAAAATAATATTGCCTTTATGGGGCCAACAGCTGAGCAAATTCTAGAATTTGGTTTAAAACACCGTGCTCGTGAATTGGCTGCCGCTGCCAATGTGCCAATGACTCCGGGAACAGGATTGCTGGATAGTTTAGAAGAAGCACTCACTGCCGCAGACCGTATTGGTTATCCAATTATGCTGAAAAGTACCGCAGGTGGTGGTGGTATTGGTTTGACTCGTTGTGATACGCCACAAGCGTTGACCGATGCTTATGAAAGTGTAAAACGTTTGGGTGAACAGTTTTTCAAGGATGCAGGCGTATTTATTGAATGCTTTATTGATAAAGCTCGCCATGTTGAAGTACAAATTTTTGGTGATGGAAAAGGGCAAGTCGTTGCCTTTGGTGAACGTGATTGTTCTTTACAACGTCGTAATCAAAAAGTGGTTGAGGAAACACCTGCGGGAAATTTACCTGAAGAGACACGCAAAAAATTGCATCTAGCTGCGGTTGAGTTAGGCAAATCGGTCAATTATCGTAGTGCAGGGACCGTTGAATTTATTTACGATGCAAATCGAGATGAATTTTATTTTTTAGAAGTGAATACGCGTTTACAGGTTGAGCACCCAGTCACTGAGATGGTCACTGGTTTAGATCTAATTGAATGCATGCTCAAAGTGGCTGCGGATGATGAACTCGATTGGGCATATCTCAGCGATATTCAGCCGAAAGGTGCTGCAATTGAAGTGCGAGTTTATGCCGAAGACCCTGTAAAAAATTTCCAACCTAGTCCAGGTGTATTAACTGAAGTCGCCTTTCCTGAGGGTACACGTGTCGATACTTGGGTGAAAACAGGCACAGAGATTTCTCAATACTTCGACCCAATGATTGCCAAGATAATCGTTCACGCGGATGACCGTCCTAGTGCTATTGAAGAATTAAAGAATGTATTGGCTGAAACACGTTTAAATGGGATCAGCACCAATTTAGATTACGCACGTGCCATTGTTTCAGATCAGCGCTTTGAATCAATGCAGATTTGGACACGTATGTTGGATGATTTCAACTATACGCCAAACGTAATTGAAGTAGTTCAAGCAGGAACGTTGAGTTCAATTCAGGATTATCCGGGTCGTACAGGCTATTGGGATATTGGTGTACCTCCATCAGGCCCAATGGATGATTATGCATTTCAGCTTGCCAATCGTATTGTTGGAAATGATGCTAAAGCCGCAGGTTTTGAGTTTACTTTAGTTGGGCCGACTTTAAAGTTTCATGCAAATACAACCATTGCTTTAGCTGGAGCCAGCTGTACAGCTTTATTGGATGATAGAAAAATTGATTTTTGGCAACCAGTTGATGTGAAAGCAGGTCAAATACTAAAGATTGGTCAGGTAAATTCAGGTTGTCGTACTTATTTAGCGGTAAGAAATGGCTTAGATGTTCCTGTTTATCTGGGTAGCCGTTCTACCTTTGCACTTGGCAATTTTGGTGGTCATGCTGGGCGTACTTTACGCGTTGGTGATATAATTAAACTGGTTGATCCAGCATTTGCCAGTATAGAACTTCCAATTGCAACTGACGTGCCTCAAGCATTATCGGCTGATCTGATTCCTGAATATGGCAATGAGTGGGAAATCGCAGTTTTATATGGCCCACATGGCGCACCTGACTTCTTTAAGCCTGAATATGTGGAGGAGTTTTTTGCATCAGAGTGGACAGTACACTTCAACTCCAACCGTTTAGGCGTGCGTTTATCAGGACCGACGCCAAGCTGGGCGCGAGAAAATGGTGGTGAGGCAGGTTTACATCCATCCAATGTGCATGACTGTGAATATGCGATTGGCGCAATCAACTTTACTGGTGATTTCCCTGTTATTTTAGCAAAAGATGGTCCGAGTCTAGGTGGTTTTGTATGTCCTGTAACCATTGCCAAAGCAGAACTTTGGAAAGTTGGGCAGTTAAAGGCGGATGATAAAATTCGTTTCTACCCAATCACGGTAGAACAAGCCAATGAATTAGAACGCAAGCAAATTGAAAATATACAAAACTTTGCCGATGCGACCAAAGTCGTGGAGACGATTGAGCCAACTCAAGATGTGCTAACAACAATTTTGGCACAACGTGAACCAACCGATTTATCACCAAAAACAGTTTATCGCCAAGCTGGGGATAGCTATATTCTTTTAGAATACGGCGAAAATGTTTTAGATTTGGCGTTGCGTTTACGTGTGCATCAATTGATTCAAATGATTCGTGCAGCAAATATCGATGGCATATTAGAACTGTCACCGGGTGTACGTTCGTTGCAAATTAAATATGATGGTTTAGTGATTCCACAATCAGAACTGATTGCTCAATTACTTAAACTTGAAGAAGAAATGGGCGATTTGAGTCAGTTAAAAATTCCATCTCGAATCGTACATTTGCCAATGGCATTTGAAGACAGTGCAACTTTAGGGGCTGTTGAACGCTATCAAGAAAGTGTTTGTTCAAAAGCACCGTGGTTGCCAAACAACGTAGATTTCATCCAACGCATCAACGGTTTGGCAGATCGAAATGAAGTCAAAGATATTATTTTTGATGCGAATTATTTAATCCTTGGTTTAGGCGATGTTTATCTTACTGCACCATGTGCCGTACCAATCGATCCACGTCATCGCTTACTGAGTTCTAAATACAATCCAGCACGTACCTTTACCGCAGAAGGAACAGTGGGGATTGGTGGTATGTACATGTGTATCTATGGCATGGACTCACCGGGTGGTTATCAGTTAATTGGTCGTACTCTGCCAATTTGGAACAAGTTTAAGAAGAATAAGCAATTTGGCAATAAGCAATGGTTCTTGCAATTCTTCGATCAAATTAAATATTTTGAAGTCACTGAAGAGGAATTAAATCAGTGGCGTGCTGATTTTGAAAATGGTCGTGCGCAGATTCAAATTGAGGAAACTGAGTTTGATTATGCAAACTATGTAAAATTCTTAGAGAATGAGGCGGAAAGTATTGCTGAGTTTAAAGCCAAGCAGCAACAAGCATTTATCACCGAAGTGAGCCGTTGGAAAGAAGAGTTTGCCGCACAGCCAGAAGAACAGATTGAACTTTGTAACAATGCGGACTATAGCCATCTTTCATCCCTCAACGCATCGATGACTGGCAATATCTGGAAAATCTTTGTTGAAAGCGGTCAGGAGGTTAAAAAAGGTGAGACTATTGCTATTATTGAAGCAATGAAAATGGAACTTCCTGTTTATGCAGAAGAGGATGGCATCGTGAAAGCCATCATTTGCAGAGCAGGGCAAACCGTACATAGTGGCGAGCCACTGGTCTATATGGAATAAGGCAAGGCTGCATGAAAGAAACCAAAATAAAAACAACAAAAAGCTCAGACAATTTGTCTGAGCTGGTTTACCAACGCATAAAGAATGATATTTTTGATTTCAAACTAATGCCTGGTGAACGTTTCACTGAGTCCGAAGTTGCAAAGGCTTATGATGTGAGTCGCACCCCAATCCGACAAGCTTTGTATCGTTTGCAGCAAGAGGGTTATGTCGATGTGAGTTTTCGTAGCGGTTGGCAAATCCGACCGCTCAATTTTCGTTATTATGAAGAACTCTATGATGTGCGGATTGTGTTGGAAAAAGATGCCATTCGGAAGTTATGTCATATAGATCATCAAAACTCAGTCGAACTATCGGTTTTAAAAGACTTTTGGATGGTTGAGCCGAATCAATACCTAAAAGACATTAAACAACTCTCGCAGCAAGATGAAGATTTTCATTGTGCTTTAGTTCGCGCCTCTGGAAATAATGAAATGGCTAGAATTCATCGTGATTTGAGTGAGCGAATCCGTATTATTCGTCGTTTGGATTTCTCTAAAGATTATCGTGTTGAAGCGACTTATCAAGAACATCAAAAGATACTCGGTTTGATTTTTGATCGTAAAGTAGATGAAGCCATTCAAGCGATCGAAGCACATATTATGCAAAGTCGCGATGAAGTGAAAAAGATTACTTTGCAAATGTTAGATTCGAGTCAGTTTTATTGATTTATGAGTTATGGATTACGAATGCTTGAAAATGAATTAACTTATAGTATTCAACAATTTATAGATAAAAAGGATATATCTGTAAAGAATGCTAATAAAATTGAATTTTTGCTTGAAAGTTTAAATTCAGAGCAGGAGTTAGTTGAAAATACTATTTTAATGTTGGCTTCTTATCTACCTAATGGTGGAAAATATATGTACGACGAAGACCAAGTTGCTTATGAGCTAAAGAAAATATTGAAAATTTTGTAATAGATAATTAGATTTTATTTATCATAGTTAGAATAAAAATTTAATATTCTATTAAAACACTCTATTTTTCATGCCTAATCCTGCATAAAACTAACATCTTTCATTACTTTTCTATTTAATAATAAAGATCAAACTTCCAATCATCAGATGAAACATGATGAATGATCAAACACTAACTGCACTTTTTCTAAAAATCGTTCAAAAAGAAGGCTTTTTTACTACAGCAATCGATGGCATCACCTTGATGCGTGTAGATCACAACACGCCACCACTAGCCGTACTGCAAGAACCGACTTTAGTTTTTGTTTTACAAGGCAAGAAACGTGGCTACATCGGAACAGAAACCTATACATTTCAACAAGGCGAATGTCTAATCGTTTCAGTATCTATGCCATTTGATTGCGACACGATTGCAAGTCCTGAGTCACCTATGATCGCTGTAAGCATGAAACTTGAGGCGGATACTGTCAATGAATTACTAGCAAAAACCTATTTTGAAAATGATGGGTTTAAGCCACTCACTACGGGTATGAGTGTAATTCAATGTGATCAAAATATTGCAAATGTACTGATACGATTATTGAATACACTTACATCAGCGCAAGATATTTTGATTTTAGGTGATCAAATAAAACGAGAACTCTTATATCGAGTGATTCAACACTCAGGTGCAGATGCTTTAAAAGGGTTAGTGGCTCAAGGAAATTTAAGACCAATTTATAAAATTTGTGAATATATTCAGCATCATTTTACAGAGAAATTAACAGTAGAAATGCTGGCTGAGCAAGCCAATATGAGCATTTCTGCTTTTCATAAAGCATTTAAACAAGTCACCTTACATTCTCCATTGCAATACCTCAAAGTCGTTCGATTGCATAAGGCCAAACAATTGTTGCAAAACGAAAACCAAAGCGTTGCGCAAGCAGCTTATGCTGTTGGTTACCAAAGCTCTTCACAATTTAGTCGAGAATTTAAAAAGCAGTTTGGTTTTCCTCCTAAACAAGCTGAATTCAATACTGATAAGGAATAAGCAAATCATGAATCGAAATAGTGTAGATCAAATGAAATATATCGAAATTACTCAAGCGGGCGGTCCAGAAGTATTAAAAGTTGCACAAGGTGATCGTCCAGAGATTAAAGAAGATGAAGTGCTCATTGAAGTCTACGCAACAGGTATCAATAGGCCTGATATTTTGCAACGTCAAGGACTTTATCCAATGCCGAAAGGCGTAACACAAATTCCGGGTCTGGAAGTTGCTGGCGTTATTGCACAAGTAGGGAATAAGGTAGAAAAGTTTAAAGTCGGCGATAAAGTGTGTGCACTTACCAATGGCGGTGGATATGCAGAATATTGTGCTGTACCCGCAAATCAGACCTTATCAATTCCCAAAAATCTGAGCTTTGTAGAAGCAGCTGCTATTCCTGAAACTTACTTTACGGTATGGGCAAATCTATTTCAGATCGGGCAGTTAAAAAATCATGAAACTGTCTTAATTCATGGTGGCGCAAGTGGTATCGGTTCAACCGCGATTAGTCTATGTCATGCGATGGGAATTCAAAATTTTTCAACAGTTGGCAGTGATGCCAAGGTCGAAAAACTAGCTTCAATGTCTCAAGTCATCAATTATAAAACTCAGGATTTCGAAAAAGAAATTTTAGAACGTACCGATGGTCAAGGTGTCGATGTCATCTTGGATATTATAGGTGCATCTTACTTCAATCAAAATTTGCGCTTACTCAAACGAGATGGTCGACTAGTCATTATTGGCTTTATGGGTGGTCGAAAAGTCGATGGTTTTGATATACAAGAGCTAATGCTCAAGCGTGCGGTGGTGACTGGCTCAACCATGCGTGCTCGAACCAATGATGAAAAAGCAAAAATTACTCAAGAATTAGAACAGTTTGTGTGGCCGCTAATTGAAACAGATCAATGTAAACCGATTATTTATAAGACTTTTGCTTTTGAAGATGTTGCAGCAGCACACCAATGTCTTGAAAGTAGTCAACATATTGGAAAAGTGGTACTCGAGATTAAATCGTAATTTTGCCTAATTATATTCATCACATGCCTATTTATGTGCATTACTTGAGAACAACTCAACTCTTGAGCAGTATGTGTATAAATAAAACACCCCTATGAGGACACTCAAAATGACAACAAATACTGATGATCGTAACCCAACGCCTGATGTTGCTGAAGATAATGCTTTTTTTCCATCGCCTTATTCATTGAGCCAATACACATCTCCTAAAACAGATTACGACGGAACCACGTATCCGGATCCTTATCAGGGCGATAAGAAGATACTTATGATCGCAACGGATGAACGTTATATCTTGATGCAGAATGAAAAATTCTTTTCTACAGGTAATCACCCTGTTGAAATGTTATTGCCTATGTTTCATTTAGACAATGCTGGTTTTGCTTTTGATATCGCAACGCTTTCTGGTAATCCAGTAAAGCTTGAAATGTGGGCGATGCCTAATGAAGAACAAGTGGTTCTAGACACCTATAAGAAGTATGAGAAACAACTGAAAGCGCCACTTAAGCTAGCAGATATATTGGATAAAGTACTCAGTAAGGACTCTCCTTATGCAGCCGTATTCATTCCGGGTGGGCATGGCGCAATGGTAAAAATACCGCACAGCAAAGAAGTTAAATCCGTGTTGAAGTGGGCAGTTGAAAATGACAAATATGTGATCACACTTTGTCATGGTCCGGCAGCCTTATTGGCGGCAGCAGTTGATGAAAATTCAAATGATTACCTTTTTAAAGGTTATCAAGTCTGTGTATTCCCTGATGCTTTAGATACTGGTGCCAATATTGATATTGGTTATATACCAGGCCCACTACCGTGGTTGGTTGGTGAAAGTTTAGAGAAACTCGGTGTGGAAATCCTAAATAAAGAAATTACAGGTCAAGTTCATCAAGACAGAAAATTATTAACAGGTGATAGTCCTTTGGCTTCAAACAATTTAGGTAAGCATGCAGCGAATGCTTTATTAGCAGATACAAATATTGTTTAAAGGAATACATCCCCCAACGAATAAAATCTTCTTCAAGTTGAGTATTTATCTAACTTCAAGAAGGCAATAAAAAACAGCGTATCACTTGATACGCTGTTTTTTTATTAAAGAATAAATCTATTCGGGTGTGTTGACCGCATCTTTAGGACCAAAGCGAGTAACCCAGATCCCAAAAATAGTCGCAAAGATATACATGAAAATAGAATAGACCGCAGCAGGCATTGCAATGGTAGTACTTGCCATCACCGTAAGCGCAATCGTCATGGCTAACGTACTGTTATGGATACCAATCTCAAAAGCACAAGCACGTGCTTGAAATGAACTAATGCCGAGCAGACGAGGAACAAAATAACCAACGCATAGACTAATTGCACAGAATAGAGCAGTAGCTAAGCCAATTTGGCCAATGTACTCTACTAGATTTGCTCGTTCTGTAATAATTGCACCTAGAATAATAATCACGAGGAAAATGACGGCAAAAATGCGTACAGGGCGGTTCAGTTTTTCAGCAAAATGTGGCGCATAGTGACGAACAAGCATCCCAATACCAACAGGCACTAAAATAATTAAAAATACCTGCATTATTTTAGAAAACTGTAGACCGACTTGTTGGCCCTCATTCATAAAATGGAGGATTGAAAAATTGACAATAAAAGGTAAAAAAACAGCGGCGAGTACAGCATTGATCGCAGTTAGGCTAATATTCAGCGCAATATCACCTTTATATAAATAACTAAATAAATTTGCGGTCGTTCCACCAGGTGAGGCCGCAAGGAGCATCAAACCAACAGCCAATAATGGCGGTAAAGCTAGGATTTTACAGATTAAAAAGGCAATACCGACCAATATGACCAATTGACAGAACAGTGCAATCAGTACAACTTTGGGATGTTTACTTACTCTGGCGAAATCTTTAACCGTTAATTCAAGCCCCAAACCTGCCATAACAATGGCGAGGGCAATAGGTAAAAAAAGTGTGACCAATCCTGAATCCATAATCATTTTGTCCTTTTAATAAATATTATTTGCATGAATAGATGTTGTTTGATCGTACCCATTACGAAATCGAATCCTTCGATTTCTATTACTCTTGGGAAAGCCGGTACGACGCTAACAACATACTTAAAAAACCAATACTTTATGCAATGTGAATTTAGTTATTTTTACTAAATAATTTCACTTATTAATACGATGCATTTTTCTATTGGAATTTGTCTACTCTACGACAAATTCATAAAATTTTAATATGTCACTTTTAGACTGAGCATTCATTTTTGATGCTTGGTTACATTTTTACAACTAATGAAAATGATTGCAGTTTGATCTCCATGCGAGGACAAATAGCCGCATATAGCATGATTTTAAACAATGTAAAAAAATATTATTAGGATTAATAGTTATTATTAACAGATAGATATGTCGTTTTTAAGGGTGGTAAAATTGCCAATAATAAAATGGTAATGATTATCGTTTAATATTGTTTTTAGCAAAAGTAATTGGCTTAAGTGCACAACTGTATCTTAATTGTGGTCAATGACACTAAATTACATCGAGCATGATAATTTGCGCCAATTCGATATTTGTAACTATTTATTTGGCTTGAATAAGTGAAAGTTATAGAAATCTATAAATCGAAATAGAAGAATTTATATTACAACATGTGGAATAAAATATGGATACCATAGCTCGTGTAGAGGTGGGGACGGATACGAAGGTCCAAAAAAAGCAAAAAGTCACTTGGATCGTTTTTTCACTACTTTCGCTATTTTTATTGATTGGGGTAATGTACTACTTTTTTGTTTTTCGATTTTATCAATCTACAGATAATGCTTATATCCAAGCCGATGTGACATGGGTCATGCCGAAAATTTCGGGTGAAGTTGTTGAATTAGTCATAAATGACAATCAGTTTGTTAAACAAGGTGAAACCCTAGCCATATTAGACCAGCGTGATTATCAGGCACGTTATGATCAAGCTCAATCTTTGGTGACATTAAAAGAAGCTGCGCTTATTGTGCAGCAACAAAATGAAAGGTCTGCAAAATCGACCATTAATGAAGCAAATAGCGGCGTGCTTGCGGTACAGGCGGATTTATCTCGTTTGAAAAAAGATTATGCCCGTTACCAAGACTTATTGAAAGATGGCGTGATTACGCGTCAAAACTTTGACAGTATTCAATCCCAATATCTTTCTGCTCAAGCGCAATTAAACAAAGCACTAGCAACCGTCAATTCAGCAGAAGCGCAGCTCGGGAGCCTACAAGCGGGTCGAGCACAACTTTTGGCAGATATCCAAAATGCAAAAGCAAGCTTGGATCTTTTTCAAATTGATTTAGCATCTGCAAAAGTGACTAGCCCCGTTTCAGGTAAAGTGGGGAGTTTAGCGATACAAAAAGGTTCTCGTGTTGGTCCGCAAACAAGATTAATGGCGATTATTCCAGAAAATAGTTTATATGTTCAGGCCAACTTCAAAGAAACGCAAATAGAAAAAATGCATATTGGGCAGGAAGTTAAATTAAAAATAGATGCTTATCCAAGTTTAACCTATACCGGAAAAATCGAAAGTTTTTCACCTGCATCAGGTGCAACGTTCTCACTGATGCCACCAGATAATGCAACAGGCAATTTTAATAAGGTCGTTCAGCGAATACCCGTGCGTATTGCGATTGACTCCAACGCTCATATCGATCTGATCAAACCTGGTATGTCTGTCAAAGCAACCGTAGATTTAAGAACTTAATCATCACGATTTTAGGTGCTAAACATGGATAAGCGTTTAGATGAGGACTGGAAGTTCCCTACTAAAGTCGCGTGGGTGATTTTTATTGCCATGATTTTCGGCAATTTTATGGCGATTTTGGATATTCAAATCGTTGCAAGTTCTCTGAATGAAGTTCAAGCAGGTATGAGTGCCAGTCGCTATGAGGTGACATGGGTTCAAACGGTGTACTTGATTGCTGAAATCATCGCTATTCCGATGTCCAGTATTATTGCGCGAGTGTTATCGACACGAATTTATTACACGATTTGCGCAGTTGGATTTACGATCAGTTCGCTTTTGTGTGCGATGGCATGGAACTTAGAAAGTTTATTGGTATTTCGTGCAATTCAAGGCTTTATGGGCGGCGGTATGATTCCGACTTCCATGACCGCTTTATTTATATTATTTCCTGAAGCGAGACGTACTTTGCCACTGGTGCTTTTTGGCATGATCAGTACTTTAGGACCAGCTATTGGGCCGACTGTGGGTGGGTGGCTCACCAATAGTTTCTCATGGCACTGGATGTTTCTGATCAATATTATTCCAGGCATCATTATCGCAACCATTATTTTCTCTGGCCCTGATATTGATCGTGCCGATCATTCTTTGCTGAAAACAATGGACTGGATTGGTCTCATTGCGATGGCAATGTTCTTGGGTGGATTGGAATACTTTTTAGATGAAGGCGCTCGACATGATTGGTTAGTGGATAGTGGAGTGCGCATGGCATTTATTATCTGCATTTTAGGCGGTATTACGTTCTTTTATCGGAGCTTTACCCAAGAAAAACCCTTATTGGATTTGAGTGTTTTTAAAAATAAAAATTTTACCTTGAGTGCGATCATCACCTTTGTTATTGGCATGGCGCTGTATGGTTTGGGTTATATGATTCCTGTTTTTCTTGGGCAAGTTCGGGAAATGAACAGTAGTCAAATCGGTCACATTATGATGGTAACAGGCGTAGTCATGTTCTGTTTCGCACCATTCCTTGCATGGCTGATTCCAAATTTTGACACTAGAAAAACGGTCTTTGTGGGCATGATCTTGGCTGGGTTTGGTGTTTGGTTAAATTCGCATTTAAGTATCCATAGTGATTATGACTTTATGTTTTGGCCGCAAATCTATCGTGGTATTGGCTTAATGATTTGTTTGATTGTGGTGTCGCACTTAGCCATGAGTACCTTGCCGATGAGTAAAGTTGCGGACGCCAGCGGTATCTATAATTTGATGCGCAATATTGGTGGAGCAGTAGGACTTGCTTTAATCAACTCTTCACTAGATTGGCTTACGGCGATTCACGTCACAGAGATAAATCAATATATGACGCCACAGAATTGGATTTTTGTAGAACGACTTGAACAACTTACAGCGCAATATCAAGAAGTAGGTTCAAATGCTCAGCAAATCGCACTCAGTATTATTTATCGAGATATTCATTATCAAGCACTGACATCAAGTTTTAATGATTTACTGCGTATGCTGTCGATTATTATGTTTATTGCTGCTTTTCTCACATTTTTTATGGATAGGGGGAAGAAAATGAATATGTAAAAATCATATTTGAGGGTAAGTTTTTTAATCAATTAAAAAACTGGAAAGGTGTATATCAATATATGCCCTTTAAATAAAAATAATAGTTATATAAGTATCGAGATGTCTTGGGGACAAGAATACTTATGTATGAATTTAAAGGTTAGATCTATGATTAAGACAACATATAAGCTGATTTCTAAGTTAAACAATAAAGAAACCACTTATGGCCAATACATTGAGAAAGAGAAAATTGATACGGATATGTTGAAAACCATGTTTTCAATTTATGAACAATATTATGAAAATACTAAATTTTCAGTCTTTGTTGAGGATTTCAAAAAGAAAAGTGGTGCAATATTAATCTTCAATAAAGATCGCAATGAAATTGTGGGATTTTCAACGGTTGCTGTTCAACATTTCTATTTTGAAGGTAAGGATTACACGGTTTTATTTAGTGGTGACACAGTCATCTTAAGAGAATATTGGGGAGCGCGTACACTACAAAGCACAATGTTAAAGCTCATGGTGAAGTTAAGAGTTAAGTATCCTTTTAATGAGTTTTATTGGTTATTAATTTCGAAAGGTTATAAAACCTACTTGCTGCTTGCAAACAATTATTATGCTTATTATCCAAATATAAAAGAAGAAAATCAGCATCTTTCTGCAGTCGTTGAACATTACTGCGAAAATTTCTTTGGTGAATATTATGACAAAGAAGTTGGCTTATTAAACTTTGGCAATGACTATCAACCATTAAAAGGAGAAGTCGCACCAATTACGGATGAGATGAGAATAAAAAATCCTAAAATTGAGTTTTTTGAGCAACTCAATCCAACTTGGACAGTAGGAACGGAGTTACCGTGTATTGGACGTTTGGCTTGGAAAGATATTGCTCGTTTTCCGGCAAAGCTCATCGCTAAACCAATTAGTAAAGGGCGATATGAAGCCATTATAACCAAGCAAATTCACCAACGAGGAGCCAGAAAATGAGATATCAAGAATGGCTAACGTCTGGATCGCATTTTATTTTAAAACAATGGTGTGATATCGCAGATCAAAAATTTAAGAAAGGTTTTAATGATCTAGAAGCGACACAACGCCAAATTTTAAGTGCTATTTTGCAGTCATCTACTCTAGCAAAACAAAAAGACGTCAACGATTATGAACAATTCGTCGCGTCTTTTCCTGCAACACGTTATAGCGCATGGCGAGAAGATATTCAGCAATATCGAGAAGAAAAGTCTTTGCTTTCAAGTAGTAAATTGATCCGTTTTCAACCGACCAGCGGTTCGAGTGAACAAATCAAATTTATTCCTTATACCCAAGCATTCTTAGATGAACTTGATCATGCCATCACGCCTTGGTTAGCTAGCATGTACCGTAAATGCCCGCAATTACAATCGGGCACTCATTATTGGTCAGTTTCATGGTTGCCTGAAAGCCAACGTGAAGTTTTAAAAGACAAAAACTTAAATGATGATAGTGCGTTACTTGGGATTGGAAAACGGATCTTATCCAAATTCACCCAAGCTGTTCCCAGTAATATCGCCTTTGCAGCAAACGCAGATGATGCCTTGTTTGCCACGATTTGTTATTTGGTTGCTAATCGTAATTTAGCCATGATTTCAGTGTGGAGCCCAACTTTTGCTATACAGTTGTTAGATCGTTTGGAAGCGATGCAGCAAGAAGTCGCCGAGGTTCTTTACAGTGGTTCTTGGGGGGCTCGTCAGCTTTCTTTGCAACAAGTCGACGCACCACATAGTCCAGAAAGTGCTGAGCGTTTAATTCAATGCTCCGATGGCGAGAAAATTGATTTTAAAGCCTTATGGCCAAAACTCAGTTTAGTTTCCAGTTGGGATACAGCAGGCTCAAAAGCTTGGGCGGCTCAATTACGACAAAGACTGCCTGAGGTACAGTTTGAAGGCAAAGGTTTGTGGGCAACCGAAGGTGTTGTCACGATTCCTTATGCTGATCAGTATCCACTTGCGTATCAAAGTCATTTTTATGAATTTGAATATCTAGAAGGCGAAAAACAAGGGCAGATTATCCCATCTTGGGCATTGAAACTTGGTGATGTTGTGAGTCCAATCATTAGCTCAGGTAATGGTTTACTCAGATATTGTTTGGATGACTGTTTAATTGTGACTGGTTTCTTGGATCAAATTCCGTGTTTTGAGTTTCAAGGACGTCGTTTTGGTGTCGATCTTGTGGGAGAAAAGTTAGCACCTGAAACAGCACAACAGCTTTTATCTCATTTAAATCAAACGGATTCTAAAGCGATTTCGTTACTCGCGATTGATACGCAGCAGCACGTTAAACCGTTTTATTGTGTATTGTTTGAAGGCGATATTCATCACACCGTTGATCATGACTATATCGACAATATCTTGCGTCAAAATTTTCATTATGAATTGGCACGGAATTTAGGACAGTTGGATCAACCTCAGATTCGACAGGCAAAAAATGGTTGGAATGCCTATAAAAAGTTGGTGATGTTCGATGGCATCATTGAAGGGAATATTAAGCCAGAACCTCTCAAGAAAGTGAGCTTGAATAGTTTGGAACAGCTATGAGACATGGAGGATGTAGGGTGCAATGGCTAAAAAAGAAAATGTGTAAATTTCATTCCTTGATGTATGTCAGTGTTTTATTCTTGTCGGAGGCAGTCAATGGAATGACTTTAGATCAAGCCTTGAGTGCGAGTTTAAAACATGAAAGCCAACTGGAGTTAAGTCGTTTAAGTGTGAATCAGTCTAGCGCCATGCTGGAACAGGCCAAACAAAGAGATGGGTTAAAAGTCAATCTGGTTGGGCAGTTAGACTATGAAAAAATAGAGACACCCACGACCGTTTTATTTCCAACAGAGGGAAATAGACATGGTCGTAGTTTACAATTACAGATGGACTATCCGATTTATACATCAGGTCGTCATCGTCTGGGGGTAGATGCGGCTAAAAGTCAACTTTCCGCACAGACACATGCATTCTCCGATCAACGATCAGAAACGATTTTAAATACGGTGATGGTCTATACCGATGTACTCAAAAAGCAATCAATTTTAGCCCTTAGAAAAAAAACTCTTTCTAATCTACAAAGATCACTTTATGAGTCTCAACGGCGCTTTGATGTTGGCATGATTACTCGTGCTGATTTGGCTCAAGTCTTGGCGCAGGTCGCTCAAGGGCAAGCAGATGTGACTCAAGCACAATCGAGCCTCAGCATTAGCGAAGCGCAATTTTATCAAGTGACAGGTGTTCGAGCTGATCAATTGGTTGCCATCACTCAAATCCCAAATCTATCAAATGATTTAGATGACATCCTGTCAAAAACCAAGAATCATCCAGCATTGATCCAAGCCAAATATCAAAAGCAAGCGGCAGAGCAACAATTCGCCTTAACAAAGCGTGAGCTATGGCCAACAGTGATGTTGACGAGTCGCGCTGGAAAACAAGAAGAAGCGAGCTATATAGGGTCAGAAAGCAATAATTATATGGTGGGCGTACAGTTAAATGTACCGTTATATGATGACGGATTGAATCGCGCCAATATACGAAAAGCACGAACAGATGTGGACTTGGCCAATCAAAAGATCAGAACTCTTGAATTGGATCTGAATCAACGTGCACAAACAACCTATGCGCAACTTTTAAGCATACGTCAAAATAAAAATGCGCTCAAAAATGCAATCGATGCAGCAGAAATAGCGTTGCTCTATACACGTAAAGAATTTGAAATAGGAACCAAGACAACTTTTGACTTACTCAATACCGAGCAAAAGCTGTTAGACGTTCAGACTCAGAAAATCGTCAATGAGCAAGATGAGATTGTATTTGTTTATCAGTTATTGGATCAAATGGGTGAGCTAAACCAGCTGGTATCAAATCAATATCCCGAACAGGTGAATCAACAATGAATATAAACCCATCATTACAACAGCCTGAAAAAAGTCATCTCATTACAAGAGAAGCAACATTAGACGATGACCAAGCATTGAGAGCATTAATCGCTGTTCCAATGACAACAAAAGGCGTTCAAATCAGTTTTCAACGTGAACCAAGCTATTTTAAAGCCTCAGATATTCTGTATAAACATAAATTACATGTTGTGATTGAAGACAGTGCGAGTCAGAAAAAAGTAGCATGTTATAGCAATGGTCATCGCCCATGCTATGTCAATCGTGAAATACAGAACTTTAGATATGCCAGTGATTTGCGCGTTGATCATCGCTATCGCGGCAAATCCTTAGTAAAAGTGCTGGGTGTTCATGTAAAAGATAATATGCATGCACCGAATTTTAGTCAGATGATCATTTTTGATGATAATCACGCAGCTCGGGCAGCAATACAAACCCCTAAAACAGGTATGCCTGATTATTATGATGAAGGACTCATTGAAACTTTAACATTAACAGATTTGGGCTCACCCAGAAAAATTACGACTTTCTTGAATGATTCAAACCCATATAATACGGACATGACGCAGATTCAATCTTGCATAGCCATGCCAGAACATATACAGGCGATGAATCACTTTATTGCTGAGATGTCTGTTCACTATAATTTTATCCCTGCTTATAATTTCGAAGAGTTAGCTGAAGGAGATTGCTATTTTTCTGGCATAAAACTATCGGACTTTCTTCTGTATTTTAAGGGTGAAAAACTGGTTGGCATGTTTGGGTTATGGGATCAACACAGCCTAAAACAAACCAAAATATTACATTACAGTCCAATGATTGGTGTACTCAGACCGATATATAACCTTTACACCAAGTTCAGTAAAAGTATGCCTTTGCCCAAACGGGGCGAAGCAGTGAAATACCATGTGCTACATACTTTATTGTGTCACCCAGAGGCTCTCGCTTTGCATCATCAGATGTTAAAAGACGCCTATCATCGTTCTAAGCAACTCGGTGTTGGTGCTGTTAGTTTTACCTTATCGCATAAAGATCCGCGCTTTCAACTGAATCAGTTTTATAAAGGGGAACGATTGACAGGAATGCACGGTTTTATTAGCTTTCAAGGTGATCCGCGTCCTAACTTTGATCAAACACTCATTCCATATCTTGAAGTGGGAAGAATTTGACACTCAATCAAAATGACTGTGAAATATTTTTATTGAACAGTCATTTTCAATTTAACATGTTTCAATATGGCGTTTTTTTAAGCCAATCCATTTAAATCCATTAGAAAAACCGACAAAAGTTATCAATTAGATAAAATACTTCTATAATAGCGTCCATTATGACTAAAGTTCATGTTCGATACGCTGATCGCATGACTCTAGCCACTCTTTTTAAGTCAATTTCTTATTTGTGATTCGACTTATCTATTCAATATTTTAAGTGTTGTGTGTTGCTAGTGACACATAAGAAAGTTTAGGTGTCTGCATGGAAATCAAAGTTAATTATCTCGACAATCTTCGTCAAGAAGCCAAGTTCGATGACTTTACCGTAATTGCAGATCAACCGATCCGCTACAAAGGTGATGGTTCTGCGCCAGGTCCATTTGATTATTTTTTAGCATCATCGGCGCTCTGTGCAGCTTATTTCGTAAAAGTGTATTGTGCCGCACGTGATATTCCGACGGATAATATTCGTTTATCGCAAAACAATATTGTTGATCCAGAAAACCGCTACAAACAAATTTTTAAAATTCAGGTTGAATTACCGGCTGATATTTCAGAAAAAGATCGTCAAGGCATCTTGCGCTCAATCGACCGTTGTACGGTGAAGAAGGTCATACAAACTGGCCCAGAATTTATTATTGAAGAAGTCGAAAGTATCGATGCCGATGCACAGGCATTGCTTATGCCAAGCTTAGCATCGGAAAATACGACCTATATCGCAGGTAAGGATCTGCCATTAGAAGAAACCATTGCCAATATGTCGAGCATTTTGGCAGGCTTAGGGATGAAGATTGAAATTGCGTCATGGCGTAATATTGTACCAAATGTTTGGTCACTGCATATCCGTGATGCCCAATCTCCAATGTGTTTTACCAATGGTAAGGGTTCAACCAAAGAAAGTGCATTGGCTTCAGCACTCGGTGAGTTCATTGAGCGTTTAAACTGTAACTTTTTCTATAACGATCAGTTTTGGGGTGAAGAAATTGCCAACGCTGAATTTGTTCACTATCCAGATGAGAAATGGTTTAAACCAGGTCCAAATGGCGAATTGCCGAAAGAAATTTTAGATGAATACTGTCTAGAAGTTTATAACCCTGACGATGAGTTACTGGGTACGCATTTGTATGATACCAACTCAGGTAACATCGAACGTGGTATCTGTTCACTTCCATTTGTGCGTCAATCTGATGGTGAGACAGTCTATTTCCCATCGAATCTAATTGAAAATCTATATCTAAGTAACGGTATGAGCGCGGGGAATACTTTAGAAGAAGCGCAAGTACAATGTTTATCTGAAATCTTTGAACGTGCTGTAAAACGTGAAATCTTAGAAGGGGAAATCACATTACCTGACGTACCTGAAGACGTTTTAGCGAAATATCCAAGCATCGTCGCAGGTATCCAAGGCTTAGAAGAGCAAGGTTTTCCAGTATTGGTTAAAGACGCTTCTTTAGGCGGTCAATTCCCTGTGATGTGTGTCACTTTGATGAACCCTCGTACAGGTGGTGTGTTTGCTTCGTTTGGTGCACATCCAAGCTTTGAAGTCGCTTTGGAACGTAGTCTGACTGAGTTATTGCAAGGTCGTAGTTTTGAAGGCTTGAATGACTTGCCACAACCAACCTTCCAAAGTGAAGCAGTGACCGAACCAAATAATTTTGTGGAACACTTTATTGATTCAAGTGGTTTAGTCTCTTGGCGTTTCTTTAGTGCCAAATCAGACTATGATTTCGTCGAGTGGGATTTTACCAATGATGGTAAAAACTCAAATGCAGATGAAGCCGCAGAACTGTTTGGTATTCTTGAAGAAATGGGCAAAGAAGCCTACATGGCTGTCTATGAGCATCTCGGTGCAACAGCTTGTCGTATCCTCGTACCAGATTATTCAGAAATTTATTTGGTTGAAGATTTGGTTTGGGATAACACCAACAAAGCTTTATTGTTCCGTGAAGATATTTTGAACTTGCATCGCTTAGACGATGAGCAACTTGAAGCATTGCTTGAACGTTTAGAAGAATGTGAATTGGATGATTATACTGAGATCACTACGCTGATCGGGGTTGAATTCGATGACAATACTGTGTGGGGACAGCTCACACTGCTCGAATTAAAATTATTAATCAATCTTGCATTGCAGCAATTTGAAGAAGCCAAAGAACTGGTCGAAACGTTCTTGCAATACAATACCAACACAGTTGAGCGTGGCTTGTTCTATCAATGCATGAATGTCGTGCTAGAAGTCATTCTCGATGATGAGATGGAATTGGAAGATTACGACAAGAACTTCCGTCGTATGTTCGGTGATGAACGTATGGATGCTGTAGTGGGTTCTGTCGAAGGCACTGTTCGTTTCTATGGTTTAACGCCGACCAGCATGAAACTTGAAGGGCTCGATCGTCATTTGCGTTTGATTGAAAGCTATAAGAAATTGCATGCTGCTCGTGCGAAATCAGTGATAGTAAGCTAGGAACGTCAATACACGACACTGGACTGCAAGATGATATTCATTGAGCAGTCCAGTGTTTTTAAATATCTAGCACATTTGAACAAAAAATTTAAAGAAATAAGAATGATATAAATATTTAGAGTCTGTTGACACTTCAACTATGCATTGCGTTTTTAGCTAACCTCCTTTGATCTTTATTTACATCTGCTGGTATTTCCTTTTGAGATAAACAAAAGGAATTTATAAAAAAGTGTATTGCTTTAGATTATGAATATAATTCATATTTTTACATTAGAAAAAATCATTTCATGCATATCTAAATTGTTTGTAAGCTCGCAGAATAAGATAGAGATGGTCATCATCTAATAACCGAAGCTATTAATGGATGAATAAATACAAAGATGCGTTTATATATAATCAATAGAGTAGAAAAATGAATCCCTTAGATTTCGCAATTATCGATCCACACATACACCAATGGGACCCTTATCACACACCACATTCAGCCGCGCTATTAGTCAAAACCTTGGGGAAATATCCAGCGCTTATGGATAAGGTGATTCGTCTGGTTAAGCCCAAGCCATTATTAGATACGCTCGGAAAGACTGAACACATCTTAAATCCTTATTTACCGATGCATTACCATCAAGACTTAGGCGGTTTGAATGTAGAGAGTGTGGTGCATGTTGAAGCCAATTGGCATCATCATAAAGGTTTTGGCGTTGTTGAAGAAACGAGCTGGTTAAGCCATTTAGATTTTTCTAAACATGATTTAAAGCTTACAGCAATTGTTGCCACGGCGGATCCAAGTAGCCGCAAATTCGCCGATATTTTAAAAGCTCATCGAGATGCAAGTCCTTTGTTTAGAGGAATTCGAAAGATGTCTTCTTGGCATGAAGATGACGGCATCTATCGCTGGTCTAAAACACCTCATTTATATCAGTCTAAGAAATTCTTAAAAGGATTTGAGCAACTCGCCAAAATGGATTTGTCCTTCGATGCTTGGGGCTATTCAACTCAATTAAATGAGATCACTGCCTTAGCCAAGCAATTTCCAGAAACACGCATTGTAGTGGATCATCTTGCAACACCTGCTGGGCTATTTGGCGCAGTGGGTAAGAAGACTGGGAAAACTGCTGCGCAACGTGATGCAATATTTCAGCAATGGCAAAACGACCTGAGTACTTTAGCGGAGCAGCCGAATGTAAGTGTGAAAATATCAGGTCTCATGATGCCTGTATTGGGACATACATTTTATAAAGAAAATCGCACCGCGACTGTAGATGAAATGGTTCAATTATTGACCCCATTGATACAGCATGCGATTCGTGTTTTTGGTACAGATCGAATTATGTTCGCTTCGAATTACCCAATGGATAAACCTAATGCGCGTTTAACTGACTTAATACAGGCTTATATCAAAATGATTGAGCCTTATGGTTCTGAAGCTTTGCAAGCAATTTTTAGACAAAACGCAATCCATTTTTATCAATTAGACATCAACTAAACAAAGAGCCATGCTATGAAAAATTTTAATCAAAAAGTTGCCGCGATTACAGGTGCGGGTTCTGGAATCGGCCAACAACTTGCTATTTTATTGGCACAACAAGGTGCACATTTAGCCCTAAGTGATGTCAACGAGCAAGGCTTAGCTGAAACATTGGAGCTTGTTAAATCCTATCCAGTTAAAGTCACGCTTAGCACCTTAAATGTGATTGATCGCACTGCTGTAGAGGAATGGGCTGCGAATACCGCTCAAGAACATGGAAAAATTAACCTCATTTTTAATAATGCAGGCGTGGCATTGGCAAGCACGGTTGAAGGAATGAGTTATGAGGAAATGGAGTGGGTATTTGATATTAATTTTTGGGGTGTTGTACATGGTACCAAAGCATTTTTACCCTATTTAAAGCAAAGTGGTGAAGGGCATATTATCAACATTTCTAGTCTATTTGGCTTAACCGCCCAACCTACGCAAAGTGCATACAATGCGACTAAATTTGCAGTGCGTGGTTTTACCGAATCACTTCGTCAAGAACTGGACTTACAAGCCAACGGCGTAAGTGCAACTTGTGTCCATCCAGGGGGGATACGCACCAATATCGCGAATAGCGCACGCATGAGTGATAGTATTCGGGCCTTAGGATTGAATCCTGCAAAGGCCAGTAAAGCTTTTAACAAGGTACTCAAAACCCCACCTGAAGAAGCTGCAAAAGTAATTTTAAATGCGGTTAAAAAAGATCAGCGCCGAGTTTTAATTGGCAATGATGCAAAAATTTTAGATCTAATTCAGCGTGTAGTACCATCACATTATGCGCAAGCATTGAATTTGTTCACCAAAAAGAAAAAGTAAGATTTGAGTTCATCTTTTATTTGATTCACAAAGCTCTAAAGTAAAATATAATTTAGGGGTTTGTGAATCAATGGCTTATGCTAAATATTGAATGTTAAATTCTCTATAAAACATTCCCAAAGCCAATATACCCATCATGAGAGATAGTGTTCTTAATAAAATGGTTTGTACTTTTATATCACTGAGTACTTTCTTTAGCTTCCACGAAAAAAAGACATAAAGTCCGCCAATGATGGCAAGCGTGAAGATGGTAATAGACACTAAAAACCAGCTTTGCTTTTGCAATGACTGCGCGCCGAAGATAGCAGGTACAATCGCAAGATAAAATGAAATAGTTTTAGGATTACTCAAAGTAATTAACAGCCCATCTTTAAAGGAAAAAAGCGTGTTTTTGAGATTTTCAGGTGCTTCATTTTCCAATAGATTACCTTTAAAAAACCAAAACTTATAAGCTAAGTAAAGTAGGTATGAACTTGATAGTAGTATCAAATAAAAAGCCAAATGTGGACTGAAATGATGAAGTGAAGAAAAAACAAAAATTGAAACCAATAAAAAAGTGATATCTCCCGTGATGAGGCCAAATAGCATCATCAGTCCATTCTTATATCCCTGCACTAAAGTCTTAAACATAAGACCAGTCATGCCTGGTCCAGGGAGTATCGCAGCTAATCCTAAAGTTAAAACGTAGGTCATTGTTTGTGTGAGATGTTCCATGTCAATTAAAACCAAATGAAATTGGATCTCTATTTTTTAATAAATTCACAGGTAAATTTGATCTATATATTCTATTAAATATCAAAAATAGGGTATAAATAACCCTATATTTAACTTTAATAGAAATATTATGCCTAATTTAAAAATTGATAAAACTGATGCAAGAATTTTAGAGTTGTTGCAAAAAGACTCAAGAACCACAAATGCTGATTTATCTGAACAGTTAGGTCTCTCAACCTCGCCATGTTGGCGAAGAGTCAAACATTTAGAAGACACCAAAGTCATCAAAGGATACGGCGTTTTACTTGATCGCAAAAAACTTGGCTTAGGTGTGATGGTGTTTGTACGTGTATCAATAGATAGTCATAGTGAAAAAGAAGCAAAGAAATTTGAAGAAGAAGTCACTGCTTTAGATTATGTCGTTGCATGTTATAGCATTGGAGGCGATGCAGACTTTTTGTTGCAAGTCGTATCACCAGATCTCGATACCTATGCTGAATTTTCAATGACGACCATTCGAAGATTGCCCGGAATCAAAGAAATGCAAAGTATGTTTGTGCTGAAGGAAATAAAGCCCTTTTTATGTTTTCCAGTAAAGCCTCAGAAATAAACACTAGTGCACTGATTTTGACTGATCACAGTGCATAAAAATAAAAATGCCTTGTTTTAAGCCAAAAAAAGTATGACGAAATACAAAAATCGTATTACTAAACTGGCACGCCATTTGCTTAATTAATCCCATCATAAAGTGATCTAGGGTTCCGATAGACGACTCCTCAAAGTTGGCTATGACTGAGACCGAGAGTTCACGGTTCGCAAGAACTACACGGAGGGATAAAAGCCCGGGAGGTTGGACTTAAACCTTAAAAGAGGTCATGCGAATGAGCGAATATCATAACAACCAGATCCTTTGGACTGAAAAACTACCGGGTGGCCATCATTGGTCTGGACGAGTTCAGAAAGGGACAGTTTTACAATTCAAAGCGTTAGCTTCAAACGCCAATGTTTCACTGTTTTGTGTGAATGCTGAAGATAAACTTGAACGCTACAACATGCCAGACACCTTAAAAGGACAACATACTGCATTTTTAACGACGGGTAATGTTTTATATTCAGATTTAGGGCGTGTCATGGCTTCGATCGTTAAAGATGACCATGGTTGGAATGATACGTTCTGTGGGGCGAGTCGTCCTGAGCAAATCACCAAACAATTTGGTCAACGTCGTTTTCAAGATGCACGAAATGAAATGTACCAAAACGGTGTCGATGGCTTATTGGTAGAGATGGCGAAATTTTCACTGTCACAAACTGATTTAAGTGCAACCGTAAACCTTTTCTCAAAAGTGAGTCCCAATGATCAAGGTGCTCTAAGCTATACCCAATCAGACAATACCAGCCAAATCATTGAATTACGTTTTGAAATGGATTGTTTGGTTTTCCTTTCTGCTGCCCCACATGGTTTAGATAACAGTTCGCTCTATCAACCAAGCGATATTCAATTGTCTTTGTATAAAGCCAACTCTTTAGCCAACCACGATATTTGTCGTGATGCCTGTCCACAAAATCAGCGTGCTTTTCAAAACAACGCACGTTACTACGCATTGAGTTCAGCATATTAAGCTATAGGAGAAGCATCATGACGAGTTTACATACTTTTGAAAAAGCAATATTAAGTGAAGTTTGTCCTGCAGGTGAAGCATGGATGTGCGAAGTCAAAAAAGGGCAATACTTTCGGATTATCGATTTAGAGGGCAACCAAGCTGTTGATACGTTGTTTATCTCAGCAGAAAATCCTGAAGAGCGTTATAGCGCTACAGATACGCTTGCCATGAATCAATATATTTATTTAGAAAAAGGCACATCTTTATACAGTAACTTTGGACGGTTAATTGCAGTCATTCATGATGATAACTGTGGTCGTCATGACACGTTGGGTGGCGCATGTTCTTGCGAAAGTAATACTGTGCGCTATGCACATGAGACTTATCCTATGCATAGTTGTCGCAACAATTTCATGTATGCCTTAGCCAAACATCCAATCGCGAAAAAGCACAATTTGAATGTGCGTCACATTGGTCCAAATATCAATTTCTTTATGAATGTTCCAGTTACATCTGATGGACATTTGAAATTTGATGATGGTATTTCTGCACCGGGTAAATTTGTCGAGATCAAAGCAGAAATGGATTTAATCGTGCTGATCTCTAATTGCCCGCAACTGAATAATCCATGTAATGCCTATAACCCGACACCGATCCAATTAGTGATTCGTGATGGTGAGGAGGCTTAGTCTATGTTTGATAAAGTTTTAATCGCCAATCGTGGAGCGATTGCATGTCGTGTTATTCGAACACTAAAAAAACTAGGTATTCAATCCGTTGCTGTGTACTCTGAGGCAGACCGAGATTCATTGCATGTGACCTTAGCAGATGAAGCGATTTATATCGGTGATGCACCCGCGAGTCAAAGTTATCTCAATGTTGACAAAATTTTAGAAGTCGCCAAACAAACAGGTGCGAATGCCATCCATCCAGGTTACGGTTTTCTATCTGAAAATGCTGAATTTTGTGATCTGTGTGAATCACAAGGAATTGCATTTATAGGCCCAAACTCAGCTCAAATGCGTGCATTTGGCTTGAAACATACCGCTCGAGAACTTGCAATCGAAGCAAATGTTCCGCTATTGCCGGGTAGCCAACTTTTGGCTGATGAAGCAGAGGCATTGGTTGAAGCAGAGCGCATTGGTTATCCTGTAATGCTAAAAAGTACCGCAGGTGGTGGTGGTATCGGCATGCGCTTGGTATGGAATGCTGAAGAACTTAAAGATGCTTTCGCAACAGTTTCTTATCTTGCTCAGGCAAACTTTAAAGATGCAGGACTGTATTTGGAGAAATTCGTACAGAATGCTCGCCACATCGAGGTGCAAATATTTGGTGATGGTCAAGGACAAGTTTTAGCTTTAGGTGAGCGAGATTGTTCTGTTCAACGTCGCAATCAAAAAGTTATTGAGGAAACCCCAGCACCGCATTTAAATGATCAACAACGTTCATATATTCAGACTGTTGCGATTCAACTCATGCAATCCGTGAATTATCGTTCAGCGGGTACTGTTGAATTTGTGATGGATACGGACACGCAAGATTTTTACTTTTTGGAAGTAAATACCCGTTTACAAGTTGAACATGGTGTCACAGAACAAGTATACGGCGTGGATTTGGTTGAATGGATGGTCACACTTGCGAGTGGCGACTGGACAGCTCCAACACAATCTTTGAAATCAGTAGGGCATTCGATACAAGTTCGTTTGTATGCTGAAGACCCGATCAAAAACTTCCAACCGAGTGCAGGTTTACTGACCTTTGTTGAATTTGATGATCAAGCACGTAATGAAACATGGGTAGAAACTGGCTCGACTGTTTCATCATTTTACGATCCTATGATTGCTAAAATTATCGTCACGGCAAATGATCGAGATGCGGCTATTCAAGCAATGAATCATAGCTTAGCCAAAACTCAGGTGGCAGGTATCGAAACCAATCTTGAATATTTACAGAATATTATTGATTGTGAAGTGTTTAAAGCTGGTACTCAAACCACTCGTTTCCTGAATACTTTTGAGTGGAAAACTCAAAAAATCGAGGTATTGCACGCTGGTATTCAAACTTCCATACAAGATATCACTGGGCGTTTAGGTTACTGGGATGTAGGTGTACCACCGTCTGGAGCAATTGACCCTTTATCTTTAAACGTGGCAAACCAACTACTTGGTAATGCATCTAATAGTGCAGGTCTAGAATGTACCTTGCATGGACCTACACTAAAGTTTCACTGTGATAGCCAAATCGTGCTTGCAGGTGGTGACATGCCGTCAACCTTAGATGGTGTACACATTCCAATGTGGCAAACGATGAATGTCAAGAAAGGGCAAATCCTTAAATGCGGTAAAATCATCACAGGATGTAGAACGTATATTGGCATCAAAGGTGGTTTGAATGTTCCTGAATACTTGGGTTCACAAGCGACTTTTACCTTAGGTCAATTTGGTGGTCACGCAGGACGTAATTTGTTAATTGGTGATATGTTGCCAGTCACTTCGTTTAGTTCAGATCAACAAACAAGTTTAAATGCAGAACAAGTCCCGACATTTTCAAACAGTTGGGAAATTGCAGTGATGTATGGTCCGCATGGTGCGCCTGATTTTTTCACCAAACAAGATATTGATGCCTTCTTTGAACATTCCTTCGAAGTACATTTCAACTCAAGTCGTACAGGAATTCGATTGATCGGACCAAAGCCTGAATGGGCGCGTGAAGACGGTGGCGAAGCTGGTTTACATCCTTCCAATATTCATGACAATGCCTATGCTATTGGAGCAATCGACTTTACTGGAGACATGCCGATCATTTTAGGTCCTGATGGTCCGAGTCTTGGTGGTTTTGTTTGTCCAGCGGTCGTTGTTCATTCTGAACTTTGGAAATTAGGTCAATTAAAAGCAGGAGACAAAGTTAAATTTGTTCCTATTCGATATGAACAAGCAACCCAATTAAATCAAACATATCATCATATGCTCAGTACAGAGCATCTTAATGCTGTGCAATTTGGTCAAAGCTTTTATGCTGAGTTTGATAGTTTAAATGATGCCGTATTAGATCGTTTAGATGGTCAAGATCATACGCCAAATGTAGTGTATCGCCCCGCTGGTAATAACTATATGTTGGTTGAGTATGGTGAATTGGTTTTAGACCTTAATTTGCGATTCCGCATACATGCATTAATGCAGTGGGTTAAAGATCAAAACATCAAAGGTATCATTGATTTAACACCGGGAATACGTTCACTTCAAATTCATTATGATTCACTCAAACTGGATCAACAGAATCTATTAAACCTACTCAAACAAGCCGAAACAGAATTGCCAGATGTGACTGAAATGCAAGTTCCTTCACGTACTGTGTATTTACCTTTGGCTTGGGAAGATTCACAAACGCAGTTGGCAACTGATCGTTATATGCAAACGGTGCGTCCTGATGCACCGTGGTGTCCAGACAATATCGAATTTATCCGTCGCATTAATGGTCTGAAAGATAAACAAGCTGTAAAAGACGTGGTGTATAACGCAAATTATTTGGTGATGGGCTTAGGTGATGTATATCTAGGTGCACCAGTTGCAACACCGCTTGATCCACGTCAACGACTCGTAACGACCAAATATAATCCTGCACGAACTTGGACACCTGAAAATGCTGTCGGAATCGGCGGTGCTTATATGTGTGTTTATGGGATGGAAGGACCGGGTGGCTATCAGTTTGTGGGTAGAACGACGCAAATGTGGTCTCGCTATCGTAAAAATGCCGACTTTGAGCAAGGTAAACCGTGGTTGTTACGCTTCTTTGATCAGATTAAATTTTATGAAGTTTCTGAAACAGAACTCATGCAAATGCGTGAGGATTTTAAAGCAGGACGACTCAAACTTAGAGTTGAGGAAGGTGTTTTAAACCTCAAAGAATATAATCAATTCTTATCAGACAATGCTGAAACCATTTCAAGTTTTAAAGCAACTCAACAAGCGAACTTTGATGCTGAGCGTCGTCGTTGGCATGAGGCTGGGCTTGCGGAATATGTCTCAGAGAGTTTAGATGCTGTTGATGAGGGTGAAACCGTCATCATTCCTGATGGTGGTTGTGCCGTTGAATCACATATGCCGGGTTCGATTTGGAAAATTGAATGTCAATCTGGTGATATCGTCGAGGAAGGAGCAACGCTAGCGGTCATCGAAGCCATGAAAATCGAAATTCCGATTGTTGCACCTGAAAGGATGAAGGTTGAAAGCATTACCATTGAAAAAGGACAAACTGTTAAAACAGGGCAGGTTTTATTTACTTTAGCGCCTGTAGCCTAATATTTACAGAAAAGACCGCTTAGGCGGTCTTTTCTCTTGGAGTTAATACATAAAACTACATACTCAACCTAATGATCATGGTGATTTTCTCCTGCTAATATTGCAGCAGATTCGTTTTCTACGTTATTTATCCATCCATATCCATTTTTCATCAGCATTGCATATGTTCGGCCTTCAGAATTAATAGTTCCTATGGTGAAATTATCTTTAACAGTTTGAGTGATATAGAACGTTTCATTATTTTTATCGCCACCTTCTAAATATCCAGACCAACTTACAATATCATCATTTGGATCTACATCAATTTTTTCAATAATTGCTTCTCGTTTTAATCCATATGCTGGAACAGTAAATCCAACTCGGTCACCAATAGTTTTTCCCTCTAGCGTATAAATATTATTAGCTAAAAAGATACGACCATCATTTTTTTGTTCTTCGCTAAGTTCTATCGGATTATGTTTAGTTACTGTATTTACATTACTTGTATAAAACATCTCTTTTTCTGAGATGCCTTGACGTAATTTATTTTCATCCAAATTTATAAGTTTGCGTCTAGCGGTACTTTGTTGAACCCTCTCTAGCACCTCAGCTTCTGTGTAATGGAGGGAAGTTACTTGTTGTGATAGATCTTTAAGCTCGATTTCTTTACTAACAGTATTCGTTTCCGCTTTATCTTGGACTTTCTTTTGGTTTGGCATCAGCCAAACCAAAAGAGCAATCAATAACATTACAGAAATAACAATATATGTCTGTTTTTTCATATTTATTTAACCGCGACTAAGAACTTAGAAACTGTTTCTGCATTTTCATTAATTATTCTTAACCCATCATGTTTTTCGGCTTCTCCTAAACGAACACCATATTCTGGACTATAATGATCAGGACTGGAGTAAAGACCAATATTATTACCAGCCATGACTGTACTGCCTAATGGGTGGGTAAAACCCCAATGGTAACCAGAAGTTCTTTCTGACTGCCCGTGACCAATTCCCATGTTGTGTCCCAACTCATGCCGCATAGCTGTGATACCACATTCATAGTTTTCAGAACCAATCATATTGTATTTATTTGGGGTCGTATTTCTCCAAGCTAAACCACAACCAGTATGATCTGTAAAGACATAAACTGCATCAGCGCCTGTACGGGTTCTTTCCGCTTGCACAATACTGTCTGATCGACCTGCGTTTATCGCATCACCTAAAGTTGTGCCTGAAATGCGATAATCTAAATAACCGACTTCTCTAAAATAAGCCTTGGCTTGGGAGTTTTGTAAAGCTTCATTCGTCAATCGTAGAGCCTCGCGCGCTCTGATCTTTGCAGCGGTTGCGCCAAGTTTTTCATTTAAAACAGGGCTATTGACGATCAATAAATCAATTTGATGGCTGTCAAGATTCCATACATTATTTTTGAATACAAAACGAATCTTATCTCCTTTGTTTAGCGTTGCCGCTATATTATTACCTGTGATCGTAAATGCTGTGTCAGCAGAATTGGATAAAATTACTTTATCTCCAGACTGGGCTGTATTTGGTAAGTTAATCGTTGGTACCCATTCAGCATTATTAGCTATGATTTCAACAATAGGGGTCTTCAATGTAAAGCCTTGAGCTGCTTTTTGTGCGGTTAATACTGTTTTAGGAGAAGAAATTAAAATCCATTGAGCCTTATCTGCAATATAAATAAACTCATATCGATCACCTGAGTTCAATTTCATTGTAGCAGTGGTATTTGTATTTTCATTTTCAATAGTAGATTGCCAAGTTGCTGAGGAACTAATAATCAGACGATCTCTATCATTCGCAGATTTTGGTAATTTCAATGAAGGAATCCATGATCCATCAGCAAAACGAACTTCTGTTTTTGGCGCTGTTAAGTTTTGTAGTTTTTGATTGAATGTCGCTGAGTCACCTTGAACATTTAATATGCGAGTAGGTACAGAAAAAGGAATCCACTTATTTAATTTTTGATTGTATTGGAATATATATAAGTCGTCTTTATGCAAAGTTAATGTACTAGGGAATAATGCATATTGTGAATCAATTTTTGTTGCTTTTAAAGCTTTTGATTCAATAACAATGAGCTGACGATCTTTAGCTGTTTGTGGCAAGTGAACAATATCAGTCCAAGCAGTATCATCGATTGTATATTTCGCTAGAGATTCTTGAAATTCTGGGATTGTATTTCCATTTTTTTGTGGGTTTAGACTATTTGATTCAGATACGTAAAACTCCCACTTGCCATTATGAAATTTAAATTGATATGTGTCACCGGTTTTTAGCGGAAGATAGCCTGTTTTGTTGATTCTTATATTGCTTAAATCAAATTCACTGTCATAGCCTGCTGTCGAACTAAGAGTTAACAGGGCACCTTCTTTTGCAGTATCTGGTAAATAAAGAGTTTTTACCCAATTACCATTAGAAACACTAAATATAAGATCATCATAACCACTAGGAATAATACCACTTTGGTTATTTTGCTTTGGTGACAGGGTTGTTGCAGCAATAGCAAATGTAACCATGCTGCTTGTAACGAGTGCTGTTATAACTTTGAATTTATTCATTTGATTTTTTCCTACAAGATTTAACTTTTAGACTTATGATAATATGGTAACTATAACTTGAAAAGTATTTTAAAATATTGACTTTATAGCCTGAGTCGTGTGTAAAAAATGCAAATAACCAGTATTACTTTATAATTTAATCGTAATACTGAAATTCATGGGTTTCTCTATTCTTTTATAATTTCATACCTATCTATATGTATTTTATAGTTTTTAATAAGGTCCATATTAATCAATAGATCATATTCCTATACTTTTAATAAATGTTATGCTATCTTTTTTTAAAATACTTGAAAAATAATATAATTAAATTAAAGTTAAGACCATATTAATGCATAAAATATATGTGCGGTGTAAGAACATATAATGATCTAGATGGTACATGAGTGAGCTTCTCTATGCCTTAAAGTTTTAATTAGAAAAAAATATGAACTTATTACGAGCATAATCTACTAATAAATTTTAGCCCCAACACTGTGCATGTAGCTTTCTTTTCGCCCAAAAAACATTCATTACATCCCCTAGAACCTATCAAAAATCACTAAAAAATTGGCACATATTCTGCATTTCAATAGAAGTAATACAAAAACTAATTTTAGTAATACCTTTGTAGGAGCTGCGAGATGAGTGAAGCCAAAACCAACACTGTAGAAAAACACCCTATTAAGAAATTCTTAGTCGATTTATTCAGTGCAAGAGCAGGTCTGTATTTCAAACAAAATCACCAAGTAAGCAAAGTAAAGGGATAAGACTGTGGCCAAGCAAAAGTTAGCTCGAATCAGTATTACTGTGCCTGAAACTACATTGAATGCACTTGATCAAAAAATTGTAGATCAACACTACGAAAGTCGTTCACAAGCGATCTTGGACATGATCAATCGGCACTTAATCGATGATCTAGCTAAAAATGATGAAGTTATGGTTGGCACTTTGACATTGTTATATGACGTGAGTTTAAAACCACTTCGTACACAACTTGTTGATTTGCAGCAACAATACTTAGCTCAGGTTGTCAGTTCATTACATATTCAATTGGATGATGACAAGGTTCTACAAGTCATGTTGATGCAAGGTGTGAGTAGTGATTTGAAAGCCATCAGTCAGCAGTTCATTGCATTAAAAGGGGTAATTAAAGGGCATTTGGAATTGATGGATGCCGTCATGCCACCAATCGCACAAAACACTTAGGTACATAAACATTCGTAAAGACGAAAAGTTCTAAATATCAGAGCACAATAGGAGCAAGCATAAGATGATCAAAAAAACACTGGTTTCAGCATCTGTGCTGACAGCGATTTTTTTAGGGGGCTGTGACAACACAGCAAAAATTCCAGAGTCTAAAGCAAAAACTGAAGGTAGTACCAACACTAAACCAATCACGATTGGATACAGTGATTGGCCGGGTTGGGTTGCATGGCAAGTAGCAATTGAAAAGGGATGGTTTAAAGAAGCGGGGGTAAATGTCGAATTCAAATGGTTCGATTATTCCGCATCAATCAATGCATTTTCTGCCAATCAACTCGATGCTGTTTCTGTATCCAATGGTGATAACTTGGTGATCGCGTCAGGAGGCACCAAAGGCATCATGATTTTGGCAACGGATTATTCTGCTGGAAATGATGTCATTATTGCCAAAAGTGGAATTAATAATATTGCTGGTTTGAAAGGTAAAAAAATCGCTGTTGAGAAAGGATTGGTTGATCATCACTTACTCAATACAGCTTTAGATGATGCCAAAGTTTCTAATAGTGAGGTCACTTTAGTCAATGCTATGACGAATGAGTTACCTCAAGTGTTTGCAAGTCCTGATGTGTCGGCAATTGCAGTTTGGCAACCTGTAGCCAATCAAGCATTAAAAGCGGTTGCAGGTTCTAAAATTATCTATTCATCCAAAGATAAGCCAGGACTGATTTATGATACTTTGACCGTCAATATGACACACCTTGCTGCAAATAAGGAAGATTGGAAAAAAATCATTCAGGTATGGGATAAAACTGTTAAATATATCAATGATCCAGCAACACGAGACGATGCTGTAGCAATCATGGCAAAACGAGTCGGTTTAGATGCTGCTCAATATGCTCAATTTATTGATGGAACCCATTTACTTGATCTGCAAGCAAATAAGAAGGTATTTACCAAATCCGACAGCTTTGATTCTATCTATGGCTCAAGTTATCACGTCAACGAATTTAATTTTAAAAATGGAGTCTACACCACTAAAGTGGATGTTGATGGCGTGATATTCCCAACGCTTATTGAAGAGGTGAAATAGTTTTAATATATTGAGTAATAATACTTTTAAATTTAATCATTAGCTCTTAAAAATCTCCCTTTCATGAGGGAGTTTTTTTATCTATCAGATATATCAATGAATACTTCCATATAAAAAACCCACTCTTGTAAGTGGGTTTTGAAATTTTTTACTTTCTTGACGTATCGACGTTTCAATCTTCGCTTACTTTAGTCATACGAGGAATTAAAGGTAAATCCTCGAGTGCTGGATCGAGTTGATCTTCATCGGCATGAACCAGTTGATCCACACGTTGACGCAGTGCTTTAAATTCAGGGCAAAGCATTTGATCTGGATGACGTGGGCGAGGTAAATCTACTTCGATAATTTCTTTTATTTCACCAGGATTGGCTTTCAGTGCGACGATACGGTCAGCGAGTAAGATCGCTTCATCCATATCATGAGTGACAAAAATAATTGTGATATCAATATTTTGCCATAAATCCATCAAGTGCCGTTGCATCTTCTGGCGGGTATGTGGATCAAGTGCGCCAAATGGTTCATCCATCAATAGAATTTTGGGTTCATTCACTAATGCTCTAGCAATCGCAACACGCTGTTTCATCCCACCAGAGAGTTGATGAGGATACTGATTTTCATATTTTTCTAAGCCAATAATATTAATCCATTCTCGTGCTTGAGCCTCAGCCGTACTATCACTTTGTCCCTTCATTTTTGGACCGAACATCACGTTTTCTTTGACGGTTTTCCACGGAAACAGTGTATATCCTTGAAACACCATACCTCGCTCAGGACTAGGACCCATGATCGGTTGTCCATCAATCAGAATCTTTCCACCTGAATAAGAATCAAGTCCAGCAACAATCCGACTGAACGTTGACTTACCACAGCCAGAAGGACCGATCACACAAATAAACTCACGTTTATGAATCTTTAAATCAATTTGATTTAAAACAGTTCGTTCAGTTTTACCGTGTTTAAAGCTTTGCGTGAGTTGTTTCGCTTCTAATATGACAGCACGTTCATAGATATGATCAAAATATTCACGAGCATTGAAATGGGTATTTGACATTAGTGTGCTCCTGCTTTCCATTTAAAAAGCTGCTGTCCAAGTTTCATTAAAATGACATCACAAATCAGACCAATCACACCAATGATGAGGATGGCTGCATAAACATTGTCAAAATTTTGGTAACGCGCTTGTTGGGTGATAAACCATGTAATACCTGATGTGCTCCCAATCAACTCAGCAACGATCAAGTAAGTCCACGCCCAACCCAACAAAACTCTCAAATCTCGATAAATCTCAGGCAAAGCAGCAGGAATCACCACATGAATTAAGCTTTTGGTTTTGTTCGTGCCAAGGGTAAAACCTGCTTCAATCAAACTGCGATCGACCAATCGAGTGGTATTGGCAATAATAAGTATCTGTTGAAATAGCGTACCGATGATAATGATGGCTATTTTTGGTGCATCATTGATACCTAATATAGCAACAGCTAAAGCACCAAAGGCAGGGGCAGGCAAATAACGGAAAAATTCAACAAATGGTTCGGTAAGTTGAGAAATTGTTTTAGAAAAACCACATAAAATCCCCAAAGGTATACCGATGAGCGATGAGATAAAAAATGCAGTGAACACCAGTTTAATACTATGCCAAAGACTTTCATGGAACCACGGCGCATTGGCTTGAACGGGTGGTGTTGTAAAAGCGGTTACTAATGCAATAGCAACTTCATGCGGTGCTGGCAAATAGATAGGATTAACAAGAACACCTTGTGGCGGTGTGTTGCCTTGGTCTAAAGCACTTTGTGCTTCGGTATAGAAAATATCTTTAGCAATTCGACTATCGACCTGTAAATAGGTCACGCTGCCAGAATCTGTAATCTTTACTTGTGGATGCCAAATAAATGGAAAGTAACTCACAGCACACCACAACAAAATTGGTATTAAAAATGACCCTAGACCAAATAACACTTTGTTGGTTTGGCTGAGTTCGCGTGCAACGTAACTCATATTGCTTGCCTCTTAATATTACATTTTTTATAAAACGTAATACTAATTAAGCAAAATAAGTGCCAATCAGACTAAGACTAATTTGCGGTGAAAATAGGCAAGCAGTAAAACTTTATTCTTATTCTTTCTTGATTTTACAAATGATAATTATTATCATTTGTAAATACTTTGTTTTTGAGTCAATGATTGTGAACAAAAACCCGATACTCGTTGATGAATTATACAGAAACCATAGCGGGTGGCTTCATCATTGGCTGCGAAAGAAAATTGGAAGTTCTGAGCAAGCTGCTGATTTAGTTCAAGATACATTTATTAAAATCCTTCAGACACGCGATGAGTTGTTGGGCGTCAAAGAACCAAAGGCATATTTGACTTCAATTGCGAAAAATTTATTGATCGATCAAGTACGAAGGAAAAGAATTGAACAAGCATATCTAGATGGTTTGAGTGAAATGGAATACATGCTTGATGCAGTTGTTTCTCCTGAAGAACAGGTGCAAATCATTCAAGCAATTCATCAGTTATGCAAAGCATTAGAAGCGGTCTCTGAAAAAGCGCAACAGGCTTTTATCTTGCATTATTTAGAGGGTTATACCCATAAAGAAACGGCTGAAAAACTCGGTGTTTCGACCAAGATGATCCAAAAGTATTTGGCCAGTTGTTTGGTACAGTGCTATCAAACCCGAATGGATATGGATGTGTTGGTTTAAATGACAAAGAATCATAACCAGCAATTGGTTGAAGAGGCAGCACAATGGATTGTTCAATTAAGCGCGGATGATGAGGTGACTCGTCGTAATGCAGAAGTACAATTCAAACAATGGAAAAAAAATAGTCAGCAACATCAAAAGATTGCCAACGATATTGAACGCTGTCTAGGCTCGATTCAAAAGTTATCACATAATCATCATAAAAAAATTACCAAATCGGCACTCAAAGCTGGGCTGGGATCAGGAAAGGTTTATAAAAATATTCGCACTGGTACAGCATTTGCGATCGCCCTATGCACTTTGGGTATTGGTACATTATATTTATCAGATACATCAGTAGGTTATATTGCTGCGGATATTCGCAGTAATTCTAGCCAGTGGACCACTCAAACATTACAAGATGGCTCACAAATCATTCTTCGCGGTAAAAGTGCCGTCAATATTGATTTTAAGTCTGACCAAAGAGTGGTTGAGTTGGTGCAAGGAGAAATATTTGTTGATGTTGCTAAAGATCAGCATCGACCTTTTATTGTCAAAACATCTCATGGACAAATACAGGCACTTGGAACAGCTTTTAGTGTTGCGTATCAACCCGAGATAACAGCATTAAAAATGCTACATTCAAAAGTTCAAGTGCGAGCCAAACCATTTAAGAAAACACCTGTAAATAAAGTCAATCAAGCAATAGTGGAAGCAGGGCAAGCGATTGGAATAGATCAAAATGGTTTAACACCAATTTCAGTACTAAATCGCTATAATGAGCAGCAAAAGTGGAATAAACATCAACTGATGGTTGAAGATCTACCACTTAATCAGGTGCTGAAAGCCTTGGATCAGAACTACAAAGGAAAAATTATTTTTAATGATTCAGCACTGAATAAGATACAAGTTAATGCTGTATTACCACTAGACCAAACACAAGACGCTCTTAAACTGCTCGGCGCAGTTTTTCCACAATTAAAAATATATCAAATTACACCTTATGTGATTTTTGTGACGACTTAGCAAAATTTTTTAATTATTTGGTTCCACTTTTTTCTTACTTGTTCGTCATAGTAAATAGAAGCAATAAATTTGGATCATTTTAATTATTTGTGTTGAATGATTCTTATTTCTATTTACTGGGGTGTGTAATGGAAAACTTGGGAAATGGCCAGCAACAGAGAAACAGTCTGTTTCGACTATCAAAGCTTGCGCTTGCAATCTATACCGTGGGAATCGGGAGTTTAGCCTTACCGTTACATTCTGCATATGCAGCAACGACAAATGCCAAATCTTATGATATTTCAGCAGGTACATTGGCAAATGTGTTAAATCAATTTGCAGAGCAATCAGGCACTTCGATTGCAATCGATGCACAACAGTTAAAAGGCAAAAATAGTACTGGCTTAAAAGGAAGTTACTCTACAGAGCAAGGCTTTCAACATATTCTCATGAACACAGAATTTTATGCTGTGAAAGTTGGGCAAGGCTATACACTCACAAAAAAAGCACCACCATTAACGGCCAATCAAGTTGCTTCAGTTTCTCCTATGAGTGATCAGCGCGATTCAATGAATGAAGCCTCAGCTCGTTTAGCTCCCATCGTTGTCTACGGTCAAGAAGATCGTGATACACAAGGCTATAACAAAGTTTATGATGCAAATCATTCTTCAGTTTATGCAGGTAAAGAATATGTAGAGCGTTTTAAAGGTACAAATCCCGCTGATGTATTACAAGGTATGGTTGGGGTGTATAGTGGTGATGCTCGGAATAGCGGCGCACTTGATCCAAGTGTTCGCGGTGTGCAAGGTGTTGGTAGAGTACCATTAACGATCGATGGAACAGAGCAATCGGTCGCTGTTTGGCGAGGGTATAACGGTGTTAACAATCGGAACTATATTGATCCGAACTTGATCGCTGGGATCGAGGTCATCAAAGGACCTTCACTAGAACGTAATGCCACAACATCTGTTGGTGGTGGGGTGTTGGTAAAAACACTTGAAGCTGATGATATTGTCCGTGCAGGAAAAACCTTTGGTGCTGAATTAAAAGTAGAAGGCTCAACAAACTCAATAGATCCATCGCTACCCGACATGAGTAAAGTGGGTCGTGATTATAGTGAGACAACACCATGGATTGAAATAGATCGCGCCCGATATGATCCTGATATTTACAAGAAAAATAGAACCCGAAAAGATAACTCTAATTTCTCTGGCGATGATTTGGCCGGTCGACTTGCACTGGCAATGAAACAAGATCAATTCGATTTATTGGCTGTTTATGCTGTTCGTGAACGTGGCAACTATTTTTCAGGAACACACGGTGCGGGTTATTACAAACGTGCTGAACCCAATAATGACAATTTCGATTTTATTCCATATTTTGCACATGCTTATAAACCGGGTGATGAAGTTCCAAATACATCTAGCCAGATGGAGTCTTGGCTTTTCAAAGGGACCTATCGACCTACAGATTTCCAAACCTTAAAACTCACTTATCGAGATACTAAAAATAAATTTGGCGAAATCATGCCATCTCGCATTCAATGGGGAATAACGCCTGATTTGGGTGTACCTCAATGGCCCCTGAGTGATATCCGTTCAAAAGCATATAGTTTAGAATACAAATTTAAACCTGAAAGCAATCAGTGGGTCGATTTTTATGCCAATGTTTGGCAAACCGATACTGAAAGTCAGACTTATACTCGTGGTGGCTGGCCAACCACGATAGACTTTCGTGATAACAAAATTATTAATACCGCAGTCAGTCATTCAGATAATACCCGTAAGGGCATTACAGTGAGCAATAAAGCACATTTGACTGATCAACTCGATTTGACGCTGGGTGGAAGCTTCTTAAAAGAAAAGCTGACATCTGATGATGTCTATGGTGATCATGGTTCAAGCTATTCTTTATACCAAGCCTTGCCTCGTACAGGCCGTAGAGAAGAGAAAACATTTGATTTTAATTTTAATTATCGTCCATTGTCTTGGTTAAGCTTCGATGCGGGTATGCGTTACCGTTCTTATTGGGCTTTTGATGACTTCTTAAATAAATCAATCCGTGATGGGCTTGATCCTACGCTAAATCCATTATTTACCAAGAAAAATAGACTCAAAGAATATAGTTTTGAATATCGAACCATGCCTGAAAATTATAATGCTCAGCAGCAGCGCATGATTAACCTACTATCGCAACGCTATGCAACGAGCAATCCTGATTGGGATGGTCGCTTAGAGACTGTACCTGCATCAGAGACAAATTTATATAGCCGAATTTGGTCACAAATCAATACGTTGACATGGAAAGCAGATCAAAATGGTCATTTGGCTTTGGCTGACAACATTTTGGATCAATTGAACGCTTTAGATCAGAAATATGTAGTGATTGGAAATGGCTTTAAGCCCGCTGTAATTGAACAAGTTCCAATTGAATCTGTAAACAAAGTTAAAGATAGTGGTTGGGCGCCTCAGTTAAGTGCAGCGATTCAACTGACCGAAAATAACCGACTCTATGCACGATATGCTGAAGAATATCGTTTGCCGAGTTTGTTTGAAAGCACTGTCGGTTTTTCAGCAATGATGCCTTATCAAGCTGTTAAACCAGAACATGCTTTTAACTATGAAGTGGGTTATGTCTATGATATGCGTGACTGGTTCAGTTCAGCACGCAATGCTGACTTTAAACTGGCGTATTACTACAACAAGACCAAAAACGTGATTGAGCGAAATCAAAATCTGATTTTTACCAACATGGATGAGCAAAAACTTTCAGGTTTAGAACTGCAAAGCCGTTTTGACAACGGTGCTTTCTTCACAGATTTAAGTTTGGCTTATAACCTCAAAAATGAAGTCTGTGATAGCAATAGTGCGATTGACAGGATGATCAATAGTGGCACTGTACAAACAGATCATGGCATTCAATTCCGTGATGCTTACCAACGCTGCGTCGATGACGGCTTTCCCAATGGTTATCTGGTGACAATGTCTACACCAGAACTCAGTGCACATGCATTATTCGGCGCACGTTTCTTTGATGAAGCGCTTGAACTTGGGGCACGTGCAACTTTCTATAAAGGTTATGAAAGCCCGCTGCGTAAAAACAATGATGATAGCGTCAATAAAGGCTATTACCTCAATGTTCCTTTGGCTTGGGACGATACATGGATTTTCGATGCTTATGCACGTTATCAAGTAGATACCTATAACACCGTTGAGTTTGTAGGAAATAATCTTTCAAACCAATTTTACATCGATCCACTTACTCGGAGTGCAATGGCCGCACCTGGTCGCACCCTTAAAATCAGTTGGACCACTAAGTTTTAACTCAGAATTTAATTCCTGCTTTTAGTGAGTTGGGATTAGATAGGCGTAAATAATAGATTTGAATGATTATTATTTACATAACTAAAAAGCAGTTTTATAGATTCAACTGCTCATACAACGACATGATAACGATAGCGTTATCCTCATTGAAACAATAACTTATCTTCAAATAAATGGAGTAACAATAAATGAAAATCTCTCAACTGTTCATCGGTCTGGTCGCATGTTCTGCTGTATTTTCTCATGCAGCTATTGATGGTGCTTCTAGCAATGAAGCGAACATTCGAATTGGTGCGGCTGCAAATGCTAGCCATCCAGACGGTGCAGCAGCAATATCTATAGAAGCGGCAGGCGCACCATACAATGCATTTACAGGTTTTAGTTCATTAAAAGGCTTGGCACAAGCATTTGCCGCACAAGGTACCAGTAATACCAATGTCACAGTGGGTAGCAAGAGCTTTAATATTTCACACATTCCTGTATCGGCTATGCCACCTTCACATAGTGCTTTAGGTAACTTTAATTTTGGTCAGGTGGGTACGCAGGAAGTATATTTTGGTGAGTGGTGGAAGGCTGGCGATACAGCAGCGAGTGCGAGCCATACGGTTTATTATGCGGGTGACAATAGCAATACCACCGTACCAACAGCAGGTACTGCAACTTATACCGTTGCAGGGATTAATGGATCTGCGACGAATCTGTTAACTGGTAATTTCACTGCGAATTTTGGTACGGGGACGCTTGAAGGTTCTTTAAATGGAACAGGTACAGCGGTTTCAAACTTAACATTGAATGGTGTGACATTTAATCCGGGTACTGCTGAGTTTGCTGGTGCAGCAAGCGCCAATGGTACAGCTGGGTTAAATAATACAGGTATTGTCCAAGGGCATTTCTTTGGTGCAAATGCTGCGGCTTTGGCAGGTATCGCCGAGTTTAATAATGCATCTTATAACACTGCATTTGGCGGTGCGAAAAACTAATCGTGGCGAGAGGAATCTACATTTGTAGGTTCCTTTTGTTTTTATGCGTTGATGATTTTACATTTTGGTTTGCGGTTGATATGAAACGAACATTGCTGTGTTGCTTGGCTTTATGGGGAAATACATCACTCTATGCGGATGATGAGACTCAACTTCGACTAAATCAGAGCCTAGATCAGCAGTTATTACAACAACAGCGTTCACTTCAAGCACAAGGTACGATTCGGAGCACTGAAAAGTTACCTGAACTCCAAATCAATGGAAAAGTCTATGTCGTAGAGAAAAATCAAGATGATCTAGCCAAAGCGCTATATCTCACTGTTATGCAAAAACAATGGGTAAATGTTCAAATCTATTTAGTGCATTATCAAAACTATCCTGAGCATGATCAGGCTTTAACTGATTTTGCAGAAGGAGCATTGGCACGTGCTCAGGGACAACTAAAACTGGCTGAACAAAAATTCCAAAGCAGTTTAAATAAACAACCGAACAATCTGATTTGTGAACTCGAGTTAGCGCGTGTGCTGTTTGAACAACAGAAGAACAAAGAGGCAGCACACCTTTTTTTTTCGATTCAAGATAAATTGAAACAAAGTGATCACAGTGTCATCCCACCAGAAGTACAAAAAACGGTTCAGCTTTTCGTCAAAGCGCTTACTCAACGAGATACATGGCAAGGTTCTATTGCTATAGGTCCTACATATGCGAGCAACCTAAATAGTTCGTCAGAACAAAGTAAAACTTGGACGCTGTATGGCATGGATAAAGATGGCAACATTATCCCAGCTAAAATTACACGAGGAAGTCCAAAAACAGTTTCAGCAGAAGGCTTGGATTATGATGCAAGTTTGATCAAACGTTTTTCCATTAAAGAAAATCATGGCGTTGCACTACGTGCTCTAGCTTATGGACAGTCTTACGATAACCAAAGCAATTATAATGAATCCACCCTCAACGTTAATGCAGGTTATAGCTATTACGATTTAAAAAACCAAATTAATTTCAGTCCACTATTTGAACACAGACGTTATGGCAACGAGAGTTTGTACGATGCTTGGGGCGGGCGGATTGAATGGATGCGATTTATTTCAGGTGATAAAGCACTCAAACTTGAAGCAGAAATTAAAGATTTTGATTACCACACTTATAAAACCCTCAATGGGCAAGAGCGTTCGGTACTGGCGACTTTTTGGAAAATTTTACCAGAACAATGGACATTCTTTGGTGGACTGGATGTCCTCGATCGTTCGACACAAGAACAATATACCGCGGCTTACCAGCAACAAGGAATTCGTCTAGGTATAAGTAAACCATGGAATATTGGAATTAATACAACATTATTAAGTTCTTATCGTTGGCGACAATTTGATAAATACGCAAAGGTTTATGAAGCAAGACGACATGATTTTGAACAAAATTATACGTTTGTTGTGCAAATGCCACGCTTCAAATTTTATGGTGTAACACCGAATTTAACGTATCGTTATAACCACAATGATAGCAATGTGGACTGGTTGTACACTTATGACAAGCACAATGTCAGCCTGAAACTCGAACACCGTTTCTAGGAGTGGCTGATGAAATTAAAAAATCTATCTCCAAGTTACAAACAACAATTTTCTCGCTTCTCTGAATTACCTCATCATCATTTCGGGAAATGGGGCGTTGTAGGTACGGTCATTCTTTTGCATATTGCAGCATTGTGGTTGCTCAGCCATCTGATAGAACCGTATACATTGGATAGCGCACCTAAAGTGAATGCATTAAAAGTGCATTTCGTTTCATTGTCCAGTGCCAAACAATCATCACCACGATCGCCTGGACAAAGTGCTGTTGCAATCAAGTCAGAGAAGCAAAAACGAAGCGTATCAGAGAGTTCAAATGCAACTGTATCATCCAAACCCGTTGAAAATACTCGCACACTCAGCAGCACACATGCTGATCGTGTGATATCAGATAGCCAGCCAAAACATAATCATAAAAATGAGCAAGCTACCCCAACTCAAGTATCTGTAGATTCAAAGCCATCCCTGAATAAAGATCTGACCTTAAAAACAAAAAAGATCGAACAACAGCTCACATCGGAGCAAAACCCAAATGTATCAAAACAACAAGGAGAGAGCCATTCCAACGCTGGTGGAGTGATGACACCCGCGACACAACAGGAACTTGCACGTGCTCCAGATAGCCAAGTCGCCCCAAATGAACCATTACAAGTGAGTCGTGTAGATGTATTAAGTTTTGCAAAACTAAGCTATGAGGATCGTGAACTAAAACAACAAGATCGCACGGTTGAACTTCGTATACGTATTAATGAAAACGGTCAGGCGACAGATATTCAACTACAACAAAGCTCAGGCATCAGCAGCTTGGATCAACGTGTCATACAAGCTGCACTTAAATCAAAATTTAAACCTTATCAAGTGAACGGTCGAGCAGTGGCCGTGGTCGTGGACTTCCCAGTCCAACTTAAACTCAGTCGGAATCGTTGAACCATCCATGCTATCTATTTTTAGGAGAAAGAAAATGAATGCAGCAACAGAACAGATGATTGCTAATCAATTGTCCCAACGTTTAAAACATGAAACCGCAACTGAACATGAGCGTATGCACAAACTGATGGCTGAAGCAGCGGTATTTTCGAGTAAAGAGCGATATACACAATTCACCTTGTCACAGTACTACTTTCAAAAAGAGATTGAACATCTTTTCGAAAAACAAGGGGTGGCGGAACTCATCCCAGATTTAGGGATTCGTGGACGCTCTCAACAAGCACTTGCAGATTTGCAAGACTTGGGACTACAACCCAAAGGTGAACCTTTACAAAGTAAAAATATCGAAATGCCTGAAGCATTAGGCTGGATCTACGTTTCGGAGGGTTCAACTTTAGGCGCAGCCTTTTTATTTAAAGAAGCACAAAAGCATTTAGGTTTTTCTGAAACTTTTGCTGCTCGAAACCTTGCTGCCTATCCAGAAGGTCGTGCCAAGGTGTGGAAACGTTTTGTACAAGCCTTGGATGAGGCAGGCTTTGATCAGTCTCAACAAGACCGTGTGATCCAAGGTGCATTAGATGCTTTTGGATATTTTGGTCATGCACTCAACCGATTGGATGAATTGCACTAAATCTTTGAGAAGCAATTTTTATTTATCCAGATTGGGGAAATACAAAGCAAAGATTAGAAAATTCTCAAAGCACTTAACTCATCAAACTATGCCTAACTGAGTATGAAACATATGGATCACACAGAGAATAAGTTAAATATGGAACTGACTTCCTCACCACCATCAGAAAGTAAAGTCGCACGTTCGATTTGGTGGCGCATGTTATTTATATGTCTCGCTTGGTTATGCATTGCACTGGGAATAGTCGGGATTTTTATTCCGGGTTTACCAACTGTCGATTTTATTTTACTGGCAGTTTTCTTTGCGGCGAGAGGATCAGAAAAACTTCATCAATGGTTGTTAAACCATCGTTTTATCGGTCCCATCATAAAAGAATGGAGGGAAAATCGTCGCATACCGAAAAAAGCAAAATATATGTCAACAATTAGTATGAGCATAGCAGCAGGAGTGATGATCTGGACGATTCCACACCCTTGGTTTGTCTATCCAGCTATCGCATGTATGTTCATGGTATTGATCTGGATGTGGAGAAAATAGTTATTTTATTCATTCAAATAGATGCAATTTCATTTATTTAGAGGAAAATTAAATCAATTGCAAATGATAATGGTTGTCATTATTGTTATTTTTAATTGTTTTGTGTATTCTTCAAGCACTTTTTAATAATAGATTAAGGTGGGGATGATTTAGGATCATCGCCACTCCTGTTGGTATTGCTATGACTATTGAAGCGTCTGTTCCCTTCGTTACCACGAAAAGTGTCTCCAAAAATCGAATTCAACAATCATCATTGCTTAAATATCGCTTGATGATTTTTTCACGTTTTGTACTGGCGATTTTTGGTGCTTATTACCTTGTAGCCATTGCGGTGATGCTGATTGTTTTTTTATTTCCCTCAGAGCCTTTAAAAGCCAATGCTGTTTTAAGCGTCACTATGCTGGCTTTTATCATTCATTGTGCCTTGTTTGTATGGATATTCATGGTCAAATCGACGCTTAAAGTCTGGCTAGCTGTGGTGTTGCCGAGCGTCTTGATGACATTCATCTATTTATTGTTACAAGGGTGACATCATGCGTGTCGATAGTAAAAATGAAGGTCCACGTCAGTCGATGTCATGGTTGCATACTTGGACAAGTCTACTTTTAGGCTGGTTGTTATATGCAGTATTTTTAACAGGTACACTCAGCTTTTTCCAAAATGAAATTACCGTTTGGATGAAGCCAGAACTACATCAATCAGTGAATACCGCTTCACAGCAACAACAGCTCAGTCATGCCTTAACGTATTTGAATCAAAAAGGGCAAAATGCAGAGAGTTGGAATATTCGTTTTGCCAATGAAAGACAACCCGCCATTATGCTGAATATCCGTCAAGCAGGTGAGGAGCGACGACGTGGTGGAGAGATTTACTTAGATACTCAAACAGGTCAAGAGATTAAGGCTAGAGAAACAAGAGGTGGAGCTTTTCTCTATCGTTTCCATTTTGAGCTATATGGCATGCCGCGTATTTGGGGACGCTGGATCGTAGGTGTGGCAACATTATTTATGTTTGTTGCCATCATTAGCGGGATTATCACGCATAAAAAGATTTTCAAAGATTTCTTTACTTTCCGACCTGCCAAAGGCCAACGTTCATGGCTTGATGGACACAATGCGACGGCTGTTTTTGCTTTGCCTTTTCACATCATGATTACTTTTAGTGGTTTATTGCTGCTGATGCATTTGTTTATGCCTTGGGCGATGAATACACATTATGGCGATGTGCGAAGTTTCTATCAGATTCTCAATCAACCTGTTGCTCAAACACCTGAACAAGCCCGTTTACTGGAAGAACAAAAACAAAAAGGAATGCTGACAGGACGAGGAAGTCGTGGTGGTGGTCGTGTTGAATCAGGACAAGAAAATAAGCCTGTCGAGGCAGCAGAAATGGTTAATTTAACTGCGTTGACGAAGACTGTTCAACACAGTTGGTTAAACAATCCCATCTCTTCGATCAGGGTCAATAAACCCAATACTGCAGAAGCCGAAATACAATATAACGCTACACGTACCACAACGTTAATGGATCGAGAAAGTATCCCGTCATTAAAATTCAATGCGGTAACTGGTCGAGAAATAGACGAGGCGAAACCTGTCAATTCGACTCCAAAAGCGATTTATACCTTAGTGACATGGTTACATATGGCACATGGGGTAGATTCAGTTTTACGTTGGTTGTTATTTTTATCAGGCGTGTTAGGTACGATGATGATCGCTTCTGGACTTATTCTATGGGTGGTTAAACGCGCACCTGATGTCCAAAAATTGGGGTATAAACCTGTCGGGCATCGTGTAGTTGAAGTCTTAAATATTGCAGCGATTACAGGTTTACCGATAGCCTGTGCAGCATATTTCTTCGCCAATCGTTTGATTCCAGCTCAAGTTATTGAACGTTCACCGATTGAAATTAATGTGTTTTTTATCGCATGGTTGTTGTGTTTGGTCCATGCTGCAATTCGTCAGCATCGTCCTGCATGGTTAGAACAACTTGCTTTAGCTACGGGAATGTTTTTATTCATTCCAATACTCAATGTCTTAACTGGAGGTATGCCACTCTGGAAAAGTATCTATCTTGATCAATGGATGATTGCAAGCTTTGATCTGGTATCGATCACTTTAGGACTGATCTTTATTTACGCTTACTACAAGCTAAAACGTTATCAAGGCTTACCGATCAAGAAAAAAGCGCAGCCTAAAAACAAGACTGCACAGGAGTCTATAGAATGACTGCCTTGTTATTGTGGTGTGTTTGTGTGGTTGGATTGTCGAGTCTGGCTTGTGCGATGGCGAAGCACCAACGTGAGATTTTCTCAAGTCCAGTCAGTCAACGAAATTGTCGTTTATTTCAAACTGTAGGTTGGGGCTTGCTCATTATTTCTGCGGGATTCACTGCATATTTTAAAGGCATTTCAATTGGTTTGTCAGAATGGCTAGGGTGTGTCAGTTTTGCAGCTTTGGCGGTCGGATTGTTATTGACCTATTCGCCTAAAAAGATGTTGAAAGCGAATGCTATGGTCGCAGTGCTGTTTCTGATTTTATTGGTTATACACTTGCTATAGCATTGATATATGTATGTCATAAACAAAGCGTTAAGAGCTTAGCTTTTAACGCTTTGAATTTTTCTTTTATAAAGTCGTCATATCAACTTTATTTATATTTCCTTATTTTTTGAGTGCTAATGACAACTCATCCCAACGTTGCATCGCTGTCTGCATTGCTTGGGTTTTAATATGACCAAAGCCACGTACTTCTACAGGTAACTGAGCAATTTCCTCAGCGACAGTTAAGTCATATTTTTCAGGTGAAGCAATCAGTGCTTCAACAAATGCGATATAACGATCACGCCAAGCCTGTTCACGTCTGCGTTCTTCATGACGTGCAAATGGATCGAGGAAGGTTTCCCGAAGCAACTGCAAACGAGCCAGCAACATCATTGGGAAACGAATCCAGTATCCGAAAGCACGCTTACGAATATTTTGATCAGCACCTAAAGTCGGTGGAGCAAGATGGTAAGTTAAGCGTAAGCCTTTACCAAAATGGGTTTCAATCGACTCTTTGAATTTTTTACCTGTCAAAAGACGAGCGACTTCATATTCATCTTTATAGGCCATGACGCGATACAGTTGTGTGGCAATGGTCGCGGTCAATTCTTCTGGTAATGCTTTCGATGCTTGTTCGACCAAGCTACGATACTTCATCGCATAAGCTTCATTCCAATAGTCAACCAGACGTGATGAGCGATCTACGATTAATTCAGCCAATGTTTCAGGCTTTTTAGTTTTTTGCATGGCTGCAAGCAAACGTGGCGCTAAACTTGGATCACTGGCAAGATGACACCCAATGCGAAAAGCCTCTAGATTCTTCTCCACGGCAGTGCCATTGAGTTGAATTGCTTTTTCAATGCTTTGACGTAATAACGGTATACGACCTGATTGCCATGCCATACCCAGTAATAATTGATTTGTAAAGATGGCATCACCGAGCACTAAAGTTGCGATGCGTGTCGCAGATAGTGATACCAGTGTGCCTTTGTGGGTACGACCACGTAGTCGATCAACTAAGTCACTGATTGGTGCATACCAGTCACGTGACTCGATAAAGTCAGAAGTTGGGGAAGAATCTTCATTCACGATCACCACCGCATTTTCTTTTAAACGAGAAAGTACTGCGCCACCACCAGCAACCACGGCATCTGCACCGATTAAAAGATCACATTGACCCGCTGGAATCTTGGTTGAAGAAATTTGATCATCAGAATTTGCGACTTGGATATAGGAATAAACCGTACCACCTTTTTGAGCTAATCCAGCCATATCCATCACGCGTGTAGCTTTGCCTTCTAGATGCGCGGCCATACCAAGTAGGGCACCGATCGTCACTACACCTGTACCGCCAACACCACCCACCATAATGCGACTTGGAATATCATCAAGCACGGGAATCACTGGTGTTTCTGGCCAGCCTGCAGCGATGCCTTCAAATTTCTCAGGACGTTTCATGGCGCGAGTATGCACAGTGACAAAGCTTGGGCAGAAACCCTCAACACAAGAAAAGTCTTTGTTACAGGTACTTTGATTGATCTGACGTTTTGTTCCTAAAGCTGTTTCCACAGTTTCAATGGATAAACAGTTCGATTTTTTAGAACAATCACCACAGCTTTCACATATATCCGTATTGATATATATACGTTCGGCTGGATCAGGATAGGCATCACGTTTACGACGACGGCGTTTTTCACTGGCACAGGTTTGTACATAAATTAGCGCAGTAACACCTGAAATATCACGTAATTGACGTTGAACCGCATCTAGTTCATTTCGGTGGTAGATTTCCACATTTGGCGCAATCTCTTCCTCTGCATGAATCAATTCAGGTTCATCTGTGACAATCACCTGTTTCTTTATGCCTTCCGCAGCTAACTGTCTGGTCAGTTGCGCAACACTTAAATGACCATCGACATGTTGCCCACCAGTCATGGCAACTGCATCGTTGTAGAGAATTTTATAGGTAATATTAATTTTTGCGGCAATCGCTTGGCGAATCGCCAGATAGCCTGAATGAAAATAGGTACCATCACCGAGATTTGCAAAAATATGTTTTTCATTGGTGAAATGCGATGCACCCGCCCAACTAACACCTTCGCCACCCATTTGAGAATATGTTTCTGTACCACGATCAAGTGAGACCGCAATATAGTGGCAACCAATACCACCTAGCGCACGACTACCTTCAGGCAGTGTGGTTGAGGTGTTATGCGGACAGCCACTACAGAAATAAGGTTTGCGCTCAGCAAGATCGATTACACGGCGAGATTCTTGCTCTGCTTTATGTAATAAGTCCGCTTTATTCTGAATTTGCGTTCTTAACGCTTCTGGTAAATCGAGTCCTAAGAATCGAGCAGCTAGCATCTTAGCAATTGGTTCAGGCTGGAATTCATAATGACCAATGAGTGGTGCTTCTTTGATCGATGTACTCCATTCACCTTTGCCATCACAGGCTTTACCAATCACACGAGGGCGTTTGTCATCTGGCAGAGAGTAGAGCTCATCTTTGATTTGGGATTCTAGAATTGGGCGTTTTTCTTCAACCACGATCAGCTCTTGTAAACCTTCAGCAAACTCGCGAATGCCTTGAGGTTCTAAAGGCCAAATCAATTCAACCTGATAAACACGTAATCCGAGTTGTTCAGCCGCTTCACCTTCAATCCCTAAAATACGCAATGCCTCAATCGTATCTAAATAAGCTTTGCCACTGGCAGCGATTCCGATACGCGCATTTTTGCATGGCAAAGTCACACGGTTCAATTTATTGGCGCGTGCATAAGCCAATACCGCAGGTAGGCGATATTTATAGAGTCGTTCTTCTTGTTGTATGCCATGATCTGGCCAACGGATATTGACACCACCCTCAGGAAATTGGACATCTTCTGGGATAATGGGTGTTACGCGGTCTAAACCAACCTTGACTGAAGCAGAGGTTTCTACAATTTCACTCACCAGCTTCATCGATGTCCAAACGCCTGAAAAACGAGACATCGCAACAGCATGCACACCCAGATCAAGAATATGTTGCACTGATGTTGGATAGAAAATAGGAATACCACAGCCAATCATGACATGTTCGGATTGATGCGGAACAGTAGAAGACTTACAGGAATGGTCATCGCCAAATAGGGCAACAACACCACCATGTTCAGACGTACCGGCTAGATTGGCATGGCGAAGTACATCACCAGAACGATCAACACCAGGACCTTTACCGTACCACCATGAGGTGACGCCATCATATTTACCTTGGCCCGCGAGGTTGGCTTGTTGAGTGCCCCAAATTGCAGTCGCAGCTAAATCTTCATTTACACCTGGTTGAAAGACCACATCATGATCTTTAAGTAAACCGCCTATTTGCCAAAGGAAACTATCGTAATTACCAACAGGGGAACCACGATAACCAGATATAAAGCCTGCAGTTTGATAACCGTTTAAAGTATCCCGACGTGTCTGAGCAAGGGGCAAACGAACCAATGCCTGAATACCAGTCATATAAGCAGTACCGTCATCGCTTATATATTTATCCTCAAGGGACACATCCTTTGTAGCAATCATTCTTGGAGTAAATTTTGTAGCTATATTCATTTATGTCTCCTTAATATTTTTAGTCGTTCGTGCGACTTTCTTTTCTCAACATCCGAGTTGAAGCTTGGAGCAATTGACATACGAAAAATTAAAATGGGCTGAGCGTCTTTGAAAAAGGGCTGGCTCAATGTATGTACATATTTACCATTGTGGATGATCTAAACTGGTGCAACAATGCGTAATTTAGGAAAAGATATTTACGTTATGCGCAAAAATCACGAGGGCGGACTGTTGCATGCAATGCATGCTTTCCTGAAAGTGATCGACAGTGGAAGTTTTACCGCAGCAGCTGAGCAGATGGATCTGACCACGGCACAGGTCTCACGTTTGATCAGTGAGTTGGAAACACGCTTAGGAATTAAATTACTGCAACGCTCTACCAGACAGCATGCGTTGACCGATATTGGTGCAACTTACGCAGAACGCTGTCGACAAGTAATTGCAATGATTGATGAGGCAGAGGCGGAGGCAACGGGGACAGCCACAAAGCCAAAAGGTCGATTACGTATCTTGAGTATGGCAAGTTTTGGTCATTACTACGTTGCACCAGTCATGGCAGAGTTTTGTAGAACTTACCCTGAACTGACTGTTGAATATCGTACGTCTCAAAATGCCCCTGATCTTTTAGCGAAAGGGATTGATGTCAGTCTTTATCTCACTGAATCTTTGACAGATTCAAGATTTGTTTCACGTCGTATTGGTACTATATTTTCAGTGCTCTGTGCATCACCGACGTATTTGAAAAAACATGGTATACCGCAGTCACCAGATGATTTGCATGAGCATGCCTGTTTACGTTTAGTGAATCCATCCATCACAGCACAATGGCATCTGGTCAGTAAAAGTAGTTGCTCTTATCAAATTGATATTACAGGACAATTAATTGCAGATACGCCAGAGTTATTGTTAGATATGGTTCAACAAGACATGGGGATCGCGCTTTTACCCATGTTTACGGTAATCGAGGCTGTTCGTGCGGGGCGACTTTGTCACATTTTGCCAGATTGGCGTTCTCCAGATATTGGCGTTTATACCTTATTACCATCCCGACATTTTATTGATGCCAAAACACGAGCATGGTTAGACTGGGTAGAACAGCATATTGCCCCAAAAATAGAGGCGGATACCTCTTATTTTTATCAATTAACCCATATCGACTAAGTCTTTATCAGGAAATAAAAACGCCCAATAAAATGCTTCATAATTAAAAAGTGAGAAAATAATAAGATTCAAATGCTCCTTCAACATTTAATTGTGGAGCATTGATTCAACTGTAATTAAATTTATTTATGCGCAATGTTGCTGCAAATAGGTATTGGCATAGCTTGATAAATTTTTCCGATTCAGGGCCTTATTGATATTTTGGCTTGCTCTCATCAATTTCTCTAAATTAATTCCAGTTTCATATCCAATATGAGACAACAGATAATATAGATCTTCGGTGGCGACATTGCCTGATGCGCCTTTGGCATAGGGACAACCACCAAGCCCAGCAAGAGACGAATCAAAAATACGGATACCTTGTTGCAAAGACTGATAGATATTGGCGATTGCCATGCCATAGGTATTATGAAAATGCCCAGCCAAGACGTTGCTATCCAGTTCAGCTAAGCAGGCTTGCCAAACTTTTTGAACACGGTCTGGTGTCGCTGTACCAATGGTTTCACCCAAAGAAATCTCATAACAGCCCATGTCATAGAGCCGTTTAACCACGCTAAGCACTTGTTTAGGATCTATTGCACCTTCATAAGGGCAATCTACCATACAAGAGACATAACCACGGACACGAACATTATGTGTCTTGGCAGCTTGGAAAATTTCAGAAAACCGTTCTAAACTTTCATCAATCGAACAGTTAATATTTTTTTGGGTAAAACGATCAGAAGCCGCGGTAAATACCGCAACTTCTTTACAGCCAACTGCGAGCGCTGCTTCAAAGCCTTTGAGATTGGGGGTCAGCAAACTCAAGTTTAAGTCAGCACCTTGTGGCAGCAGTTTATATAACTCATCGCTTTGCGCCATCTGTGGAACCCATTTAGCCGAAACGCAAGAACCCACTTCAATTGATTTCAAGCCAGCATCAATCAGGTCGCTAATGAAATTGAAGCGTTGTTCTATGGTCAAGGGCTGCTTTTCGTTTTGTAGTCCATCACGCGGTCCAACTTCCACGATTTTGACAAATTCACTCATGCAACTTCCTCCTCGGCAGCTTGAAACTCAACAAGTTCATCACCGACTTTAACTTGATCGCCCACTTGGAAATAAGCATCCACAATCACACCATCTTTCGGTGCACGAATGGTATATTCCATTTTCATCGCTTCCAATGTCATGAGAATATCGTCTTTTTTCACCGTATGATTCGCACCCACAAGTAGCTGGGTCACTACACCCGGCATAGGCGCTTTCAAGTGTCCTTGTTCAGCTTGACTGTCCGCCTGATTAAAGTCTTGACGAATATAATCAAACTTATAACTTTGCCCTGTATGGAACAAAGTAATGCCTTGTGAACTTCGATTAAATGCGAGTCTTTGCTGAGTTGCATTGATTTGGATTGAAGCGCTATGTTGATCAATGAGTTCGCCAGAGATATGGAAAGTTTGATCATTAAATTCTGCGTTAAAACCTTGTTCAGCCGCGACGAACTTTATCTGAATATTTTGATTTAAATAATTCAGTTTAATACTGTGTTGATAAGCAACATTTAAACGCCACAACGGTTGTGCTTGCCAAAGTTGTTTTTGACTAGAGTGATTGTTGTCGAGTTTACTTAAAAACTCGATAAATGCGGTTGCCACTACCAGTTCAGGTTTGATATGCGCAGGACTAAACAAGAACTGTTCTTCTCGTTGAATCAGATTGGTATCCAGCTTGGCCTGTTTAAAGGAATCACAGCGTACAATCTTTTCTAGAAAGGCTATGTTATTGCCTAAGCCATCGACATGAAATTGACTCAGTGCATGTTGCATTTGAATCAAAGCTGCTTCACGGTTTTTACCCCATACAATCAACTTGGCAATCATTGGATCGTAGAAGGTGGTAATTTCATCGCCTTCAACAATCCCACTGTCTACGCGCACGTATTGGTTTTGAGTTGGGTAACGAAGATAGTCAATTTTACCGATTGCAGGTAAAAATCCCTTTTCAGGTTCTTCAGCGTAGATACGTGCTTCCAAAGCATGTCCATGAATTTGTAATTCATGCTGTAGTTTTGGCAAAGGTTCACCATCAGCAACACGAAGTTGCCATTCTACTAAATCTTCACCTGTAATCATTTCAGTGACAGGGTGTTCGACTTGGAGACGAGTATTCATTTCCATGAAATAGGCAGTACCGTCTTGCTCTACAATAAACTCCACCGTACCTGCACCCACATAATCTACCGCACGTGCAGCATCAATTGCAGCTTGACGCATGGCATCAAGTTTATCGCTTGGCATTTGTGGAGCAGGTGCTTCCTCTAGCACTTTTTGATGACGACGTTGTACCGAACAATCACGTTCAAATAAATGTACATAGTTGCCGTGCATGTCACCAAATACTTGCACTTCAATATGCCGTGGTTGAATCACATAACGTTCAATAAGGACATCATCATTGCCAAAGCTTGATTTGGCTTCACGTTTACACGAGGCAAGGGCATGTAGGAAATCTTCGCTGCGTTCCACCAAACTCATCCCTTTACCACCACCACCAGCACTGGCTTTGATCAACACTGGATAGCCAATCTCATCTGCTTGCTGTTTTAAAAACTCAGCATCTTGGTTAGTTCCGTGATAACCCGGTGTTAAAGGTACACCTGCTTTTTCCATCAAAGCTTTAGAGGTTGCTTTTAAGCCCATGGCTAAAATGGCATCGACTGGTGGACCGATAAAGCAAATATTGTGTTGTTGGCAAGCAAGGGCAAATTGGTCATTTTCAGAAAGAAAACCATAGCCAGGGTGAATGGCTTGGCTGCCAGTATCAATTGCCGCTTGAATAATACGGTCAGCTTGTAAATAACTTTGCGTTGCAGGAGATTGACCGATATAAATCGCTTCATCGGCAAGTTTGACATGCTGTGCATTCGCATCAGCATCTGAATACACCGCAACCGTTGCAATACCTAATTTTTTCGCTGTACGAATCACGCGACAAGCAATCTCACCACGGTTCGCAATTAAAATCTTTTCAAACATTTTGGTCGTCCTTAATTGTTGTTATTGGAATTTGAAATCCATGCAGGAGATTGTTTATTTAGAAAGGCATTTAAACCTGCTTTTGCCTCACTACCTTGACGGACTTGTGCAATATGCTGTGCAGTCTGCTGAAGCAAGTGATCATTCATACTTTGATTGCTGACCATTTGAATCAATTGTTTCGATGCGGCCTGAGCGTGTGGACCACCAAGTAATAATGCATCAATAATCTCTTGAACCTTTTTATCTAAATCTTCCGCATCCGCAATTTCATGTGCCAAGCCAATTTGTTTGGCTTCACGTGCTGAGATACGTTCAGCGGTTAAGAAATAGCGTGAAGCTTGTCTTGCTCCAATCGCACGAATCACATAAGGGCTAATCGTAGAAGGTGCAAGTCCCAAACGGACTTCAGAAGTTGCAAATTTCGCATCGGTACTGGCAATACAAATATCACAAGCCGAGGCAAGCCCCATACCACCGCCGAAGGCGATGCCATGAACCCGAGCAATCGTTGGTTGTTTGAGTGTTGCAAGCGCATCAAGCATCTGCGCGAGTTTCATCGCATCAGCTTCATTCTCTGCTGAAGAGGCTTGACCAGCCTGTTTCATCCAGTTGAGATCTGCACCTGCAGAAAAGCTTTTGCCACGCCCAGCCAAAACCACCACTCGAATATCATCACGACTATTTAAGCTCTTAAAGCAAGCATGTAATTCTTCAATCACCGTTGTATTGAAAGCATTGTGTAGCTCTGGTCGATTTAGCCACACAAATGCCACTTGATCGTGTTGTTCCAGTTGTAAAAATTGATAGCTCATAAAACACCTCTTACATGCGGAACACGCCGAATTTGGTTGGTTGAATCGGTGCATTCATGGCTGCTGCAAGGCTCAATCCAAGCACTTGACGTGTTTGAGCAGGATCAATCACACCATCATCCCATAGGCGGGCAGAGGCATAGTAAGGATGACCTTGACGTTCGTACTGATCACGAATCGGTTGCTTAAATTCATCTTCTTGTTGTGCTGACCATTCTGCGCCTTTTTGCTCAATCTGATCACGCTTCAAGGTTGAAAGTACGCTGGCTGCTTGTTCACCGCCCATCACAGAAATACGGGAGTTCGGCCATGTCCATAAAAAGCGTGGTGAATAAGCACGGCCACACATACCATAGTTACCTGCTCCAAATGAACCACCAATAATTAAAGTCAGTTTAGGGACATTTGCCGTTGCAACTGCCATCACCAGTTTGGCACCATGTTTCGCAATGCCTTCATTTTCATATTGGCGACCCACCATAAAGCCTGTGATATTTTGAATAAATAGCAAAGGAATGTTGCGTTGGGTACATAACTCAATAAAGTGCGCACCTTTTTGTGCAGACTCAGAAAATAAGATCCCATTATTGGCAATAATCCCCACTGGCATGCCGTATAGAGACGCAAAGCCAGTGATTAGGGTTGAACCAAAACGCGCTTTAAATTCATCAAAACGGGAACCATCGACAATACGAGCAATCACTTCACGTACATCAAATGGTTTACGTGCGTCACTTGGTACGACACCGTATAGCTCTTTGGCATCAAATAGTGGCTCATCAATCTGCTTGTTTAAGTCATTTGGCTTTTTATTGAGATTTGCAACGATATTCCGTGCAATCGCAATTGCATGTTCATCGTTTTCTGCCAAATGATCCGCAACACCTGAAAGACGGGTATGCACATCACCACCACCCAAATCTTCACTACTCACAACTTCACCAGTAGCAGCTTTAACCAGAGGAGGACCACCTAAGAAAATCGTGCCTTGATTACGCACGATGATGGTTTCATCTGACATTGCAGGAACATAAGCACCACCAGCGGTACAGCTCCCCATTACGACCGCAATTTGGGCAATACCTTGGCTGGACATGCGAGCTTGATTGTAAAAAATACGACCAAAATGATCACGATCTGGGAACACCTGATCTTGCATAGGTAAATATGCACCACCTGAATCGACCAAATAGATACAAGGTAAATGGTTCTGCTCAGCAATTTCTTGCGCACGTAAATGCTTTTTGACAGTGAGGGGATAATAAGTCCCACCTTTGACTGTGGCATCATTGGCAACGATCATGCACGTCACACCATTGACCTGTCCAATACCAGCAATGACTCCAGCAGCAGGGATGTCATCCTCATAAACCTTGTACGCAGCAAGTTGTCCGATTTCTAAAAAGGCAGTACCCACATCGATCAGTTGATCAATCCGTTCACGAGGAAGTAATTTTCCACGCGCCAAATGCTTTTGACGGGCATTTTCTCCACCACCTAAAGCGATAGACTGGGCAACTTGGGTTAAATCATTGACCAAGCTTTGCATAGCCTGCTGATTGGTTTTGAAGTCTTCACTTCTGACATTAATTTTGCTTTGTAATTGATTCATACGATGCATCCTAATTTATCGTTATTATTTGGTCTCATTAAACAATTCACGGCCGATCAACATACGACGAATTTCAGATGTGCCCGCACCAATTTCATAAAGTTTCGCATCACGCCATAGACGACCTGCAGGGAACTCATTGATATAGCCATTTCCACCTAAGCTTTGAATCGTTTCACCCGCCATCCATGTGGCTTTTTCGGCTGCATAGAGAATGGCACTTGCGGCATCTTTGCGTAAGCTACGGTCATGATCGGCTTTGTCACAAGCGGCACCTACTGCATAGACCAACGCTTTACATGCCAACCAAGTCGAGTACATGTCTGCTAGCTTGCCTTGCATTAACTGAAACTCACCTAATGCTTGTCCAAATTGTTCACGTTGATGCAAATATGGAATCACCACGTCCATACACGCATCCATAATCCCGAGTGGACCCGCACTTAATACTGCACGTTCATAATCCAAACCGCTCATCAGGACTTTTGTTCCATTACCAACACCACCGAGTACGTTTTCAACGGGCACTTCAACATTGTCAAAAAACAGCGGATAAGTGTTAGAACCACGCATTCCGAGTTTGTCTAAATGATGACCATGACTAAAACCTTTCATATCTTTTTCAATTAAAAAGGCTGTCATACCTTTCGCACCCGCATGAGGATCTGTTTTCGCATAGACCACGAGTACATCTGCATCACCGCCATTGGTGATCCACATTTTTGAACCATTTAAAACAAAATGATCACCTTTTTGCTCAGCGCGTAATTTCATGCTGACCACATCCGAACCCGCATTTGGCTCAGACATTGCTAAAGCACCAACGAAATCACCAGAAATTAGCTTAGGTAAATACTTCTGTTTTTGTTGTTCGCTTCCGTTACGGTTAATTTGATTGATACATAAGTTAGAATGAGCACCGTAAGAAAGCCCGATGGCTGCTGAAGCGCGAGAAATTTCTTGCATGACAATGATGTGAGCAAGATAGCCAAGATTGGTGCCACCATATTCTTCGGAAACCGTTAAGCCGAATAAACCCATATCGCCAAACTTTTTCCAAAGATGAGCAGGGAATATATTGTCTTGATCAACTTGTTGAGCAATTGGTGCGATTTCTTTTGCACAAAATGCGGCAACTGAATCTTGTAGTGCAATGAGTGTTTCATCGAGGCCAAAATTCAAGCTACGTAGGTTCATTGTGTTCATCCCATTGGTTATATTTGTTGTTCCATAAGCATTCTTGTAGGTGCTTAGGAAGTACCATACAATGATTTTTTAAAAAAGTGAATAGAGATTCATAAAATGATTTACAATTCACTTTATTTGTTAGAGAATAAAATTTATGAGCTATAAACGATCATCTTTAATGCAAGAGCGAATGGAGCAAAATCGTAAGGCGATTTTGAGTTCGGCGAGAAAATTAATTTCAGAAGGAGGCTTTAAAGACGCGCAGATACAAACAATTGCTGAGCAAGCAGGCGTTTCAAGTGGTCTGGTTTATCGCTACTTTGACAATAAAAGTCAGGTGCTGATTGAAGTTTTGTCAGAAGCCATCAATACCGAACTTTTGGTGATTGATGCAATCACAGAAAGTGATCTGACTGCAGAACATAAATTGCACAAGGCCGTTGCGACTTTCGTCAAACGAGCATTGAACAGTCCGCAGCTTGCGTATTCACTTATGTTTGAACCCGTTGACTCTTCGGTTGAACATGAACGTTTTCGGGTTAAGCAGTTGATTAAACAGAGTGTGATTAAAATCCTTGCGGATGGAAATGCAAGTGGTGAGTTTGTGTTAGAAGACCTAAATACCACGGCACTGTGTGTGGTTGGTGCCATGACTTTTGTGGTGGTCGAGCCTTTAGACCCAGCTCAAAATACAAAGTTTGATCAGCAACACAAGGACTATTTTTCAAAACAGATTGCTGACTTTTGTGTGGATGCCGTACGGAAAAAGTAGAGCATGCACAACCCGTAAAATTACAAAATAGGCAGATTGAAGAGTAGTTGCAGTAACAACAATTAGAGCGAAGAGAATTACAAAGAATCAAGGAGAATGATTCAATGCAACACGTACAGTTAAGCTATGCCTCTGGGCCAAGTTCGCAACCCCTGTTGGGGATGACGATCGGAGAGAAATTTGACCAAGCTTGTCAGCAATATGCTGAGCAAGAGGCGATTGTGAGTTCGCATCAGAACAGACGGTTAACCTATAAACAACTGCACGATGAAGTAAATGCATTTGCATGCCGTTTGCTTCAACTTGGTTTGAAAAAAGGTGACCGATTAGCGATTTGGTCTCCAAACTGTGTGGAATGGACAGTCACTCAGTTTGCTGCTTTTAAAGCAGGAATTATTTTAGTCAATCTAAATCCAGCCTATAAAAGTCATGAACTCGAATATGTGTTGAATAAAGTCTCATGTAAGGGACTGATCATCGCATCACAGTTCAAAACCACAGATTACCAAGAACTGCTCACGAGAATCGCACCGGAGATCAGCTTCTGTACGGATAAAATCATTCATTCCGAACGACTGCCATTCTTAAAATTTGTGATCAAAATTGATGAGCAGCAACACATAGGAATTCACCGTTTTTGTGATCTTATCGTCGCACCGACACAAGAACAGCTCGAACAATTACAGTTAGTCGCGCAACAACTGCAATTTGATGAAACCATTAATATCCAGTTTACATCAGGCACAACAGGCAATCCGAAAGGCACGATGCTCACCCACCATAACATTTTAAATAATGGTTATTTTGTCGGTGAGGGCATTGGTTTAACCCCACAGGATAAAGTCTGCATCTCTGTACCACTATTTCATTGTTTTGGCATGGTGATGGGAAATTTAGCCTGTATCACACATGGATCGACGATGGTGTATCCGTCTGCAGTGTTTAATCCATTAGAAACACTCAAAACCATTCACAAAGAAAGTTGCACAGCTGCCTACGGCGTACCGACCATGTTCATTGCCACACTGGAGCATGAACAGTTTGATGAATTTGATCTATCAAGTCTGCGTACTGGCATTATGGCAGGCAGCCCATGCCCACGTGAAATCATGCAACGTGTGATTGATCGAATGCATATGTCAGAAATCACCATTTGCTATGGCATGACAGAAACTTCTCCCGTCAGTGTACAAAGTTCGGTGAGTGACACCATTGATAAACGCGTTAGCACTGTTGGTCATGTCCACCCACATGTTGAAATCAAAATCGTCGATCCAGAAGGACAAATCGTTCCTCAGGGAACTTTAGGCGAATTATGTGTCCGTGGTTATTCAGTGATGGCAGGTTATTGGGGCGAAGAAGAAAAAACCCGTGAAGTAATCGATGCTGCTGGCTGGATGCATACGGGTGATATCGCGGAAATGGATGCTGATGGCTTTGTCAAAATCAAAGGACGTATAAAAGATGTGGTGATACGGGGCGGTGAAAATCTATTTCCAAAAGAAATAGAAGATTTTTTGTATACCCATCCTGATATCAGCGATGTTCAAGTCATTGGTTTACCAGACACTCGCTATGGTGAGGAGCTATGTGCCTGCATCATTCTACACGAGCATCATCAGAGCGATGAAGATGGTATCCGTAGCTTCTGTAAAGCACATATTTCTCATAATAAAGTGCCACGTTATGTCAAATTCTTTAATGAATTTCCAATGACGGCGTCAGGCAAAGCGCAGAAGTTTAAATTACAAGAAATTATGCGTGCTGAGCTTAATTTAACAGGAACGGTATTCGACTAAATGATGTTTTACATGAGCGAGAAAAAACACCATTTTAAAAGTCGTAACAGTAAAGGATAAAACAAAAATGGCAAAAGATTTTAATAGCCCGAAAGTCGTTGAAGAATATGATCAGCATATCCGTAAATTAATTCCAGGTTATGAAATCATCCATCAACAGGTGGATGCCATTTTACAATCAGCGTTAAAACCTCACGCACATATCTTAATTGTTGGCTGTGGCACAGGCTATGAACTGGAATATCTACTCAAAAGGCATCCGAGTTGGGAATTTACAGCAGTCGATCCCTCATTAAGCATGCTTGAAAAAGCCCAGAAACTGGTTGCTGATTTAGGTCGATCTGCCCAAGTAAGATTTGTACATGGTGAAACATCTGTTTTACCTGATCATGCCTATTTTGATGCTGCACTTTCTATTTTGGTTGCTCATTTTATTGCTGATGAAAATAAGCCCACTTTTTTTAGCGAGATCTATGATCACTTAAAAGAGGATGGGATCTTGCTCACCTACGATTTAATGACTTGTACAGACCCTCAGCAGCTTCAAGCATTACGTTATGTATGCTTGGCACAAGGCTTGACGGAAGTGCAATGTCAGAAAATGTTAGAACGAATGGCGCAAGAGTTTTTTACGCTTTCCTTCGCTGACTATCAGCAGTTGCTCCATGGCACAGGCTTTATGGATGTGCATTCCTATAGCCAAATTTTAATGTATCAAGGATTGATCGCGCAGAAAAAAAGGCGTCAAACGTTTTCTGCACAAGCATCATAAACAAGGGTTTGCATCTATGATGGAATAAATATTAAAGGACTCATTTAAACTTATTTTTTACCAAATGGTTAACAGAGACTTTTATAGCCGCTGCTAGATATTTTTGTCTTAAAAAAAGAGCGAGTTTATCAATATCAGTATTTTAAAGGAGGTGAAAACCAAATAAATCAATGTGTTAATGCTTTAAAACAAAAAATGCGATGCAGTCATGGTTTCTGCAAAGGATACAACGCAAACAAATAGCGATCTTAAAACGGTATTTAAGATCAAAAAAGAAGGAAACTTATTTTAATGAAAAAGTTCATACTAACGGTGCAAAAAAGCGTGCTGACGCTGTCCATTGTGGCAGTCATGTCATCTGCTCATGCAGCTTCGGAGAGTGCCGAAATTGCACAGCTTCGCCAAGAAGTACAAGAGTTAAGAGCAATGTTGCAACATTATGTACAGCAACCTGCATCGGCACAGCCAGCAAACAATCTAAACACAGCAGCCACTCCAGTAACCCAGCAAACGCTGACACCTAAACTAAAATCTGGTGCAGAAGTCAGTCTATATGGTTATATCCGTGCCGATGCGTCTTATCAAGCGAAAGGCGCATCCACGATGTACAACAATATCAGTGGTGTACCACTCAAAGGTACAGCGGAAGCAGCACAACAAAAAGATCGTTTACATTCAACTGCCAATGTCTCACGCATAGGACTCAATTTCACCACATCAACAACAGCAGGCGATGTGGGCGGAAAATTAGAAATGGATTTCTTTGGTGGCGCTTCACGCGATCAGTTCCGTATTCGTCATGCCTATCTTACTTTGGATAAATGGTTGATTGGTCAGACTTGGTCTACCTTTATCGCACCTGAATACTATCCTGAAACGATTGATGCTGCGACCTATGTGGGCGGTGCATTACAACGCTCTCCGTTAGTACGCTATAGCGATTCTTTATCTGCAAATACCAGCTTTGCCTTATCGGTTGAAGATCCAAAATACACAGCCACATCTGATCCTGAAAATAAAATGCGTTTGCCCGCATTTGTTGGGCGCGTAAATCATAAGTTTGAAAATGGTTCGATGCTATCTGGGCGTAGCTTTGTGGCTGAGAAGAAAACCAGCAATGATGATGAATGGGCGTGGGGCATTGGCATCGGGGGCAAATATCAGCTCAGTCCAAAAACCTTTTTAAAGGCGGATTATAACCACATCAAAGGAGATGGACGTTTCTTGATGTGGACGAATAGTAGTTATGCCATTGATGATCAAAACAACATCCAAACGAATGAATTTGATTCCATTTCAACAGGGATTACCCATCAATTCACTTCACAGTTCCGTTCAACATTAGGTTATGGCTATATGAAAGCCAAAGACGATAACGCATTTGCGCGTATCCATAAAAATAACCCAGCTCAAAATAAAGAACTATGGCAAGGCTGGATTAACGGCATGTACAACCCATACAAGCCGATTACTTTGGGGATGGAATATGTCTATGGCGAGCGAGAAACATTTGATGGTCGTTCAGGGGCAGATAGCCGTATCAATATGATGGCGAGTTATGATTTTTAATTTAAATAAAACCTTGAATAATATTGTTTTTCTTTAAGGTGCATTATGCCGTTTTAAATATGATGGAAAAATTATCTCATTGAGGAGATGCAGAATGACAACATCTACAGTTAATGTAAATGCAGTAATTGACCAAGCAAAATTTACCCCTTTTCACTGGAGCATTTTGCTTTGGTGTTTATTGATTATTATTTTTGATGGTTATGACCTTGTGATTTATGGCGTGGTATTGCCACTATTGATGCAAGAGTGGTCACTAACCTCAGTCCAAGCAGGAATGCTGGCCAGTACCGCATTATGCGGCATGATGTTTGGGGCAATGCTGTTTGGTGCTTTGGCAGACAAAATTGGTCGAAAAAATGTAATTTTAATTTGTGTCACTTTATTCAGCGGTTTTACCTTTTTAGGCGCTTTTGCTTCTAATCCATTTGAGTTTGGTATTTTACGCTTTTTGGCAGGATTAGGGATTGGTGGAGTGATGCCAAATCTAGTTGCGCTCACGTCTGAATATGCACCAAAACGCATCCGAAGTACCTTAGTCGGCACCATGTTTAGTGGTTATGCGATCGGGGGGATTCTCTCAGCATTGATTGGGAGTTATCTGGTCGAAAGTCAAGGATGGCAAATCATGTTTTTGATTGCAGGTATTCCTTTGCTTTTATTACCTGTGATGTGGAAGTTTTTGCCTGAATCTTTAACTTTTTTGGTTAAAACAGGGAAAACTGAACAGGCGCAGAACATTATTCAAAAAATTTCGCCTGAACAAGCAATTACCCGTAATACAAAATTAATGCTAAATGAAGAAAATATTCCAACAGGTAGCTCTGTCAAAGGATTATTTCAACAAGGTCGTGCCTTTAATACACTGATGTTTTGGGTATTATTCTTTATGTGCCTACTAATGGTATATGCCTTAAGCAGTTGGTTACCTAAACTGATGCTTGCAGCAGGGTATTCACTCGGAAAGAGTATTTTATTCCTACTCGCTCTAAATGTCGGCGCAATGATTGGTTCGATTGGCGGTGGTATTCTTTCAGATAAATTCCATTTGAAACCAGTAATTCTAAGTATGCTTATGGCAGGCGTTGCGGCACTCATTGGTTTAGGATTTAATTCACCAGCCTATGTTTTATATGGTTTAGTGACTGTTGCAGGTGCTGCGACCATTGGTACCTCAATTCTTCTTTATAGCTATGTTGCTCAATATTATCCATTAAGCGTGCGTTCTACAGGAATCGGTTGTGCTTCTGGTGTGGGTCGAATTGGTGCAATCGTGGGACCTATTTTGACAGGTATGTTATTGACATTAAACTTACCGCACACCATGAATTTTGTGATGATTTCTATTCCAGCGATGATTGCAATCTGTGCGATTTTAAGCCTAAAACGTCATAAATTTGATGAAGAACAACAGGTAGAAGAAGTAAAAACTAATTTAACTGAATCGGGTAATGCTTAACTTGGTTTTTTGATGATTATTCAAATACTAAAGGCACATCGGAAAATTTGATGTGCCTTCTTTATAAATACAAACTTATATCTATAATATTTTAAAAGGTTGATTGAATTTTAAAGTTGGATTTTTAAAATCTATTCGCTTAGAGCATAATTTTTATACCTATCTTTAATTAAATGTTGTTTAATTGAATGATAGTATTTTTGAATCTTTAAAATGAGCAGAAGTAGATTTTTTAATAAAACGTACCGTTCTAATTACCGAGGTAAAGTATCTGTTGAAGATGCTGTTAAACATCAAGCATATCTTGATGATATGAAAAAAGATGCTGTTTTTTATTGTGTAGATCACATTGAAAGTTCAGTGATCCCACATAGCATTCTTCATAAAATAATTCAAAAGTTAAAAACGAAACAGAACGATAGTTTAACTTTTCCAGAAAGAGCTTATTTAGTTCGCCAAAATCTTAATGCTTTACATAGTTTGGTTGAAGGTAAAATTTCTTTTAATCAATATAAAAAAGAAGTTGTTAATGACAGAATAAAGCATCAAGAACACTTAGAAGCAGAAAGATTGCACTTGCAAAAAGTCAAAGAATTAGAGCTAATTCAGTTAAAAAAACAACAAGGAAAATTAGTTCAGGAAAGAAAAATTAGAGAACAAGCTGAACGCGAACGTAGAAAAAAATTGGAATCTGACCCTAAATATATAGAGAGGGAAAAAGAAAAGAATCTAATAAAAAAATATGATATTTATTTGTATGACATAGTCCATAAGCATAGGTCGAAGTTAATTAATATATTGGAATTATTAGATAATAACCAAAGGCTAGTAGAACAAGATGCTATTTGGTTGAATTCAGAAGGACGACAGTTCTTTACAGGTGAAGTTAAGATAAAATTTCATCGAATAGAAGCTGATTTTTATATTAATGAATATAAGACAAGCAAGTCAGATTGGCATGCTATTAATGCCTCTGCTCAATTAAGAAAAGCTAAAGCAAGTAAAGAGGCTGAAAAGTTTTTAGAAAATACGGAAATATCACTAAACAAAAATAAAAAGTTATTGTCAGCTTATTTCACTACATTGGGGGGAGTTAAGAGAGATATTAGAAAAGTCGATACAGCAATAGAATGTGGCGTAAAAGCTCATAAAATTAATTCTCAAGACTACCGACCATGTACTTTATTGGGAGCCATATACATGGAAAACCATGAATATACTCTTGGACATGATTGGTATAGCAAAGCACGTGACCGAGGTGCACCAGAAAATGCTATAAATGCTGAACTAAAAAGTATTTTGTTAAAATTAGATAAAGCAAAACGCCTTGAAATGATTGCTAGTTTAGTAAAAAAAGACCCATATATTTATGGTTGGTTAAAAAGTTTACCCAAGTAGCTTCAATCTAATTTTATAAATAGTCATTTATAATTCTAGTATTACTAGCTTAAATGGATAAGTATTTCAAATTATTTAATTAATTTAAAACAAAAGCATCTCGATCGAGATGCATTTTTGATTTTTTGAAATTTAGATTTCAATCGCAACAGCAGTTGCTTCACCACCACCGATACACAGTGCAGCTACACCTTTCTTTTTACCTAAACGTTTTAATGCATAGATCAATGAAAGAATAATACGTGAACCTGTAGCACCAATTGGATGACCTAAAGCGCAAGCACCACCATGAATGTTGACTTTGGTTTCATCAATACCCAACTCATGAATAGGTGCCATTGCCACCATCGCAAATGCTTCATTGATTTCCCATGCATCAACATCCTCAACTGACCAACCCGCACGATCAAGCACTTTTTGAATCGCGCTAATAGGGGCAACAGTAAATTCACTTGGATGCTGTGAGTGGCTTGAAGTCGCCACAATTTTAGCCAAAACATTTAAACCATTTGCTTGTGCATAGTCTTCAGTCGAGAGCACCAAAGCTGCAGCACCGTCAGAAATAGAACTAGCATTTGCTGCGGTAATCGTACCGTCTTTACTAAAAGCAGGGCGTAACGTTGGGATCTTTTCAAGATTTGCTTTATGTGGTTGCTCATCTTGATCAACAAGCTCGCCCCCCTTACGAGTCTTGACTTCAACAGCAACGATTTCTTCTTTGAAATATCCTTCGGTGATCGCTGTCTGTGCTTTTTTCAGTGAAGAAATTGCAAAGTTATCCATCTGCTCACGGCTATAGCCTTTGGTATTTGCCATATCTTGTGCAAAAGAACCCATCAAACGACCCGTTTCAGCATCTTCTAAACCATCCAAGAACATATGATCTTTGATTTCACCATGTCCCATACGATAGCCACCACGTGCTTTAGGTAGGATATATGGTGCATTGCTCATCGATTCCATACCGCCCGCAACCACGATATTTGCGCTGCCTGCTTTAAGTGTATCCGAAGCGATTAATACCGCTTTCATCGCAGAACCACATAGTTTATTGATCGTGACTGCACCAACATGATCAGGAACACCAGCTTTACGCATCGCTTGGCGAGCAGGACCTTGACCGATACCAGCACTCAATACACAACCAAAAATCACTTCATCAACTTGTTCAGGTCGAATACCTGCACGTTGAATAGATTCACGAATCACAGCAGCACCCAACTCAGGAGCTGTTAAAGCGGATAAGCTACCCTGAAAACCGCCCATCGCGGTACGACTACCTGAAACGATAACAATAGAACTCATTTTTAATATCTCTTGAAAATTTATGTTGTGATAAAACTGCTCTAGTTGGACCCAGAGCAGAACATTCGATCAAATCAAGCAACTAAGGATTTATTAAAAATTAAAGGTACACCGGTCACAGAGCGTATTTGCTCAAGTGTCACATCTTTCGCCAGCTCAATCAGCTCAACACCTTGTGGTGTGATATCCATTACACCCAAGTCGGTGATGATGCGATGCACCACACCTTGACCTGTTAAAGGGAGACAACAATTCGGGACGATCTTTGGCGTACCATCTTTTGCACAGTGTTCCATCAGAACCACAACTTTCTGAACACCGACAACCAAATCCATTGCACCGCCCATACCTTTGACTTTCTTGCCAGGGATCATCCAGTTGGCCAAGTCACCTTGTTCAGAAACTTCCATTGCCCCTAAGATTGCAATATTGACATGACCGCCACGGATCATGGCGAAGGATTCAGAGCTAGAGAAAAAAGCTGCGCCAGCACGTGCTGTAATGGTTTGCTTTCCAGCATTAATCAGATCAGCATCGACCGTATTTTCAGTTGGGAAAGCGTCAATACCAAGCAAACCATTTTCAGACTGCAACCAAACATTCATATTTTCCGGAATATAATTGGCGACAAGGGTAGGTAATCCGATTCCCAAATTTACATAAAAGCCATCTTCAAGTTCTTTTGCAGCACGTTGTGCCATTTCATTACGTGACCAAGCCATTTTAAACTGCCTCCGTGCTTAAGGTTTTTTGTTCGATACGTTTTTCAGGTGAAGCATTGAGTACAATACGATTTACATAGATGCCTGCCAAATGGATCTCATCTGGATCTAATTCACCAATCTCGACTACATGTTCAACTTCGGCGATGGTAATTTTCCCAGCCATTGCACACTCAGGATTAAAGTTCTGCGCGGTTTTACGGAACACCAAATTACCTGCTTTGTCTGCTTTGTAGGCTTTCACAAGAGAAACATCGGCAGTCAGTGATTCTTCTAAAATATAATTTTTACCTTTGAAATTTCGCTGTTCTTTACCTTCAGCGATCAATGTGCCTACACCTGTTTGGGTATAGAAAGCAGGAATCCCCGCACCACCAGCACGTAATTTCTCAGCCAAAGTACCTTGTGGGGTAAGTTCGACTTCAAGTTCACCATTGAGATATTGGCGTTCAAATTCTTTATTTTCTCCCACATAAGAGGAGATCATTTTTTTGATTTGTTTAGTTTGCAGTAAAATCCCTAAACCAAAGTCATCCACGCCTGCATTATTAGAAATACAAGTCAGACCCGTTGCACCGCTTTGTTTAACCGCTACAATTAATTTTTCAGGAATTCCGCATAAACCAAAACCGCCTACAGCAAGTGTTTGGTTATTAGCAATTACATCTTTGAGCGCTGCCTCTGCGCTGCTATAAACCTTATTCATTCACTTGTTTTCCTACTATCCCTTAGTGATTTAGTTTTAGCACTTGGTTTAGAGGTATAGAAGTTGATTTTTCTTAAGGATTAATGAGGAAAATTAATAAATAATAATTTAAATGGCATATTTTGACTTGTTATAATCTAATTGAATATCATCATCCAATTGATTTACATTGTAATTAATAAAAATAAGCGACAATTTGATTAGAAGTTGAATGACTCAGTAATTAATTTTCTAAAATTTATGATTGATTAAAGTTTCAATAAATTGTTCTGAAATATGGGATATTTCAAAATTCTTTTTATAGACAATACCCACTGTTTTATGGATAGTTTCAGCTTGTAACTCAAGCAAAACATTTTGTTCCAAATCGATATGTTTGGCGAAGTGACGCGGAATTGCACTCACGCCAATACCAAGGGCAACAAAACTAGAAAGAGAGGAGATTTGATGACATTCGATTTTTAGATCCAATGTCATATTGTTGCGCAAGCAATTCTGTTCAATCAAATGACGGACGATTGAGGGCTTTTGTAAGGTAATAAAAGGATTGGAAAAAAGTTGTTGCCAAGTGATCGTAGAGGAGGTTGCTAAAGGATGATTTTTAGGCAATAAAGCGAGGAAATCCTCTTCAAATAGAGGTTGAAATTCTAAACCTTCAGTCAGATCTGGTTCAAAACATATTCCTAACTCAAAAATACCATCTTGAACTTTTTCGATAATGGTTTCATTTGGAATATCATGAATGGAAAAATTAAGGTTTGGATGAAGTGATAAAAACGCATGAATCACGTCAGGCAAGATCGCATGAGTAACAAATGGCATAGAAGCGATACTGAGCGTACCGCGATTCAGTTTAAAACGCTGTTTGACATCATTTTCCATTTCATCCCAATTTGCGAGTAATTTTTTTGCATAGGGGATCAGTGATTTTCCCTCCTGAGAGAGTTCAACACGGCGTGTATTTCGATTAAACAACTTACCGCCCAATTCCTCTTCAAGACTTTTAATAGAAAGACTTAGGGCAGATTGACTCAGGTGTAACTCAAGAGAAGCATTGGCATAATTTAAGGTACGTGCAAGTGCCAAAAAGGCTTTTAATTGCTTAAGTGTCATCTCTTTCCCTGAGCGAAATCGTTCTATAGAGCTAATTTATCGTAAAAATGAGCTGAATGTTATTTTAGAAATCATTTTTCAAAGAAAAGTTGATAAATACACCAAATAAAAACTCCCACAATTAGAAAAAGGGGAGTTTACTTCAAAGATTAGAGAAGATTTGGCTTTCTCTAAAAATTATACTTTCAGCTTTTTAAGCCCACGGCTCACACCATTTTGTAGTGCAATTTTTATGATAGGACCAATAAATGGGACTCGACCTTTAAACATAATCGTATAGTCCAAACGACTACGATTATGACCAAGATCAGTAAACTTCATCACACCGCGATGATCTTTGATCGGTGCGATACCACTGGTAATGGCGTATTCAATCAGTTCATTTTCTTTATAGACTAAATTTGTTTCAACAAATGATGGTGTTAATGGAAGAGATAGCTTACGTGCCGAACCGACACCATTACGCGCATCCTTGCCATCACTTAGACGCGTCACTTTTGCTGGGGCGAAAAGTTTATTTAGGTTTTCATGCTCACTGAGGATCGCAAAAACCTTTTCGACAGGCGCATTGAATTCTTGCGTTATGTTGATCTGTTGCATTTTTAGCATCACAATTCCTTCTTTTAATTTGACATGATGTATTGTCATTTTTTGGATATTAGCACGCTTTGAATGACTCAGGAATTTTCCTTTGTCGGAAATTTAAATAATGCCTAATTAAGATCATTATTAAGATCATTCAACAAATCTAAGATATACAGTAGAAAAGCTTGTTCAATCGCACAAAATTGTGAATACTCGTCCTCGTAAAACTTAGGCTGTAAGATTATCTTTTGGGGTTAGGCAACGACTGTGAAAACATATCCATTTTCTCGTTTACAAAAAGCATTATTGGCAGTTGGCTCATTTTCGTGCTTAGGGCTTAGCTCAACAGTCGTACATGCGGAAAATGAAAATACGACACCACGACTCCCGACCATTACCGTCGCAGCACAAGTAGAACAACCAATTTATCATCAGCCTAAAGTGAATTTATCGGGTTTTACTCAACAAAATCTTATAGAGATTCCTGCATCCATCAATACAGTCACAGCAGAACGCATTGCAGATCAGCATGCAAAAACACTCACCGATGTAGTAAAAAATGATGCCGCAGTAGGCGATGGCTATGCACCTATTGGTTATTATCCCAACTTTGTCATGCGTGGCTTTGCTTTAAACCTCGGTTCGAGTTATTTACTGAATGGTAACCTCCTACGAGGTGAACAAAATGTAGCGCTTGAAAATAAAGAACAAGTCGAAATCCTAAAAGGCATAAGTGCAATTCAAAGTGGTATGTCAACACCCGGCGGTGTAGTCAACTATGTGACTAAACGTCCAAAAGATATTCGTTCCATTACAGTTGAAGCAGACAGTCATGGCGGTCATCGTGTTGCGACTGACTTGGGCGGTTTCACCAGTGAAGACCAGCAATTTGGCTATCGAATCAATCTCGCTCACGAAGACATTCATCCATATGTAGAACATACCAATGGTAAACGTTTATTTGGCGCTTTGGCTTTAGATTGGAACATTTCAGATGCTTCAAAACTAGAATTTGATGTCGAATCACAGCGTCAACGCCAACGTTCTGTCGCGGGTTATCAATTACTTGATGGAAAAACTGTACCTACAAATGTGGAATGGGATCGCTTACTTGGCTATCAGAGCTGGAGTAAACCCGTAACCAATGAAAGCCTCAATGCCAGCTTAAAATATAGTCAACAAATCAATGATCATTGGACTGCAAACCTGTCTGCATCACAAAGTCGTGTCGTGGTCGATGATTATTCGGCATTTCCATGGGGTTGCTACAGTGATATATGTCAGACTACAGGCTTAGGCAATAGTTTTGACCAAAATGGCAACTATGATATTTATGATTTTCGTAGCCCTGATGACAGCTACCTAACCAATCAATTTAAAACAGGATTAAACGGTAAATTTAATACGGGATCTTGGCAACATAAGCTTAATGTTGAATTGTCTCAGACCTACAAACGCCGTGCGCAACATGATGCTATCAATGAGTTAGTGGGCACAGGAAATATTTATAAAGATAGTGAGACATACAATCCTTCTAACATTCCTTTAGGCAATCGTTATAAATCTTTAGATAGTCAGCAAACCGCACTCAACCTGCTCGATCAGATTGATTTTAATGATACTTGGTCAGTTTTAGTGGGTGGAAAACTGCTACATTTAGATGAAAAAGCTTATGATGCTGAAGCTAATAAGATCCGTGATACGGACTTAAATCGATTCTTACCTCAGTTCGCGCTGATGTTTCAGCCTTGGGAAAATACCCATCTCTATGCATCTTATGCCAAAGGCTTGAGCGATGGTGGACAAGCACCGTGGTTTGCATTGGGTAATGAAGAAAAAGGAATTGTAGGGAATGCATTGGAAACACTTGAACCTATCAAATCCACCCAATATGAATTAGGAGTGAAGCATCGATTACAATCTATACTGTTTACTGCTGCCATATTTAAATTAGAGCAAGATCATCAATATACAAATTCTGATAACTACTACTTAACTGAAGGTCAACAACACAACCTTGGCTTGGAGTTGGGCGTACAAGGGCGCTTAGGGCAGAGCCTAGACATGATATCGACATTAGCGCTTACTCGTTCGCGATTAAAAGATATAAATGTCTTAGATTATCAAGGGCATCAAACTCAAAATGTACCGAAAGTACGTTTTGCTAGTTATTTATCTTATCAAGTGCCACAAGTAGATGGATTACGCTTGTTAACAGGCATGCAATACAGCAGTAGTAAATACGCTAATAAATCAGGTACAGCGAAAGTATCTGGTTATACAGTATTTAATGTCGGCACTGCCTATAACTTCCGAGCTTATGGGTATGACAATACTTTGAGATTTAATGTTGACAATATATTCAATAAAAAATACTGGCGAGATGCAGGTAGCTTCTTTGGGGATGATTATTTATTCCTTGGTGCGCCACGTACCGCGCAGTTGTCTTGGAATGTGAGTTTTTGATTTGATTGGTTATCTTAAAAGTAAATATACACTCGTTGATTTGTTCATGGTTTAACAAATCAATAGCAGTCTATATTCATTTTCCTTTTCAACAGGAGCACGATGAACACAAGGTAAGACCTGTTGCGCTGGATGATCTACCGCTAGCCGCCAAAGATGTCCTAAACCTAAATTCACAGGTTTTGTGTTGGGTTTAGGCTGATAATGCAGATCAAAGAAATACTCTTCTAGAAAATTTTCAAATTCAGCTTCTGGGCCGTCATGTAATTTTTTAAGTTTTTCCCTGATTTCAGGAATTAGAATTTTTTGTTCAACTTGATTATGGGACAGGATATCACTTGCAGAACCATGATAGGTGCACAAAAAAGTATCTGTTGGGATGGGTGATCGGTCAACATGAAACGAATATACATCTGTTGAAATAAAATCTAGCTCATCATCTCTTTCGTAACTTTTAAGCAAATTCAGAGACGGTGATGCTTCAAAATCAGTTAAGTGTTGTATATCACTTATGATAATTTCTCTTGCTAAATTGCCATTTTCCGAAAGTTGTAATGCTAAAAGGTCTTCAACTGAAATCTCAGTAACATTCTCTTTTAACTCAAGTTTAGATACAATCTCTTCGAAATCACCAACCAAGTTTCGATACCAGCAAATGGCATTACTTTCTCCTTGAAAATTGGAATTTACCAATTCAGAAAAAGTAGAAACCACGCTAATTTGATTGTTGTCAGAAAATGTATTCTTCATAAGAGAATTAGATAATAAACAGGGTCTAATAATAACACTTAGCTTTATAAAAACATTGCATTACAATTAAAGTAGGTTGGTAATGCTGTTATTAAGAAACATGATCTGTATGAAGCCATGGTTACAAAGATCGCTATAAATTCGGCTGATAGATGATGTTTAGAATACACAGCAACGTGAATTAAGATCGCATATATTCACGTTGCTGTGCTGAAGTTACTATCTCCTAAAATAATTTCTGAAATATACAAACCAGTTTTGAATAGAGAAATAATAATGAATATGTATGTTCAGTCTCATTCAGAAATTTTCAAGACCACTTTGCCTTTGGTACGTCCAGTATTAACGTAGTGAAGTGCTTCTTTTATTTTAGAAAAATCATATTCTGTATCTACCACAGGCTTTATTTTTCCAGTCTCAACAAGGTGTGAGATTTGAGATAGCTGTTGACCATTGGGCTGCATAAATAGAAATGAATAAGTAACGCCACGTTTTTTTGCTTTACGTCGGATTGACCAGCTTAGAAGCGGGATAACACATTTTAGAAAACGGTTTAGATTAAATGCATCTGTAGTAGCTTGATCGGGTGGACTTGCAAGACTGATAAGCCGCCCACCACGTTTAAGGACATTGAGTGATTTATCTAAGGTTTTTCCACCTTGCGTATCTAAAACTACATCATATTCTTTAAGTTCTTGCTCAAAATCTGTCGTTTTATAATCAATAATAATGTCGGCGCCTAGCTCTCTAACCCAACGAGTGTTTTTACCACTGGTCGTTGTTGCGACAGTTGCACCTAGATGCTTAGCAAGTTGAATTGCGATTGAACCAACACCGCCTGAACCCGCGTGTATCAGTACTTTTTGTCCTGCTTGAACTTTTGCCATTTCAACCAGCGCTTGCCATGCTGTTAATGCAACCAAAGGTAAAGAGGCCGCCTGCTCCATAGAAAGATTTTGAGGTTTAAGTGCAAGTGAAGACTGTTGAACCACAGTATATTCAGCAAAAGCACCGTTTAAATCTGTCTTGGCATAGACTTCATCTCCGGCTTTAAACTGAGTAACGTTCGATCCAACTTCTACGACTGTACCTGCAAAATCATTGCCTAATATGAAAGGAAACTTCAGTGGCAGAATTGCTTTAAGTTCACCCTCTAAAACTTTTAAGTCGAGAGGGTTAATACTTGCAGCATGAACTTTAACAAGCACAGCGTCCGCTGTCAGTGGTGGTTGAGATTGTTCATTGAGCTGTACGTCATCAATGTTGCCATAACGGCTAATGTAGGCTGCTTTCATTTGAAACCTCTATTTCTCGAAATTATTTTTAAAGTTTTATAGGCTTGGGTTTGTTCTAAACTTTCAAGCTGCGGTGAATTAATTTGTCAAAGATCTTTGCTGGTGCAAATCGTCTTAATGCTTTTAAGCTTTTTGCAGTTTTTCCTGCTGTGTAGCGTGGTACGACCTGTTGGCTTTGAATGACGGTTAAAATTGTATTGGCAACTACACTCGGGTCATCTGACTTATTAATTGAATTAATCATTTGTTTATGTAGCTTTTCACGCGTTTGATCGTAAAAAGAAATTTTATTGTCTGCTTCGAGTAAGTTTACTCCCAAAGACGTATTGGTGTAAGCAGGTTCAATAAGTGACACACGAATGCCTTGAGATCTTAATTCGTGATCTAAAGATTCAGAGTAACCTTCAAGTGCATGTTTTGATGCAGAGTAAAGTGCACCAAAAGGCAGAGGTAAAAGCCCAAGAATTGAACTGATATTTAAAATCAATCCTGATTTTTTCTGGCGCATATGTGGAATCACTGCACGAGTCATTCGAACCGCACCAAAAAAGTTGGTATCAAAAATAGCCTGTGCTTGTTGCATTGAGCTTTCTTCGGCACCAGCAGGTGCTATTGCAAACCCAGCATTATTAATTAAGACATCAATTTTTCCTTCAGTTGCTATTACTTTTTCAACGGCTTGTGCAACCGAATCATCTTGATTTACGTCTAACTCAATAAGATGGAATTTGTATTTTGATGAATCTTTTGCTTGTCGGCTTGTGCCATAAACAATAAATCCAGCCTCATGTAAAAGGTTTGCTGTTGCTAAACCAATACCAGAAGATGCACCTGTAATTAGAACTACTTTGCTGGTCATATCATGTTCCTTACTTAAACTTTGTGGCCTGAACCAATGAATTCTGGCTTGATTTTTCCATCATAATCTAAAAATAAAATAGTTACTACTAAAAAGATAGTGACAATATTTTTTTACATGCGTATAGTGGGTGTTAAATCGATACTTACTCTGTTTTTATCTTTTCTCCCTTTGGAAGATCACTCATAAAAAACAGATGAATCAGATCAATGAATTAAATTTGAGGATCAGAGAAATGAATTTTTTATTAAATACAGTTGCTATGAGTTTGACGGCGATATCTATTTTTAGTGCTCCCTTAACTCATGCAGAGGTTGTGCCATCGGTTTCTTTTAATGAACCATCAATTCAGGCACATAAAGTGTCATCAAGTGCTGTTAGCAATCAGCAAGCAGGGCAACACGCCGAGCAAGATACAAATTGGAAGAATGTACCAACTCAATTTATTAGTGCAGGTGGCGTTAACTTCGCTTACCGAGAATATGGTCAACAAAACGGTGGAACACCTGTCATTTTCTTAAACCATTTAGCTGCTGTACTAGATAACTGGGATCCACGAATTATTGATGGAATTGCGGCTAAACATCATGTTGTTGTGTTTGATAATCGCGGCGTTGGTGCTTCGACTGGTGAACCAGCAAAGTCAATTGAACAAATGGCAGATGATGCGATTACTTTCATTCAAGCAAAAGGCTTTAAGCAAGTCGATTTATTCGGCTTCTCGATGGGCGGCATGATTTCACAAGAGATTGCGCTAAAACAGCCGAATTTGGTTCGAAAAATGATTTTATCGGGAACTGGCCCTGCGGGCGGTACTGGAATTAGTACAGTCGGGCGAATTTCTAATTGGGATTTAGTTCGTGGAATGGTGACTGGTCAAGACCCTAAGGTTTATCTCTTTTTCACTCGTACAGAAAATGGTAAAGCTTCTGCAAAAGCCTTTATTCAACGTATTAATGAACGTACTGAAAACCGTGATAAAGAAATCACCATTTCTGCCTATCGTGCCCAGCTTAAAGCATTAAAAAAATGGGGAAGTAAAAAACCTGCTGACCTTTCTGTGATTCAACAACCTGCATTAGTTGCCAATGGTGATCATGATCGGATGGTACCTACTGTAAATACTTATGACTTGGCAAAGCGTCTTCCAAATAGCACGCTCATTACCTATCCCGATGCAGGGCATGGTGGAGTTTTTCAGTTTCATGATGATTTTGTAAAACAATCCCTCGCGTTTTTAGCTAAATAACAAATTGCTGCGATGTACTGGCGGAGTCTTTACAGTCCAAGCCTAATACGCTCGGGCAAAAGAGTTTGAGTCCTCAAAGCCTAGTAGAAAAGATATTTCAGCACTAAAAGTGTCAAAACTGCAAAGTAGATACTTAAATATTTACGCAATTTACTAATTATTTTTAAGGATATGAAATGAAAAATTACTTATGTAAATGGATCCCACCACGTGCGGATTTTCTCGGAACGATGTCTGACGAAGAGAAGAAATGGATGGGACAGCATGGCGATTTTTTAAATAAACTTCTAGATCAAGGCGTTATTGTCGCCCATGGTCCCGTTATTAATGATGGGAATGGGTACGGCCTTTCGCTTTACCAGATTGCAGATGAAGAGGATATCGCTAGCTTCACGTCACAAGACCCTATCGTAAAAAATGGTGTCGGCCATTATGAGCACTACGTTATGCTTCATTTGGCTTCACACCTCTAATTTCCTAAATTTATAGAAGATATTATTATGAATATTAAAGGTTCAGTCGCACTTGTTACAGGTGCAAATAGAGGACTGGGTGCAGCTTTTGTACGTACATTACTCGCTGCTGGTGCTAGCAAGGTCTATGCGGCAGCGCGTAATCCATTGAGTATAACAATTGAGTCAGGTGTAGTACCTGTTCGTTTGGATGTGACCAGTCCAGATGAGGCTGAAGAGTTAGCACAAAAACTGGGCGACGTAAATTTATTAATAAACAACGCAGGTATCGGTGGATATGGAGCTATTCTTTCTCCATCATCCATCGATTTACTTCGGGATCAGTTCGAAACAAATGCAGTTGGGCCACTGCGGGTAACTCAGGCATTTGCACCAATTCTAACTACTCACAATAGCAGTGCTGTAATCAATGTGATCTCAGCGTTAAGTTGGGCTACTTTACCTGGAGTTACAGGTAGTTATAGTGCTTCAAAAGCAGCAGCTTGGGCTTTGAGCAATGCTATGCGACAAGAGTTAAAAACACAGGGAACAGAGGTTTTGTCGCTGCATGTTGCTTTCATGGACACAGACATGGTTCGTGGGTTAGCTGGAAATAAAGCTTCAACTGATGTTATTGCACAAATGACGATAGCTGCTTTAGAGAGAGGGGAATCTGAACTCTTAGCAGATGAGATTACCCAAAATGTGCATGCTGGACTGACAGCCGAAACGCCAGTTTATCTAGGCATGCTTGAGTAAATTAATAATGAATGAATAAATATAAACATGCTCTGTTCTATAAAAAGCACTCTCATTGAGTGCTTTTTTTTATTTATATTATTCGCTTTTTAGGCGAATAGGGCGAGTGCCAATTTCAGCTCCCGTCATTTGGTCTAACACAATAGGTTTGATTTCAGTACCTTGTTCTGCATCAAGGAAAGTCATCATTTTTTCAGGCTTTTCATAAGGTTTGTATTTTCGCCCCCATGCGCCAATCACAAATAAAACAGGTAAGAAGTCTTTACCTGCTTGAGTTAATACATACTCTTCACGCGGCGGGTGTTCAGAATATTGTCTTTTTTCAAGTAAGTTTTCATCTACCAACACAGATAACCGTTTTGTTAGCATTGTAGGTGCAATACCTAAACTTTTTCGGAATTGATCAAAACGAGTAGATCCTACATGCGCATCTCGTAAAATCAACATGCTCCAGGCATCACCTAGCACAGAAAGGCTTCTGGCGATTGGGCAGGTTTCAAGACTGGTATTTTTACTCATAGAATTAATAAGTTGATATCTGACTACTTAAATAATAGTAACATGGTTCTATATTCTTAACTATGACAATTAGCTACAAGATGATAAACGACAGTTTGTGTCGCTCAGATGTTGATCATCCAAGTCTACTTGCTAATATAAAAGCTTCTTAACTTTGGTGATTTTTATCATGTCAAAAAACTCAAAACAAACCTCTAGTAAAGTCGGATCTCTAGCTTCAAAGGTATTACGAAATCCGTCTTCTTCTGCAATTCAAAAGGAGTTAGCTGGATCTGCTTTAGCCCAAACGCATTCTAACAAGCAAACAGGAAATGAAATGGAATCAAAGGCATCTAAAGTATTACAAAGTGAAAAATATAGTGACACAACAAAAAGTTTAGCTGCTTCAGTACTTGCTCAGGCAAATAAAGAGAGATAGATAAGCTTTAAATGAAATATAAAAATGCTTCTATTCACGTTGCTGAGCTGTGGCAATAAACAGTGTTGTCTGTAAGCCACAGTCTCAGATATTCTAATTACCTTATATTCACCTGTAATCTAGTTCACAATTAAATTTATGTTTAATGAAACAATAAATTTAATTACTTAGAGCATTAAAATTATAATTTATAAAATATTTGGCAGTCCAGCACTAATTAAAATGCTGAGGCTGGGTTTTGATAGCTACGATTTCTGCTTGGCTTTTTGGCGTAAGACATACAAATATAAGTTTTCTACTTTTTCACGTGCCCATGGTGTGGTACGCAAAAATCGCAATGATGACTTAATACTTGGATCTATGCAAAAACATCTAATTTCAATTTTATGACTTAAGCCTTCAAAGCCACCGTAGTAATCCAATAATTCATCCAAAATGTCAGCAAGTTTTTTGCCGTGTAAAGGATCATTGGCGGTGTTCATAATAGATCAACCATATTTTTGGAGGCCATTATTATAACCCGAGCTAGTTAGAAAATGAGAGAGTTGAAATTTAAACGTAATTAACATATAAAATTACAGCTTATCTTCCTAGTTATAGTTCTAATCGTTGGTCGTAATTTCAATTTCCCGCAACCTATAATATGCGGGAAACGATAGGCGATATTTGCCTCATTACCCAGACATTGAAGTCATAGCCACGCAGACTTGCGTAGGTTTGACTAATACGCAAGTCGAGTAGCGGTCTGATTTCTGCATAACTTATATTATGTTACTTGGAATACTCAGCAACGTGAATTATGATCGTAGAGATTCACGTTGCTGAGCTGTAGCTACAAATAGTGTTGTGTAGGCTACAGTCTTAGATACTCTATTTAACATAAAATGAAGTTATGCGACTTCAGAATGACTAAAACTAAATATGACTACTGAAAAATGTCCAAATAGAGTAATTTTTGAAAAGTTAGAATCTTCTTTTGATCGTTTAAGAGAGGCTGAATGGACTATTGATTTAATGAAAATGCATTATCATTCTGCAGATTCATTTAGATGGTCTTTAAACTGTTTTCTTCGATCATTAAAAGAAGTTGCCCAAATTATCTTAATGGAAATTCAGGACAATCCCGATGCTCGTAGTTTATTTAAAACTATTAAGAATAATCTTAATGACGATCAACTTATCAGTTTTCTTTTTAAACAAAGAGATATCATTGTTCATAAGCAAATGCTAAAACCTAATAGTTCTGCATTTGTTGGCTTTACGAAAGGAAGAGGGCTAAAGTTAGGATTTAAATTTCCATTGAACCCACTGGAAGACAGTGAAATTGGTATTAAAAAATATATTCACGCTTTAATAAAATCTAAAGAAAAAGATTTTTTCGGCTTTCTTTATATGGATCCCGATGATGATTGTGGTGAATATTCATGTGTTCAACGCGAATGGAAATTAGAAGAATTCCCTGATATTGAAATTATAGATTTAGCAACCCATGCTTGGGAAATTGTTGCTGAAGCACTATTTGAAACTGCCAGATTTTTAGGGGCTAAACTGATTCAACCAAAGCTTGAAAAAACACCTAAAGACGATTATCAAATCGAAGCATATCACCCTCAATGGGTAAAAGAACAATATGATGATTTAGCTTCTAGAATACAATAAGAAAGAGTCCACGCTATCTAATGGTGGACTCTTATAGTTTTTTACATTTAAACAACAAAAAAACTTAAGTTATTATTTTTTAAAGATTTCAAAAAACAAAATTATATATCTTGCATTGCAAGACTATATATCTTGTATATCCAATATATATCATATTGGTTTTTAAAGATTTATCTCAATTTGCCACCCTTTAAACATTAATGAATACTCTCCAACGGGGCATAGGTTCATTGGTGGTTTGAATCTAGATTAATCAATCTTATCAAGTACTTCTTCGCGATATTTTATAACTTCATCAGCCTTTAGATTCTTAAGGTGATACTTGATAAGAGCATGAATTACATCAGATTCTTTCATTAAAACTTTTTTCTCAATGACGAACTTCATCAAAGCTTCTTTGATGCTATCAACTTCGTCATCTCGAATTTTATAAACCTTAGCCATAACTTTGATTCCACGTTAAAAAGTAACTTAGTTTTATTTTAAACTTAATTTAAAGTTGTAAAGTTACTTTTAAAATGATTTAATCCTAACTATAAATTGGTAACTTTTAAATAAGGTAACTATGGCTGCTATAGCGTTCCAAAATCATCTCGATTTCATTCAGGCTGCTTTCAATCAAGTTGCCAAGATCGTTGCTGAACATGGTCATCCATGCCTAGACGTATGTTGTCCTGCTGAATCTACAGAAAGATGCCTTGAACATTTGGCAGTGGTTGCAAGTGACTGGTCGTATGACTATTCACTCATTGATGCCCACTTAGAAACCTATAAAAAAGCCAATGCTGAAATTCGTGAATATTTAGGAGAGTAGGGTGATGGACAAGGCATGTGAACTGATTAATAAAATCCAAGACTTCGATAAAAATATTCATCAACTAACAGAAGTCTATGAAGAATCAAAATTCATCATGGATGAAATTGTTTTAGCTGCGACTTACTCAGAAATTGATCTTCGTGTTTGCCAAAATCTTAAAGATTACTTGAATGGTGTTGTTCAAAACAAATTGAACCATTGCCAGCAGCTCATCACTAAAAAACAGAAACAGCCACAGGACAACTCAGTCGTTCAAACCTTTGAACATAAAATAGCCAATGTACTGGTAAATACGGTACATCCAACTAAGCAAGGTTCTCAGCCCCCAATTTATAATATGCGGGAAATGATTGACCAAATCTGCATCATGTACCCAGACATAGAGGTCATAGCCACGCAGACTTGCGTAGGCTTGGACTAATACGCAAGTCGAGTAGCGATCTGATTTCTGCATAACTTATATTATGTTACTTAGGATACTCAGTAACGTGAATTATGATCGTGGAGATTCACGTTGCTGAGCTGTAGCTACAAACAGTGTTGTGTAGGCTACAGTCTTAGATATTCTATTTAACATAAAATGAAGTTATGCGACTTCAGAATGACTAAAACTAAATATGACTACTGAAAAATGTCCAAATAGAGTAATTTTTGAAAAGTTAGAATCTTCTTTTGATCGTTTAAGAGAGGCTGAATGGACTATTGATTTAATGAAAATGCATTATCATTCTGCAGATTCATTTAGATGGTCTTTAAACTGTTTTCTTCGATCATTAAAAGAAGTTGCCCAAATTATCTTAATGGAAATTCAGGACAATCCCGATGCTCGTAGTTTATTTAAAACTATTAAGAATAATCTTAATGACGATCAACTTATCAGTTTTCTTTTTAAACAAAGAGATATCATTGTTCATAAGCAAATGCTAAAACCTAATAGTTCTGCATTTGTTGGCTTTACGAAAGGAAGAGGGCTAAAGTTAGGATTTAAATTTCCATTGAACCCACTGGAAGACAGTGAAATTGGTATTAAAAAATATATTCACGCTTTAATAAAATCTAAAGAAAAAGATTTTTTCGGCTTTCTTTATATGGATCCCGATGATGATTGTGGTGAATATTCATGTGTTCAACGCGAATGGAAATTAGAAGAATTCCCTGATATTGAAATTATAGATTTAGCAACCCATGCTTGGGAAATTGTTGCTGAAGCACTATTTGAAACTGCCAGATTTTTAGGGGCTAAACTGATTCAACCAAAGCTTGAAAAAACACCTAAAGACGATTATCAAATCGAAGCATATCACCCTCAATGGGTAAAAGAACAATATGATGATTTAGCTTCTAGAATACAATAAGAAAGAGTCCACGCTATCTAATGGTGGACTCTTATAGTTTTTTACATTTAAACAACAAAAAAACTTAAGTTATTATTTTTTAAAGATTTCAAAAAACAAAATTATATATCTTGCATTGCAAGACTATATATCTTGTATATCCAATATATATCATATTGGTTTTTAAAGATTTATCTCAATTTGCCACCCTTTAAACATTAATGAATACTCTCCAACGGGGCATAGGTTCATTGGTGGTTTGAATCTAGATTAATCAATCTTATCAAGTACTTCTTCGCGATATTTTATAACTTCATCAGCCTTTAGATTCTTAAGGTGATACTTGATAAGAGCATGAATTACATCAGATTCTTTCATTAAAACTTTTTTCTCAATGACGAACTTCATCAAAGCTTCTTTGATGCTATCAACTTCGTCATCTCGAATTTTATAAACCTTAGCCATAACTTTGATTCCACGTTAAAAAGTAACTTAGTTTTATTTTAAACTTAATTTAAAGTTGTAAAGTTACTTTTAAAATGATTTAATCCTAACTATAAATTGGTAACTTTTAAATAAGGTAACTATGGCTGCTATAGCGTTCCAAAATCATCTCGATTTCATTCAGGCTGCTTTCAATCAAGTTGCCAAGATCGTTGCTGAACATGGTCATCCATGCCTAGACGTATGTTGTCCTGCTGAATCTACAGAAAGATGCCTTGAACATTTGGCAGTGGTTGCAAGTGACTGGTCGTATGACTATTCACTCATTGATGCCCACTTAGAAACCTATAAAAAAGCCAATGCTGAAATTCGTGAATATTTAGGAGAGTAGGGTGATGGACAAGGCATGTGAACTGATTAATAAAATCCAAGACTTCGATAAAAATATTCATCAACTAACAGAAGTCTATGAAGAATCAAAATTCATCATGGATGAAATTGTTTTAGCTGCGACTTACTCAGAAATTGATCTTCGTGTTTGCCAAAATCTTAAAGATTACTTGAATGGTGTTGTTCAAAACAAATTGAACCATTGCCAGCAGCTCATCACTAAAAAACAGAAACAGCCACAGGACAACTCAGTCGTTCAAACCTTTGAACATAAAATAGCCAATGTACTGGTAAATACGGTACATCCAACTAAGCAAGGTTCTCAGCCCCCAATTTATAATATGCGGGAAATGATTGACCAAATCTGCATCATGTACCCAGACATAGAGGTCATAGCCACGCAGACTTGCGTAGGCTTGGACTAATACGCAAGTCGAGTAGCGATCTGATTTCTGCATAACTTATATTATGTTACTTAGGATACTCAGTAACGTGAATTATGATCGTGGAGATTCACGTTGCTGAGCTGTAGCTACAAACAGTGTTGTGTAGGCTACAGTCTTAGATATTCTACTTAACTTATGTTTAGCTAGAATTAAGTTCATAATTAATTAAAAAATTATTTTATATAAAACAAATAGTTAATTAACATATTTTAAATATATTGAAAACAACTTCATGAACTTGCTTTAAAAAATGATTCCATTTTTAATATAAATAGATAAAATATTTATAAATCATCATTTTACATAAGTATTAAATGTTAAAGATTCATGTAATAGATGCGACTCATGGAGATTGTCTTCTTCTTGATTTCGATCATTCAAAAATTCTGATCGATTGTGGTCCAAAATCATTCAAAGCTCGTAGAGATGTACTAGCTAATATAGAAAAGATTTTAGGTGAAAATAGTGTTATTGATATAGCGATAGTCACTCATAATGATGATGACCACATCGGTGGATTTGAATTTTTGCTCGATACTTCTATCAAAATTAACACTATTGTTTTTAATAGTCTTCAAGATATTCCTGACATTATAAAAAATTCACAAAAACAAATTTCATATAACCAAGATAATGCTCTTAAGCAAAGATTGTTGGCAGAACGAGGAATTAAAACTCTATGTTTAACAAGAGATTCTAGTCCATTAATAATTAATGATATTACGTTAACTGCGATAACGCCAACGGCTGAAGCTCTAGAATGCATGCTAAATGATGCCAATGTTCAAAAAGAAAGAGAAGAAAAAAAGAGAAGGCAAAAACAGATCTCAAGTTCGAAGACTGAAGAAATAAAGCCTGAGGAGGCTTTACAAAAAACTCAATCTGGTCAAGATGTTTTCGTAAAAGATCCTTCTATTACTAATAAATCAAGTATAGGATTAGTCATTCAATACGGATCTTTCTCTGGGCTTTTTTTAGGGGATGCTCATGCTGAAGATGTGATTGAAGGGTTGAATATTTTAGGTTTTAATAATCATCAATTTGATGTGGTAAAAATATCTCATCATGGAAGTGAACGAAATACAAATATTGAATCATTAAGTCTTTTGGGAAAGACTGACTATATATTGTGTGCAAACAATGAAAAGCATTATCACCCTAATAATATGACATTAGCTAGAATATTAAGTTTAGATAATACCCCAACTATTCATTTAAGCTCAAATAATCCTAGTCTATTGGAAAAAATTAATGATTTTAAAAAATTAGGTTTTAGTATTAATGAATCATATCCGACTAATGGCGTGAATACACTTTGCTATGAATACAAATAATCTAATACAAGTTCACACACTGACAGATAACTCCAGTGGATATTTTTTCAAGTCATTTGATGATGAGAAGTCTTTTGTTATTACATCTAAACATAGCATTTGTGACCAAAAAAAAAGCTGTGACTTATATCAGAGAAAAGTGGATGGATGTTGCAGAGCCTGTCCTAAAGAATTTGATATAAAAGATATTAAATTATTAAAGAACAATGATAAGGCTACTCTTCAAATAGAAAAAATCTATTATGAGAAAACAAAAGATTTAGTAATCTTAAGTGTAATTGATCATGCTACTGATAAACTAATCATAAATGGAAAAAGTAGTAGTGACAGCTACGTAACTTTTGGTTTTAATAGTTTAGAATCAGGAGTGACTAGCTTAGTCTTTGATACGCCGAGAGTTATTGATACACTTATATATTACAATTTACATTCAAACCCAATCCCAAACTTAATAGAAAAAGAAGATAATTTTGATGGGATTTCAGGCTCTGTAGTTTTTACACATCATGAAAAGTACCCGACAGCAAAAGCACTTATTATTCATGATGAAAATCATAATGATATTGGAGCAGAAAGCCTTGATACTTTAAATTTCAGTGAAATCAATGATTTTTTTGAATGCAAGGTCTTTGATCAAAGATTATATATTCCAGAAGTACAAAAAATTAAAGATATTAGTCAACAAAGTTTGGAATTAGTTTCGAAGATGATTGATGGAGTAGAGTTATCTAGACCTATATTACACAACGAGTTTGAAGATAAACTAAATTCAGGCAGATTTATACAAATTACTGGTTTGTCAGGTACAGGTAAATCAGTTCTATTAAGACAAATCGCTGAATTAAAAGCTAATAATTCACCATTTTTATTTATTAAATCAGATCAACTTACAGGAAGTAATAATTGGTTAGAATATCTATCTAGAGTTGGACTGCCGAGTTTTTCAATTTCAGAGTGGCTAATCAGTTTAGAAGCTACTGGGGGAATTCCAATTGTCTTCATTGATGGTATAGACAGAGTTAGTGAAAACAGTAAACCAATTATTGAAGATTTAATTCGTTCAATTTTTAATAATGATGATTTAGCCAATTGGAAAATCGTAACCACTTTAAGAGACACAGGGCTTGAACCATTAAAAGTGTGGATCGGTGCTCTTTTAAAGAGTATTAATATCCAAATTATTAACGTAGAACTTTTAAATGATGATGAATGTTATGCATTAGCTCAAAAAATTCCAAGTATTCAGCAGTTATTATTCAGTGATAGTAAAGTCAAAGAAATCATTAGACGTCCATTTTTTACGAAAGTTGTAGCAAGCTTAAAAGCTAATAATTTTGAACCTGAGTCAGAACTAGAATTAATAGATGCTTGGTGGAAACGAGGCGGATTTAATGAAATTGGTCAATCTACTTACAATCGACAGGATTTTTTAAAAAGACTTTCTGAACTTAAATCTATAAACCTTAGCAATAGTGTCAAACGTAGAGAGATTAAGCCTATCGATGCTTTAGATAGCTTGGTGGTAGATGGTATCATCCATGTAAACTCTAAAAGTTCTGCTGTTGATTTTACACATGACATATTTTATGAGTGGTCATTACTTTATCTTCTTTTAGAAGAAGAACAAAACTGGTTAAATAAAATAGAAAGCTTTGGGCAACCTCCTTATATAAGTAGGGTTGTAGAATTGCTTGCTCAACGAGAGTTTATTGATGATCAGTGGGTAAGTCATTTAGCGAATCCAAAATTTCAACAACTCAGATCACAATGGTTAAGAGCATGGATAATTGGACCAATAGGACATCCGAAATTTATTGAGTTGAGTAGTGGATATACACAAACTTTGCGGGAAAAGGATTTCGATCTTTTTAATAAGTTATTAACATGGTTTCAAGCAGAGAAAACTAAGGCAAATCCAATATTCTTGCAACAGCCTGATAAATTACAATTAGCGATTCAACATCCCTGGCCATCTGATGCATTCTTATGGCGAACACTTTTAGAATATGTTTTTAAATTAATACCAAATACTCCACATCGATTATATCCTCAAATTTTAAAAATTTTTGAGGTTTGGCAATATGTAGGTATTCATGTACCTTCAAATCAAATGTCTAAAATGATTTTGGATGTATCAATCGACTGGCTTTTAGAAATTTCTCAAAGAGATAGAGCTAATGATTGGGGCCAAATAGTTAACTTAAAAGATTTTAAGTTTAGTCTAATTAATCTAATTTTGGTTTCAACACAATCAAATCCAAGTTATACGGAAAGATATTTAAATTTTTTACTGTTGGAAAAAGAAGTATCTAAAGAAATTTATGCACATATAGTAGGTGCTTCCACACTTATTTCACAATACCATCCAAAATTACTTGCTGATTTAACGCTAAAATTTTTATTAGATGAACTACCTAAAGAACATATAGAACGTGAGAAAAGGGAACATGAAAGAGCCCATCAATATTTTCAGGAGTTATTAGCTAAACCTGAAGAAGAAAGAACCAGAGAAGAACAATTAAAGATTGATCGTCGTGCTTTATTTTTTCATCAAGCACTATATCAACAGATTCAGAGTCGTGATTGGGAAAATTTATCAATTAAATATGAGTCTAGACACTTTTATCCTAGCTCACCTTTAAAGGAACCATTTTTTTCATTATTGACTCATTCCGAAGAAACGGGATTTCAGATTATACGTGATTTGTCTAATCATGCGATTCAAGCATGGAAACAACTATGTGAAATTTCTGAACAAGTCCCTCTACCAACTATTATTGAATTTCCTTGGGGAATGCAAGAATTTTGGGGAAATGAAAAGCAATATATCTGGAAAAAACCTGTTTGGATAAATAATGCAATTTCATCGGCCTATATGGTGTTAGAAAATTGGTGCTTTGAACAACTAGAGCAAGGGCGAGATTTTGATGAACTCATTCAAAAAATTACTTTAGGGCATGAATCAGTAGCAATTCTTGGTGTAGTCAATGTTTTAGCCCTAAATAAGCAAGTTATTTCTAATTCTATATTTCCAGTTGTCACTAATTTTAAAATTTTAGAGTTAGATAAGTATCGTTTTCAGCAAGACTTACAGGAACCTAGTACAACTTTAATTTCTCTTCAAGGTGAATCAAAATATCAAAAAGATATTGAAGCTGTCAGACAAAATTACAATAGAGAAGGTCATAAATTAAATTTAGAGTTCTTATTAAAAAATTACTTTACAAATCCTGAATTTCGTGAACTTACAAAAGATAAGTTATCCAATTTCAAAGCTGAACTGCCTTTTAATTTTTTATATGAGAAGACTGATGAATGTAGTATCAATTCTTTAGAAGAACGGGCTAATTATTACGCTGAATACGCGAATATCACTAATTACTTATTCCAAGAAATGGATAAATATCATTTTAAATTTTTCTTTAACCATCCTGAACATAAAAAGCAAGCTGAATCGAAAGAGCATAAACAACAAAATGAAACCTTCTATTGTTCACAAATTGCATTTTGGGCCGAAAAATCATTAAAAGCTCAAAAAATTCAGGATACATTTACTTTAGAGTCAGTCATTGAATTCTTAAAAAGTATAGAAGAAAAAGACTTATTTCACGATGCTTGTGACACATATGAAGATTCGTCTACGCATAAAAGGATGAAGCAAAGTGCTTTTAGTGCATTAGCTACGATGATCTTAGTCTTTAGAACAGATCGTAAAAAAAGTGATCTAGAATGGGCTCGTGATATTTTAAACCAAGCAGTCCGATTACCATATAGTTCTTACGAAGTAGGGTGTCCACAAGCTTCCTTAACTTTTCATCCGAAGAAATTTCTTGCACAGGCTTTATCGAGCGAAATTATTCATGACAGCATGGATGATTCAACGTTTAAAAATCTAATCAATATTATAGTGAGTCCATCTCACGAAATTTCATTAGTGGCACTAAAAGAATGTCTTAAATTATTTGATAAACATCCTAAACTAACTTGGTCTGCAATTTATTTTGCATTTGCTCTATGTAAAAATCATTTAAATTATCGAATCTATCGATCGGATAAATATCCAGAAGCACAACAACAGTTAAAACAGTTATATGAACATCTAAACAGCTATTTAAAATCAGAAAATGATTGGTGTGCATTACCTATACCTGATGTACCTTGGATGAAAAAAGATGAACATGATTCAAAATGGGTAAAATCAGATACTCAATGGGATCATGAGTTTTCAGGAAAAGTTATTAAGTTATTGCCTGAGAAATTACTTCATGATACCTCTCAAACCTATATCCTCAATTTTTTAGAAAGTTGCTTAGAATGGACTATAGAAAAACAAGAACCTTCTTGGCTTGAAAAGAATCAGAGGTTTGATGATAAAGATATTATTTATGAATGGAATCATAGCTTATCTAGTGCCTTAGCTAGGGTCGTTGGGATATTCCCTAAAGAAGAAATCAAAACAAAATTCCTTATGCCAATTCTTAAGCTTAAAACAGATGCTTGTTGGGAGTTGCTTTATCCGTTCATTGAAAATTATATTTGTCGTTATATTTATGATGCACAAAACATTCCTGAAAATGCATTAGATGTTTTAAATTTATGTCTGAATCGTTTTTTACTTGCATCCTGCTTTGATAAACAAAGTTATAGAGCTGGACAAATTTCAGGCTTTGACTTGCCTAAAATTGCAAAATCGCTGATGTTTGTATCATTAGATCAAGATGCACCTTTAGCTAGCAGGTTTATGAATGGTGATTGGTCTGAAATTGATATCATTTTACCTCTAGTGAATAAATATGTCCGAGCGGCAGGTTGGACTGAATATATTATTCATCTATTCCTGAAATTGTGTGAACGATCAGTCCAGAATTATCCATCACACTTATATGCGGATCAAATTTTAGGGTTAATTTCCTCAGGTGAAACATTGAATTGGAATGAGCACATATATCAAAGGATATCTAACATTATCCAAATTTTTATAGATAAGGAACAATCGATGCCAATAGAATTTCGACAAAAATTCTTAAAGATCATTGATTGGTTAGTTGATCATGGTGATAGAACAAGTGCAGCACTTCAGCAAACCAAATTTTTTCAAACAGTAAAAAGCTCCTGAGTTATAAATTCATAACTTTATAGAGTTAACAATTTTTATCAAACACTTATCTAATTGAATATACTATGAATCATAAGAGCTTAATCAAAGTTGAAACTCTAGACTCGGAATCTACAGGGTATCTTTTTTTATCATATGATGAGGCAAAATCATTTGTCATAACCTCTAAGCATAGTATTTGTGATCAAAAAGATAAATGTGACCCTTACAAAAATAGAGTAGATGGCTGTTGTAGAACATGCCCTAAAGAATTCACTATGGAAAATATCCATTTATTCGAGAAGGAAAATCAAGAAAAACTAAGTATTAGTAAAATCTTTTATGATAAAAATAAAGACCTTACGATTATTGAGGTTCACGGAAGGGCTACTGATAAATTAATCATTAATGAAGAAATTTATACCGACTCATATATTGCAAGAGGGTTCAACGAAAAGGATAAAGATTGGATTAATTTGGATCTAGATAAACCTAAACTTTTCGGATCTATGATTCACTATCGCCATTCAAGTTCAACCCCCAATTTAGTGGAGAAAAAAAAGAATTTTAAAGGAATATCTGGTTCGGTCGTTTTCACTTATCATCAAGATAATTCTCAACAAATTGCAAAAGCAATAATTATTCATAATGAAAACCATAATGATTTTGGTGCAGAGAATCTTGAAACACTAGACTTCGATTACATCAATACTTTTTTTGAATGTCATGTCTTTCACAGAAAAAAAGATGTAGAACAAAATGAACTGAGGCTTCTATTACAAAAGAACCAAGAATGGTTATTAGAATCATTCTCCAATTATCAAGCAGCAAAACATAGTTTTGGCCAACCTTTAGCTCCTAATGACCCAAATTTACCAAAATTATTACCTCGTGCACCTCTAATTAATACAATTCATCATAATTTATTTATAGAAGATATTAATTTCATACTAGGGAAAGAAGGTGTTGGTAAATCATGGGTTACTGCACAAAGTTGGTTGTTTCTTGAACATAAACCATTGCACATTTTTCTAAGTGCTCAAGATTTTAGTCAATTGGTGACTAGCGATTTAAAAGATTTTTTAATCAAAAAAATTATTGAACAAACAAATGATGAAGAGAATCAAGTTACTTTTCAAAAATGGAAGGATGTATTCAAAAAATGGGAAAATGACTCAGGTGAAAATAATATAAATCTCTTAGTCTCTATTGATGGAATAAATCAAAAACCGGATGTAGATTGGCCCCTGATTATTAATAAAATTTCTCGTCTATTTAAGAGTAAGAAAGTTAAAATTCTAGTTACATCGAGAACGACCTTCTTTAATGAAAAAGTCAAAAGAAAAATTATAGATGATTATAAAATAGTAACTGTAATGGACTGGTCTGAAGAAGAAAGAAATGAGATTTTACTCCAAAAAGAAATTAATCCCACTGCACTTACAGCTAGCGTAGCAAACTCTTTATTGAATCCTAGATTGCTAAATATTGCTATTAGTCTATTTGATAAACAGAAAATCCAGAAAATTGCTGAGTTGGATGTCAATAGCATATTATTAGAACATATTAGGCAAATGGAATCAGAGAATTATGAAGAAATATCATATTCTGAATTTTTAATAAGTCTTCAGACTCATGCACAGAAAATTATAAACAAGTTGGTCAAAGATGAAAAAGATGATCTGAATTATTTTAAAGGAAATTTAAATGCTGTTGCTGAAGGTCGTTTTTTTGAAGTCATCGAAGATGATCTTAATTCATATAGATTAAGAGATGAAGGTTTAAGTTTTTCATTAGGATTAGAAATTGTTCTTCAGTTAAATAGAATGAAAAGCAATGGAAAAAATCTTGATGATGGTTTAGCTAAAGTTATTGAACCGATAAATGCATTAGATAAAACCTCAGATATTATTATCTCTAGTCTTACAATATTGATTTTTGAACCAAATTATTATTCTAAAGAGGTTCTTACTGCTTTAGTTTCATGTTTTGTTTCTCTGCAAAATACCGATGAGTCATACCTTGGTTATTTTTCTACGATTGTTGAAAGGAAAATCTCTGATTTTATAAATATTTTGGAAGAGTTATGTTTGAATGGGGGCAATCAACCAAATTTTAATTGGGTCGAAAAGTCGATTATTTGTATCTCTTATACTTCACAATCTTGGCTATGTATTGAAGTACAGATCAAAAAATGGTTACAATATTATTCATTATCGCCAGAAAAAAAACTTTCCTCATTTTCAAAGAAAGACGATAAAGATCGCTTAAATGCGCTTGAAAAGAATAAGGCCGAAATTTCAGAAAAATTAAACAAACTATCATCAGTTGAAAAAGGATTAATTTCTCAATTAACTGAGAATACAGAAGATATTGAAACATTGGTTATTACGGCATTCCATATCTTAGCAGGAAAACCTTTAGCTAATTTTGCACCTGAATTTACTAAATGGAGCTTCGGTTGTAGTCTAAATTCAAGTTATAGCTCCCCACACAAAGACTTTATTAGCTTAATTAGATACAACCTTGTTGATTGGGTGAATACAAGGACGCAATTATTAAATGAAGCAAAAATTTTGAATTCCTCGGATAATTCAAGTGTTGCGCAATGGGCGTATATAAGAATACTTTATGCAACAGGTGAGTCCAGTGATGCAAAATTTGCGGAAGATCTTGCTAAGCAACTTAGAACTGATGCATCCTTTGGAGGATGGAGAAGAATAGAAGACTATTGTTCTACCGATCCATGTGATCCTGAATCTCTTGATCCCGAAAATATTGTTAAAACCAATCAAATGTGTAAGGAAATAGATGTTAGTCAAATCTGGAATGATTTAAATCAGACTTCAGAAAGCCTTTTACTGCACGATATTCAAACTGGTCTAGCACGCTTTAGACCAAAAGAGCTTATATCAAAACATCGAGAATTAATTACTGATATTTTGTGTCGAGCTAATTACCCTTTGCGATGTGGAATAATAAATATAGATCAACATAATCTTTTATTCACAAAAGAACATGTTGATAGATTATTGGACTTTTATAAACTTAATAAAGATTCAGAAATATTTGATGGACTAACTGAAAATGATAAAAACTTTGTAAATCAGTTTTCAATTATGCAAATCCTACCATTTATTAAACCAATTCAACAAATTGAAATTCTAATGAATTTTAACAAGAAGGATAATGTATTTATCAATCTTATTGAAATTATGGAATCAGTAACAACTGAAGAGTTTGATCAAATTCTTGATAGTGAATTACAAGAACATCAACTTTTAAATGTGCTTTATTATGCCAATACCAAAGAAATTACTCTAACGGAAAAATATAAACTTATTTTAAAAAAATATTTAGTTAGTGATAATCCCCCTATAAGAACACAAGTGTTTAGAGCAATAAGTATTTACGCTAATATAGACTTATTAAATGATTTCATAAAGATAAATTGGTCAGGTTTAAAGACTGATGCTAATAACTATGAATTGTTTTATGGCTCATTATTGTGGTTACTATGTGCAAAAACTAATTTAGTAGATGAAGAAACTGCTGTGGCACATATAAATCCTAATTTTTATGGAAATGCCACTGAATATATTTCAATTATAGGGTTAAGAAAAATAGCACTTGCTATTGATTCTATTTTTAAAGTTATTATTAATACTAATATTGATTTTCCAGATTTAGAAATTATCGAAAACTTATCATTAAAAAGAAACGTTACCTCATTATTTTCAATTGACAGAAGAGAAGATAATGTTAACTTCGAACAAAATCTAAAATTACTTTCAGAGTCTGGAGAGGATTTTGAGAAAAGACATGAAAATCAAAATCAGCAGTTTGACAAATATATAAGTTATTTAAAGACAAAAGGTGCTGATCTAATCTTAAATGGAATGTTACCAGAAGCATTTGCTCACATAGCAAATTCAGCTCCTGAATTGAAAAATGAATGGTTTATTACTTTTTCTAATTTACCAAGTATTCATGTTCCAAAATTTCATAATTTTATATTACTATTGGCGTATAGTTATTCTGATAATGATGCCCAAAAGGCTCAATTGCTTTGGGATAAAATAAGCAATAGCGACTATTTTACCAATATAACAATCGGTCAGGAAAAAATCCCACTAAAACAGATGTCAATTTGGGGTAGTAAAAATCGAGATTTGGATTTATATCGATTTGAATTACTAGATAAAGCACTATCAGATCAACAAATATACAACCATGTGTTTGCAGCAATAGTAAATAATAATGAAAATATTATTCATGATTACGTTAATCATAAAATCAATTGTATAGAGCCATCTCAAATTTCTAGAGGAATTCTAGTTGCCGGATGTTTAGATGAGAACTCTTTTTCTACAGATATCTTTGATAAATACAAAGACTACAATGGAATCATCGGAGAGGCATATAAATCATCATTATACATGTATGAAAGAAATATTTGGTCCAGATATTGGTTTAACCAAATGTTGTCTGCAGAAGATAATTTGGATTTTTGGAAGTATATGATTTTATTTGTAAAGATTGTAGATTTAAGATTTTATAAATGGAAATCTTCCTTATCAAATAATAATCTTCTTTTCCGAAAGTTTTATCAAAGTTTCAGGAATGATATCAATAATCGCTGTAAAAAATGGCAAAAAGAACGAGATAAAAAATTATTTGGGAGTGAGCCTCCAAATCCTATCTACATTTATTTACAAGGATGATTCAAGAAAATTATATCATGAACAATAATTGATTAAAGAATTAATAGCTCTGATCTTTATTTTCAAACTATTAATTTCTTTGCTTTTTATTTGTCTTAATTGTTCAATTTTAAACTGGATATCAGGAAATTGTTCTTTTAAATCTTCCAATGCTTCAACTTCTTCTTCGAGTTTAGTTATTTCACACTCAAATTCTTCCTTTTTGAAGTTGAGTTCTTGAAGAGAAGTTGTTGATTCTATAAAAAATTGCGAACGTAGATCATGCAAATATTCAGTTTCAGTATAAGTCGTTTGCCCATATCTACTTTTTTCAATATCAATTATTAAATAACCTTCTTTAACTAGCCGAAGTATCAATCTATAAACACTTTGATAGTTAATATTAGTATTTTCAATCTTTAAGAGCTTGACCTTATCCCAAAAGTCTACCGTTTGCCATGACTCAATTTTATAACTACAAAGAACACGAGAAAGCTCTTTGAACATTGGTAAGTTTTGAATTTCCATATTCATTACTCAAATAATGAGGATTATAGTCCGTGGATTAAAACACTTCAATTCCTGATAGTTCTTGTATTTACGGTTGTCACCTATGAATCAAGAACTAGCACTGTCGATTGGCTCTAAAATCAGGGAAACTCGAAAAAATAAATCTATTAGTCAAGAACAATTAGCCTTATTAACAACGATTGATCGTAGCTATTTGGGGCGAATTGAAAGGGGTGAAGTCAGTATTACAGTTGAAAAACTCTACCAAATATCACAAACACTAAATGTTGACCCTAAAATATTACTCCCGTGAAAGATACTTTTTAAGGAGATGTGTAGCTAATAGGTGATCAACCTTCAAGTTGGTTTTAAGTTTTACCTCTTCAATAATATCTATAAGTGTTTCTATATTCTGATGAAGCTGTGACTCCAAATCATCAATTTGTGTGCGTAAATTTTTATTGGTATCAGTAAGTGCCTGTCTAGTCTTTTTATTCACATAAAGTTGCTGTTCTTTAGTCTTTAAGTGCAATGGAGAAATCTGCTCAGATACATACAGAGATATGAGTTTCTTCCTTTCAACCGAACTCAAAGTACTTAGCCCACCTGATATATACCCTTTAGCTGTTAGACGACTATGAAGAGCTTTGTGCGAAATAGGGGATTTTTCAAAACCTTCAATCATCATCATTTGCAATTCTTGCTCAATGACTTCATCTAATTGTTTACCACGTAACATATTAGGCTTCCTTAGTTTCAATTTTTTGCTGTTCTATAGCGAATAGTTCACTTAAGGTTGTTGGTAATTTAGCGATAGCATCTCCATAAGGGAAAACGGGAATAGGAGTTAAACTATTTTGTCTATCAAGTGCTTTTGTTTTTAAGTCACCTAAATAAAGTATTTTTTGACGTAAATCCCCAAGCATTTCTCTAAAAGATAAATCATGGACTACGATTTGCTCTATATGTGCAAACTCATCTAACAATTCATTCAAAGTATGTTGTAGGGCTTGTAATTCACCTTTCCGACCAGTTAAAGCAAAGTTTCCACATTGATCACCAGATTGGCATGCAAGGCGTTTAGGGCAATCGTGTACAGCGACTTCACGCATACATCCACCAAAAGGCAAGGGGTGTAAACAAGCATGGCGTTGAACTAATGAATTGGCTAATGATTGATCCTCTTTAACCAACTCATTAAAAGACTCTGCGATATCTTGAAAATATTCATCAAAAAAAGATTCCTTTACATAACTTGCTACTTCATTCTTCGAGTCAAAGGTTTGTAAATTCATCTTTAAATTATTTTCTAGATCAAATTTTTCTGAAAAGTACATTAATCCATCATGTTTAATAGAATCAATTGGATAATCTGGCTTTAGTTCTTGTTTATCATTCTCGTAAAGTGCCAATTCATGTTTTTCTAACAAACTAGCTGTGACTTTACGTTGTTTTAAGGCTAAGTGTTGATAATATTGGTTTTGCTTAATGTCTACACGCCCCATGAGCATTGCTTGTAAGTGCTCAGCTATTCCACTGAGAGCCAGAAAAGTATTGATATTGTGCCGTGGAATATGACTTGTAATTTTTGAGTGTTCTGTCTCATCTTCCATTAAATTATATTTTTCAAAAACAGACACACTTAAGGTATTACCTAAAAAACTATTCACAAGATGGACATTTAAAGGAATTATATTCGTTTTATTAACAAATGCTCTATGTAGTGTTGCTGATCTAAACTCATGAATAAAAAGTAGATCTTCATAAGCGATTTTTTCCGTTTTTCCTTCATAATTAAAGACATGATCTATAGGATATTCAGAGTTATAATTGGCTAATCCTTTAATAAATTGATTGATATCTTCTTTTAAGTAATATCTTTCAACGCCTTGACCATTTTTAACTTCATTATAAATTGGAAGATTTTTAATGGATTTAATAACAACATCACGTTGGCCAGCTCTACCTTTATAGTTATCTTTTACTCCAAAAATTGTTCCAATAAGATCATCTATTTCAACAAAATTTTGACCAATATCATCAATAGATTTTGGCAAAAAATCTGAACAATTTTTTGACCTGATATAATACAGATGCTCTCTATATTCTTGGGTGAGAGCTAATACTGACTGAAATATTGTCTCAACTAAACTTGCAGACAAGGGTTCAACCCAATGTATTCTAAATCCAGCACCTTTTGCGCCATGATATTGAATTCCCAAAGTGTATTGCTTTTTGCCATCTAAAGTTAAATGCTCCTTTGTTACTGGATCAAGAATAGGTTGTTTGATCAATGCATCTGTTTTTAGAAGGATTACTTCTGTTGAGCGTAAACCAGTAACTATAAGCATTAATAAAAGATTTAGAACAATCTTTTCACCATTCGTTTCACACAAACTGATAAGAGAAACAATATTTATAAATGTACGAATTGAAATCAGCTTTTCTTTATCAAGATCATCTTCATCTAGTTCCAATTGATCAATTAAAGCTTTTGTCTTCTTAGCATTTGGAGTTCTATTCTGGCGGTTTATGTATAGGTATTTTTGAGAAAATTCTAAAGGTTGTTCAGTAAAACCGTAATGATTTAACATCTCCTGTAATCGAAGATATGTACCAGCATGATCAGGAAGATTCGTTTTACTTGAATTTTCTGACAAAATTTCAAAAGATTTATTTAATACTAATGTAGATAACTGGCAGGGATGTATGCTCTCAATGTTTTCAGCATTTAGTGAGCTGTACCAACGCTTAAGGATTAGAAATTCTGCATACAGCTTTTGGGGCGATGCTTTAGAGTTAGATTTTCGATAGCTAAGTATTAATACTGATTTAATAAATTCTTGAAAAATAGGATCAATGGTATTGTTTTCGATACCTTTCAATTTTTTAATAGTGCCAAAAGTGAAATGTGTTTTACCACTTCTAGACAACAACCATCCTGATCCAATTGTACCGCCATACCAAGATGAATCGTTCCAATTCCATTTAAAATTAGACTGTAAATTCTGATTAAAGTAATCTCTTTGCTCGTCAATAAAAACATTATATTTTTCAATGTTCATGAATATCATCCTTGTGTAATGCACAACGAGCTATTACAGATTCAATTTCGAATTTAGTTGACTCATGCACTCGAATCAATGGATTTCTAGACACGCCAATCCCATCTGATAGCTTAATAAGATCATTGATTTCACTTTGTATGCTTTCTAGAACATGATTATGGTTAGCATCTATAAAAGGATGAAAGTACATGCAACCATAGCAATTGCGAACTGGTTGAAATAAACATTTGTCTTCGTAGGAGCACCCACCAATATCGTAATGAATTTTGCTACCAATATTTCCTAACACTTTTTTCTGAAGCCAATCTTTCTTATAAACTAGTCTTCCAGTCAGGAGCATAGCGATCATTTGTCTATACAGAGAATTTTTACCAAGTGCTTGCGCTCTAATTTGAGCTAGTTCTGGGGTAGAAAAAATATAATGTCTGGCTGTTACAACAGAAGAATGACCTAAGATATAAGCAATTTCCTCAGCTGAAGAACCTGCCATTGCCAAACTATAGCCAACATGATGCCTAAAATCAGAAAAGGAGTACTTTTGCTGTATCACTTCACCAGAAAGAACAGCTTCTCTATAGGTTTCAGGAGCAAAATCAAATAATTGTGTATTAATAGCCGTTGAGCAGAAACGAGCTGCATTTTCCCCCATATCGAATAACTTTTCATCTGGATGCAAGTTAAACCTTTCGATATATGAAAGAATAATTTCAGCAACTTCTTCTGGCAGTTTTACAGCTATTTTCTCATGTACATATCTTGCTTGCTTTGCATAGGGAATTAGTACGCTATAGCGATGGAAATTATCGGTAATACGTGTAGTGTCTACTTTTATATCTTCTACCGACAACTTAGCCAATTGGACAGGTCTAAGTCCTGATACATAGATTAGACCTAATATTGAAGAGTTGATTAAGGTTTGATTAGTGGCTTCTAAAGAATCTTGTTTTAATTGATGATTCAATTGGCTAAAACCTTGTTGAATCATGGTAATAGTTGGATGATCAATAGGGTCTTCATATTGTTGATAATACAATTTTGAGTTGAAGGCTGTAGGACGTTCAAGAAACTCTAATTCGTATTCTTGATCAATATCAAAATGTGAAAAATTTTCTAAAAATAATAATTTAACTAGAAATTTCAAGTGGTAATAGTAAGGTGATCTTTCATCTTTTGCCAAATCACCCAATATCGATTTTAGATTGTGATAATCAAGTTTTTGCTTATTGGTTTTTAATATTCCTATGGCATAACTAAAAGCCTGTAATTTAGCTTCAAGTGATGATGGGGTGTTGACCTGAATGTAATTAGCAAGAAAAAATTTAGCTAGTTTTTTCTCGAATTTACTGAAATTAGAAAAACTTAGCTGAACCTTTTTTCCTGAATAATTAAAGCTCCAAAGATCAGAAGAACTCTGAATAAATTTACTATCAAATTTATCAGCCCTTTGAAATTTAATGATTTCAGGGAGTTGTAATGATTCTATTACATTAAGGTCATTATCAAAAAAGACTATGAACTCATTAGGCTTTTTATCTATTTTTTCAAAATCTAGACTAAGTTGAGGCATATTTTTATCAATCATAATTTATACTGGAATCTATGATGCGAGCCAAGTTCATAAAATTAGCACGTTCTACAATAAAGCGTTTACCATAATATATGGGCATTGTACTTGTAGGTGACCAACCACCTAAGACTCTTAGATCATCCTGTGCTTTTAGCAGAGCATTATTTACACTTTGTTTGAGATTAGAGTGATTAACATTTTCTTTTTTATACTTATCAAAAGAAAAGCTTAACATCATATATGCCCATGAATGTCTACATACGTGTGGAGTTAGACGATCTATTGAGTCATAAGCTGAAGTATCAAAACATTCTGGTAGCAATGCTTTTAGTGACAAATCTACTTGATCAAATATCTTTTTAACACTGGCATAGCTTAAAGCAGAGTAGGGAGGCTTTAAGGATGTAAATAAGATTTGTGAAGGAATTTCTTTTCGTATTTCATTTATATAAATTTGAAGAATTCTATAGTCTCGTTCCTGTAGTTTAATTACTCGGTATGAGTATTCATTTTTGATTTTTGGCTTTTTTGATCGATCATCGAACTCATCATCGGTATTTGTAATAATTAAACTAAAGCTATGATTTTGAATTGATTTTTTTATAGAGTTGGTTGTTAGTAGCATAAGCTCACCAATTCTAAGACCATAATTAAGCATGAGATGTATGATCAGAAAGTTTCTGAGTTGTACGTTTTTTGACTTAAATGGGTTTAAGGTGTTGTATTTATTAGAATTGCTCGGTGAGATAATTAAATACAATCCTTTAATCATCTCATCATTCATACTTTTGAATGAATAATTGATTTCACTTTTAATTGTTTTATTAGACTTTGAAAAGTTGTTTATAATTTTTTTCTTTATAGTCATATATTTATTTAAGTTTCCTTTAATTTTTTGGATTTCCTTCAGTGAAAGTTGTGGCTGAGATTGGATCGTTAGATATTCATCAATCAAAAAGCTGTAAAACTTTAGAAAGGATCTAATTCTATGGCCAATTGTAGTGTAGTTAGCATGTTCTGCATTTCTTAATCTTATAAGATTACTTTCAATTTTTTTGTTGTTTTCTAAATAGATAATGAAGTTATCAATTTCACTTTGAATGATTTCAAAGTTGTAGGACGTCGAATAGAAAGACTCACAAAAGGATGTGGCAAACTTTTCAAACCAAAAATCGTACCAAAATTTTAATGCTATCAAATCTGCATGCTGCGTAGAGATACTTTGAAATCTGAGAAATTTCATGGTGTACAGCATAGGGTACAAACATGGACAAGTTGTATCCAAATCAAATAACAAAATAATTTGATTTTCTTTTGAGACTTTCTTTTCTAAATGAATTGTTTTTAGAGCAAACATAGTAAAGTTTGTGAAGTATTCTTAAGGTCAACATATCATATTTTATAATTTTAATAGAACTTATATAAGTTATTGAATACAGGTCAGAGAGTGAAAGTGATGAACTTATTATCAGGTGTATCGGATTTAACATAATATACATTATACGCAACATCAATAGATGAAATCTTGGGTAATGCTTTGCTGTAACTTCAAACTTATTTTATTGCTGCGCTACAAACCGAATCTCTACATCTTATGTATTTGTCAGAAGTTCCTCTAAAACTATCAAAACCTTAGGTATAGAGTTCCAGTACACTTTTTCAATACACTGGCATGCTGTAAAGCGATACAACCAATAAAAAACCAGCTATTTAATATAACTGGTCTTATTGACGTTCCTATGTAAATTTACTGCATTATTTCCACACCAATATTATCTAAATAGCCATCATTGTCGTTACCACGGGTTCGTACGGCTTTAGCATGAACGCGAATTGATCGTGTACCCATTGGAACGGTCATGGTCGAGCTTTTAACAGTCCATGTAGCCGTTGCACTACTTAGTGTGCTACTGGTTGCTAACTTAACCCCATTGGCATCATAAAATTCAATATACATAGATGGCGTATCAGATTGGCCTGCCCAACCACGCATCGCCGCTGAGTATCTCACCACCGCAGAACCTTGATCTATGATGGTTGCATAACTGCTCATATTGATATTTTGATACATAGCATCCGTACCAGAACTTGCGGTTCCACCAAAACCACCGCCAGCAAAATAATAACTACCATCATAAGCTATTGTACCGCCATTTTGAGCTGCGGTAATCGCCTGCATATAACCCGTAGCTCGCGTCCACGATGACATTGAACCTTCAGCACCGCCATTACTTACCAAATTATTGCTCCATGTAGCATTACTCGCAGCTAAGGTAAAGTTATTTGCTAAGCTCCAATCACTCCAACGCAATGATGAGTCACGAGCACGGGCACGAAAATACCAAACATCACCGTTATTGAGTGTCATTTGTGCTGGCACTGCTGGAGTTGGAAAATTAGACATTTGATACCAATTCGGCTTTTGCACACGATAATAATCATCAACGCCCACATACACTGGCGCTTTGTTTAATATTTCACTCAATTTCAAGCGCAAAATACTTTTGCCAGCTTGTGTGTCTGTCATTGCTTTTTGTGCATCAATATAAATATTTGATTCACGGGTGTCATTACCCCACACATCAAACACCGTACCTGAGAAATTAGATTGCTTAGAAAATTGCCAGTGCATTTCTTCTGGGGTTATTCCGTTGGAAACGCCCACAAGCTCAACAGCTGTCGATGGCATAACTGAGGTAAGTGGCGCAACACCAATGGCTGCAGCGTTGCTGCCTACAGCCATCATTTGCGTGTCTACAAGTGATAAAATACCACTATTGATTGCACTTAGAGTTGCATTATGTGGAACACCTTGTAGGCTATAACGGTTTAGAGTGATGCCTTGTGATGGTACTGCGGACACATCCATCAATACTATTCCAAACTCATTTCGGCTCACAGCAAAATTATGATAATCCTTTAAATCACTGGCATTAACCATATCTTCGGTATTTCCGCCAATGGTTGCTGAGTTCAGCCACAAATGTGGAACATTCATGGAATGACCACGTGAATAAGCATGAGTATGTCCAAAAATATGCCCTGACAACTTATTAGTCTGGCTGCTAAAATTTTCTAAACGCCCTACAATTTCACAAGCACCTATTGTTTCTCCTTATCGCCATAGCTCAGACAAACAAGGATGATGAAATACCGCAAAAACTGACTGGGTTTGTGAATCTGTTTTAGCCTGTGCAATTTGTTGATCAAGCCAAGACAATTGTGTATCCAGTGCTTGTCTATTAAAAATACCCTGTCTTTGATCTGATGGATTGGTATTCAACCCCAAAATACGCATAGTGCCATATTGTAAATCAAACCATTGCTCTGGATAATTACTTGAACCATTACTTGGGTTTGAAAAATACTCCAAGTAATTTTTTAATTCACCATCTCCCAATACATCGTGATTACCAGGTACTGCGATTAATGGCACATTCGCCATTAAAGGTGTTAAAAGTGCAAAAAACTGACTTCTCCAATGTGTTCTATTGCCACCATTTTCGGTCAAATCTCCTGCAATCAAAATACCGTTAAATTGATCAGTACAATTGACAGCAACCCCACCACACTGCTGTGCTATCACCTGACTTACAATGCGATTAAAAACTGCCACAGAATTTGAGAAACTCGCTTGAGGATCACTAATAACGATAAACTTACCCGCAGTATTCACACCTTTAGTCGGCCATGTTTTAAATCTACTTAGAGCAGTCGGATCACCCGCTACCATAATCCGATACTCATAATTGGCGCTTGTCTGTAAACCTGTTAAACGGGTTTCATAAACCGTGCTTGAATTTGGTGCTAAAGTCATATTTTGACTTTGAAATGCACCCGTTGTACCCAACAATCGATACTCAACAACAGGTTGCGCGCTTCCAGACGGAACCTCTAAACCGATAGTCATTGCAGTGTCCGCAGGACTTTGCAGATACGGTGCGACCGTTAAAGTAGGAGCTGCTGATGCCCCTTGCCCCCAAGCAAGCCCCAAGATCATGCTAAATAAAATACTGTTTCTTTTTAACTCTATCATTGATCAAAACTCCATTGAATGTAAAAATTTCGCTTTACATTTAGCCATCTTATTTTTAAGTAAATTGATTTAAACTAGATATATCGCAACATTGATATAGCAAAAAATATATCAACATCATTCAATCCAAGATTTTAAAATTCCCTATCACTGGCTTGAATTACATGTATCATGTCATTATTACTAACTCAAGGTCAGCATTAAGACAAATAAAGGTGACAGAATCATTAAGATAAAAAAGAATAAAAAATTATTTATTAATATAATACAGAAATAATATTAAGTTAATTATGTGAACAATCAATAAAAACACACCGTGACGATAATCACAATATTTATTAAGAATAAGAAAAATTATATTATTAATATTGGAATTAAAAAATTATTTTATCTATTTAATATGAATTACCCTTAGCAACTTCTCGATAAAACTTAGGCGTGACGTTTGTCCATTTTTTAAAAGCACGGGAAAAATGAGAAATATCTGCATATCCTAGACGCTCAGAAACCTGCTCAATTGATAACTTACGTTGTCTCAATAAATGCTCAGCATGCTTTCTACGAACTTCTGCGGCTAGAAGCTGAAATGCTGTCTGTTCATTCGTCAATTGTCGTTGTAGTGTTCTTTCTGAAATATGAAGTTTCTCTGCGACCTGTTTTAAAGATAAAAAGCCCTCAAACTCATCATAAATTAGCTCCTTTACTACTGATGTCACGTTATCTTTGCTTCTTCTTTTTAAAGTTAAGTTCTGAACGTCTTGTTTACATTGCTGTTTAGTTAGCCGAGCCACCAATGCATCTGCAGTTTTAAGCGCTAAACCAAGCACATCCTTTTTTAAGATTAGACAGTCATTTTTATGATCAAAACTGACATTTAACCCATTAAACTTTCTCAGTTCTTTGTAAAAAACAGGTTTATCTTGCTGAAATCTAAAAGTGATTTCCAATTTGTGTTGAACTAAATTTTCCAATATTTGTGCAAATCCAAAAACCAAGAACGTAATACCATGCGTATTCAATCTAAATTTTTGTAAAGGTTGATTAAAATATAGATACGCCATTTCTTCATCGACTTTAAGTCTAGGCTTAAACACCGAACAATGTAAGCCAATAAATTGTTCTAAGACCTCTATTGCATCCCCTAAAGTTTCTGATACTGTTGCTGCAATTCCAACATGCCCATAACAAGAAACCTTCATCTCTTTTGCAAGATATAAACTTATTGCTGGCTCTTTTGTAAGTAGCGCTGCCTTTTCCAATAAGTAGTTAAAGACATTGAAATCTACATACCAAAATGGAGCATCTAATTTTTGCGAGGAAATACCTGTTCCAGCCAAAAGCTGTTCCGAAGAAATATCCCACTTTTTAACGACATCTACCAATAGATTGACATATGTGCCAGGTAATTCAGGGTTCATCACTCATCCTTTTAGAAGATGCTACATTTGGCGTGAAATGGTAAATATTGGCGGTTTAAGAACTATGCCATTTTTTAGCTTTTAGGCATAGTAGATCTATCTAAAAATTTACATATTAAGGTTATTGATCAATGAATGTTTTGATTGTTCATGCACATCCTGAGAAACTTTCTTTTACTGCGGCGCTAAAGAATACGGCCCAACAAACTTTTGAGCAATTAGGTTATATCGTTGAGGTTTCAGATTTATATGAAATGAATTTCAATCCAATTGCATCAAAAGATGATTTTGAGCAGCTTAATCAACCAGAATATTTCAATTATGCACTTGAGCAACGTCATGCTCTGAAGCAACAACAATTTTCTAAAGATATTGAAATCGAAATTGAAAAAGTAAAACGTGCGGATCTGATTCTATTTAGCTTTCCATTGTACTGGACATCGCTTCCCGCAATTTTAAAAGGTTGGATAGATCGCATTTTTGTTTCTGGTCTTTTTTACGGTGGCAAGCGCTTTTACAATCATGGTGGCATGACTGGGAAAAAAGCGATGCTTTGTTTGACTTTGGGCGGACGCAACAACATGTTTGGTGAAAACACAATACATGGCCCTATTGAACATTATTTATCATCTATCCAACGCGGCACACTCGCCTATGTTGGTTTTGAAGTTTTACCGCCATTTATGGCTTATCATGTTCCGTATATCAGCAATGAAGATAGACAAAATATTTTAATGAATTTTGAAGACTATATTAAAAACTTAGATGATTTAGAAGCGCTAGAATTTCCACAATTAGAAAATTTTGATGAAAAAATGAATCCGCTTACTTAAAAAATGAGAATAGAGACTGCGACTAAGTCCCCAAGCAAAGTCACAGTCTCTATATTTGTTAAATTCTTATTTGTTCGCCTGTTGGAGTTTATAACATTCGTCTAGTGCAAGTTCATAATAAGCCAAACCTTCTTGAGCAGCTAAGAACGCTTTTCGTTGCATGTCAGGATCTTTATCACAAAGCCTCTTTATCAGTTCCATTGCTTCATAAGGATGTAGGTCATCATAGTGAGCATGTGCTCTTAACCAAGCCAGCGATCGTTTATTGATATTGACCTCTGGGTTTTGGGTGTAACTTTGCACCCCTTTATAAACTTGTATGCTCCAATCCCCTGTCGCCCATTCTATTGCAAGATTCGTCGCGGCTATACTTTCAGCTAAACTACCTCGAAAGTTGACATCCCATAAGAAATGATTGACAGCATTCATCGCAGCGGGTGGTCTGACCGTATTTAACATTTCAACAGTTAGCCCAAAACCACCTGCCCAATCCTGATACCAACTCAGATGGCGCTCTTCAACTTTAATATTTTGAATCAGCCAATCACGAGTCTCTGTGACCCCGTTCTGCGAGAACGATGTGGCTTTGGCCAAGGTTCCAGCCATATATGAAGGAAAATGAGCAACTAAAGGATAAAAATTCAATAAAGCTGAACGAAAACATTCAAGACTCAATGAACCACTTGCCATATCTAAAAATAATGGGTGTTTGCTAACTCGTTCTTTTGCAGGCAAAAGTTCATCCCAGAACTTTTGTGACCACCCAGAATGAGCTGTAATTTCCAGTTTTGTTCCATATTGACTCATAGCAGTCATTGCGATGCATCCTATTTCGTATGACTTGACTCAATCACATTCCATGATTGCTGCTTTTTTATAAATTGTATCCTAATATCCTAAATATACAATCACCATTCTTCGATTTGTAGTTGTTTTGTTTACCGATCATCTTTTTTATTGAAATCATTCTATTAGATTGCTTAAAAAACTCTAAAAACCCTGAATTAGTGTAAGTTTTAAGCATAAAAAAGCCATTGTGACAAAAAATTGAGTTTTTTTGATTATCTAATACACATTTTATTTAATTCAGTGTAACGTAGTAAAAAAGAATACCTATATCTAACTTATATAAAAAATCTTTGGGAGTGGTGAGAGATAAAATGAAGTTGAAAGCTTCCAATATCTTGGGACAAGAACAAATCGACTTGTTAATATCTCGCGGGCTAAATTTAGTTTGGTTTCCTAAAGAATTAGAAGCGATCTATCGAGATCAGTATAGAAATGAGGCTGCACACGAGTTTCGTTACCGTGGTCCCATCATTTTAGGACTGTACTCATTTCTTAGTTTCGGTATTTACCAAGTATTACCACCAGACATGCGACTTGAATGGATTGCCTACTATGGCTGGGTGGGTATTATTATCCTAATCGCATGGTTACTTTCCTTTCTTCCGGTTATGAATCGCTGGTTCGATCATTATGTCTGTATAGGTTCAACAGGTGCTGTTGCAATTACATTCACCTTGATCAACGTATTAGAACAAGGCCAGAACAACGTATTATTTCACGCTGCTATGATGTATGCAGTGGTCATTATCTATGGTTTTGTGGGTATGCGTTTCTACACAGCGATCATTGCTGGTTGGTGTGGTGGTCTTGTGGGTGTCGCAGCCAGTACTTGGCTAAATGGTTCAATAGATTGGACTTTTCTAAATAGGACATATACGTTTAGCAGCTTCTTAGGTATGGCCCTCGCCTATGCCACTGATCGCCAACATCGAGAGAATTATTTACAAAATTGTATGATCGAATTAAATCGATTAGAGCTGATGCGCCAAGCACAACAACTCTCTATTTTATCGCAACAGGATGCTTTAACGGGTTTAGCAAATCGTCGCTATTTAGATGAAGTGCTTGAAAATGAATGGAAACGTGCAATGCGCCACGAAATGCCAATCACCATCATGATGATTGATATTGATTTCTTTAAGGCATACAACGATACCTTGGGACATATACAAGGCGATCAATGTTTAAGACGTATTGCGATATCACTAGGTTCACTCACCTCAAGAAGTGGTGATCTTGCCGCACGGTATGGCGGAGAAGAGTTTTTACTTCTGTTTTCAATGACCGACCAAGAACAGGCATTAATACAAGTCCAAAGACTCATGGATGTCGTTCGTAATATAAATATTAACCATCCAAAAAGCCCTGTCTCTAAGTATGTGACCATTAGTGTCGGTGTGACAACCATGACACCCAATATAAATGATAGCCTGTCAGGGTTTATTGCTCAGGCGGATCATGCTTTATATACCGCAAAAAGTAATGGTCGAAATCGATATCATATTTCGACTTCAGAAAACATGATTTCTGAAGCGCTATAACTTATTGTTCAAGCATCAACTAAAACAATAAAAAACCACGCACATAACAAATATGTGCGTGGTTTTGAATTTTTGAATTAAGCTTCAATTGGTTTAAACGGAGGTACTACATCCGCATTTTGTGCGCGGTGACGTAAAAAATGATCCATGAGTACAATTGCTAACATTGCTTCTGCGATTGGTGTTGCTCGCACGCCAACACAAGGATCATGACGACCTTTGGTTAACACATCAGTGTTTTCACGATCAATGTTAATCGTTTTGCCCGGTGTGGTAATACTTGCTGTCGGTTTTAGTGCAATGGCGACACGGATGGTTTGACCACTCGATATCCCACCTAAAATTCCACCTGCATGATTAGCAAGAAAGCCATCAGTGGTTAATTCATCACGCGTCTCATGACCAAACTGTCCTGCAACAGCAAAACCATCACCAATTTCCACACCCTTTACCGCGTTGATGCTCATCATCGCATGGGCAATATCAGCATCCAAACGATCGAATACAGGCTCACCCCAACCCACAGGTACTTTTTCAGCCAAGATCTCTAACTTCGCACCGCAGCTTGTGCCTTGCTCACGTAAAGAAGTGACCAATTGCTCAAAGCGTGGAACTGCATCGATATCTCCACAGAAAAACGGATTATTTGGAACTTCAGCCCAATCTAGTTTTTCTGCAACTTCATTACCGATTTGAGTTACATGTCCGCGAATATTGATACCAAACTTTTCAGCCAAATATTTCTTCGCAATCCCACCTGCCGCAACACGCATTGCCGTTTCACGGGCACTTGAACGACCGCCACCACGATAGTCACGGAAGCCATATTTTTGTGTATAAGTATAATCAGCATGACCAGGGCGGAAAGTTTGCGCGATGTTGCCGTAATCTTTAGATTTTTGATCGGTATTACGAATCAATAATCCAATCGGCGTGCCCGTGGTTTTACCTTCGAAGACACCTGAAATAATTTCAACTTGATCAGGTTCTTTACGTTGCGTCGCAAATTTAGAAGTTCCTGGTTTACGGCGATCTAAATCTTTTTGCAAATCTTCTTCGCAAAGTTCAAGACCTGGTGGCACACCATCGACAATTGCCATTAAGCCAACACCATGTGATTCTCCACATGTTGTCACTCGAAAGAGTTGCCCAATACTATTCCCTGCCATGCTTTTGCCCCTTAGTTTTGAACGGATTGCTGAAATACGTCTTTATAACGACGGCATTGTTCAGCTGTTAATGCAAAAATACCTGAACCGCCTTTTTTGAACGTTAGCCAATGAAAATCAACGGTATTGAAGTTCTGACGCATTGCCCATTCTGAGTTTCCAACTTCAATAACGATCAAACCATCTTCGGTTAAATAATCAGCCGCTTGCGCTAACATTTTACGGACTAAATCCAAGCCATCTTGACCAGCAGCCAATGCGAGCTCTGGCTCATGCAAAAACTCTTCTGGTAAATCTGCCATATCTTCTGCATCCACATACGGTGGATTGCTGATGATCAGGTCATATTGGTTTTCAGCAGGAATTTTTGCAAATAAATCAGACTCAAGCAAAGCGACTTGATACTGTTTATCATGATGTTCAGCGTTAATTGATGCGACTTCCAATGCTTCTTTTGAAATATCAGTTGCATCAACTTCAGACTCCGGGAACGCATAAGCTAGTGCAATTGCGATACAACCAGAACCTGTACACATATCTAAAATACGTTGTGGTGTTTTAGGATTCTTATTTTCAGGCAAACTATTGATTGCCTCAAGCATCTGTCCACTTTCATCTAAGCAATAAGGTGCAAAACGTTGTTCAATCAATTCTGCAATTGGCGAACGAGGAATAAGTACACGCTCATCTACATAAAATGGCTTATTAAAGAAATAAGCAAGATTTAATAAATAAGACGTTGGAATCCGATCATTGACACGGCGTTCCAATAGGCTCAAGAATTCAGCTTTTTCACTTGGCAATAATTTAGCATCTAAAATTTCTGGGTCAGCTTTCCACTCAAGTGAGATTGTTTGCAAAACCAGTGCAGCGCTTTCTGCAAAATAATCTTCTGTGCCTTGTCCTAAGTGTGCGTCGTATTGACGAAGTGCAGTTACACCAAAACGAATAAAATCTCGAATGGTTACTAAATTTTCAGCCGCTTCTTGTAAATGTTCAGGGCTGATTGTAGGTCGCTCCACTTAGGCGTCTCCAAAAGTGCTAATTGCAAAACGGCTTATTCTAACGTGTTTTGGTCTTTTTTTTAATGGTTAAATCATTTTTACTGTGATTGTTTAAACGAATTGGGGCGATAGAAATCTAAATATGAGATATTTGCTATTCAAAATGATCTCAGTCGAAATGACATTATCCTATAAAAAGAAAATAGGAGAAAACGAAATTCGTATTGGCCGAAGATGGATATAAAACAAGAGAAGATCTTAAGTAAAGTTTAACAAAATCAGGATATCTTACTGCTTGAGCCACTAATAACGGTTCTAGACTATATTTATAATTTACACAACAGTATGATTTGATTATGAGATGTAACTTTCTAGTCATCGAGACACGCCCGTTACAATGATGATTGAACTCTGGTATTAAATGATAAATATTGAAGGATGAGATGATGAAAAAGCCCATTTTAGGCTCTGTATTTCTTGGTTTAGCTTTAATCACTGGTCATAGTTTTGCGCATACGACTTTGCTTAGCTCAACCCCAGCGAACAATAGTGTGATCAAACAAGCGCCAGAGAAAGTCACTTTAAACTTTGGCGCAGAAGTCATGCTGATGAATATCAAGCTACTTGATGCGAAAGGCAAAAATATTCCTTTAAATTATCAAGTCAACCATGATCATAAAAAGAGCTTTGATATTGCAGTTCCGCAACTCAAAGCAGGCCAATACACAATCGTATGGATGATTATGGGAGCAGATGGTCATCATATGAAAGGAGACTATCGCTTTACGATCCAAGCGAAATAAAATCCTGTTTTTTAATGCTTTATTCCTGCCTCTTTTTACCCAAAGAAATCAAGAGGCGTTTTAAAAATAAAAATATTTGAAGGAAGAATATGTTCTTTGATCACTGGGAATATATTACATGGATCGCTAAACTCGGCTTGTATTGTGGAACAGCTTTTGTGATTGGTGGGCTTTTTTGTTATATCAGTCTTAAGCTTGTGTCTGAAATAAAAATAAAACTCATAAAATACATAGCATTGGGTGCTATGTTAGGCGCGCTATCCAGCATTTTTAGCTTTCTATTTTTAGTCGGAAGTTTCTCAAATACTGGTCTATTGGGGATATTTGATTCTTTCTACTTCAATTTTCTGATTCACACATCAGTAGGTCAAGTACACCTGCTACGAATCTTCTGTTTTGTAATCTTGTGTGGGCTACTTTTATTTAAATTGAGCCAAAAACACAAATATCTTGCCGTTATCTGGCAACTTATATTTTTAATCTTATTTATCCCCATCTTAATCAGTTTCGCCAAACTAGGACACGTTGCCAACTTCGGAACTTTGTCGCAACTTCTCATTTCCCTCCATGTACTAGCAGTGTCAATATGGATGGGCTCACTATATCCACTTTGGTTAGTCAGTCAAAATCTAACAGGCAAACCACTACAAGAAAGCATGATTCGTTTTGGTCATTTTGCGATTTTTATGGTCACAGTCTTACTGATCTGCGGAATAAGTATTGCACTCTCATTCTTTCACGACTGGAAAGCACTAATTAACACTGCATACGGACAAGGTTTTATCGTCAAGATTCTACTTGCTTGTAGTATTTTACTTTTAGCGGCTTGCAACAAATTGTATTTCACACCTCGTTTGCAACAAGCCAAATATGCCAAACAACTTCGTTATTGCATTCTTTTAGAAATAGGTTTAGGTCTTTTAATTCTAATGATAACGGGCTATATCACGACAGTAATCGGCATGGAATAGAACTCCTCTCCAGAGGAGTTCTATTCTTATCGAGACAAATATCTCGTCAGATCTTCGATACCTTTCAAAGTCATCGGATACATATGATCTTCAAAAGTTTCTTTAATCCATTGAATCGTTTGGGTGTAATGCCAATAGCCTTCCAATTCAGGGTTGAGCCAAGCTGTTTTGTCGAAGTGTTGGCGTAATCGTCTTAACCAGACTTCACCAGCTTCTTCATTCATATATTCGACTGAGCCACCAGCAGACTTTAACTCATATGGTGCCATACTCGCATCACCCACAACGATGACACGATAGTCACGCCCATAGGTATGGAATAGATCCCACGTATTCATCCGTGTTGAACTACGGCGATGATTATCTTTCCAGACATAATCATATAGACAGTTATGGAAATAAAAATATTCTAAGGTTTTGAATTCGGACTTCGCGGCACTAAACAGTTTTTCACATTCAGCAATGTGAGCATCCATTGAACCACCGACATCAAATAACATCAGTACTTTGATGCGATTACGGCGTTCAGGAACAAGCTGTACATCTAAAATGCCCTGTTTTGCTGTTTCTCGAATCGTACCATCAACATCCAGCTCTTCAGCAGCACCTTGACGCGCAAACTTGCGTAAACGGCGTAAGGCGATTTGCATTTGGCGTGTCCCCAAGACTTGATCATCATCTAGATTTTGGTACTTACGTTGTTCCCACACTTTTACCGCTGAACGTTTACGACCCGGTCCACCGATACGCACACCTTCAGGATGATCACCAAAAGCACCAAAAGGTGAAGTTCCACCTGTGCCCACCATACGATTACCGCCTTGATGCTTCTTATGTTGTTCACGTAAACGTTCTTCCAACATCTTCATCAGTTCTTCAAGGGAACCTGCTTTTTGTAGTTCGGCTCGTTGTTCAGGAGTCAGATGCTTCTCTAATAGCTCCAGATCAAACCAATCTTTGGGCAGCTTATGAACTTGTTTAAGCAATTCATCAAGATCGAAAGTTTCAATGCCATCGAAATAGTCTTTCATGGCACGATCAAACTTATCAAAGAAGCGTTCATCTTTAACTAAAACTGTTTTAGCCAGTTGATAGAACTGTTCTTGATCAGCAAACACAAGCCCTGATGCAACCGCCTGATTGAGATCAATCAGTTCACGTGTTGTGACTGGCACCCCATATTTGCGTAAGGTGTAAAACAATCGAACAAACATTGAAAAACACTCTTAACGGCGTGACATAAAGGCTAAACGTTCAAGGAGTTGTACATCTTGTTCATTTTTAATCAAAGCGCCATATAGTGGTGGAATGGCTTTAGATTTATCATGATTACGTAATACATCTTCAGGCATATCATCTGCCATCAATAGACTTAACCAATCAATGAGTTCTGAAGTTGACGGCGGTTTCTTTAAATTTGGAACTTGACGTAGTTTAAAGAAGACTTGCAAAGCCTCACTGACCAAGGTATTTGAGATACTTGGAAAATGAACCGCGATTATGTCACGCATCGTTGCTTCATCAGGGAATTCAATATAATGGAAGAAACAACGGCGCAAGAATGCGTCAGGCAATTCTTTCTCATTATTCGAAGTAATAATCACGATCGGACGCTGTATCGCAGTGACAGTCTCACCTGTTTCATATACATAAAACGACATTTTGTCGAGTTCATGCAATAAATCATTTGGGAATTCGATATCTGCTTTGTCGATTTCATCAATCAACAACACACAACGTTCTTCACTGGTAAACGCTTCCCACAATTTACCCGGTTTAATATAGTTTTTAATGTCATAGACACGATCATCACCTAACTGGCTATCACGCAGTCGTGACACTGCATCATATTCATACAAACCTTGCTGCGCTTTAGTCGTTGATTTGATATGCCAAGTAATGAGCTTTAAACCGAGACTCTCTGCAACCTGTTCAGCAAGTAATGTCTTACCTGTGCCCGGTTCGCCTTTTACCAATAACGGTTTTTGTAGCGCACGTGCAGCTTTGACTGCAAGTTTCAGGCTATCAGTTGCAATATATTGATCTGTACCAGCGAAGTGTTGTGTATCAGCAGACATTTTTAAAACCTTATTTTTCTATCTTTAACAATGTGTGGATGTATATCTAAACTGAACGTGCAGTTTTATTTGCCGTGTATTTTGACCAGCAAAAGCCAATCAATAGACCAGTACCAATGACGAATAAAATCAATGATAAGTTCGACCAGATTAAAACATGTTCTTTGGTGAGCACACCAAAAATCAAACCAAAAATGGCAGGTGCTAATGCTGAATTGGGACCTTCTGAAATCGTAGGTGTTGCAAGAATCGCAAAAGCAACAATCCACAAGATTCCACCAATTGGGTTTGGTAAGCGTGTCATCAAACGATACCAGCACCACAATGCAATGAGTGTTCCCGTAACATATACAATGATTGCAACATTCTCTTCAGGAAATTGATCAAGTACCGAAAGAATGTTTGCCCATATTGCAGTTAAAGTCTCAAGCACCACGCAAACCCTCTGGTTCTACCGCATTTGGATTGATTAATCCCTCTGGCGGCATCTGCATAAAAAAGCCTTTGGTCTGTAATGAGTCTAAAACATGAAGCACATTTACACGTGCAAGTTTACGTTCAGGATGAAGTTCTAAATGCATCACAAAAGTTGCTTTGCCAAATGCTTGTAGAACTGTTTCAGGAACACCTTCAAATGGATTTTCGAGTTCCTTGTCATCAGAATGATTTGGACGAGCAATATACATATACATTTCGTCTTTTTTGCTCGATCTATAAATATCGCAGTGCATGTTTACTCACAACTCTTAACAATCTTAGGGGCTATTGGTCTAGATATCATCTCAACAGACCATAAACAGCATACATGAAAAAAAAAACAGGTACATTAATGAATGTTAACGCAACAGTCGATTTTTTGACTACCTTGTTTATCTGGAAATTTTCATTTGTGTGGCTAAATATTCAGTGTCCTGTTGCAACAATGCAATCAATGGTTCTGTGAGAACATCATAACGCCACCCAAGTAAATAGCTTGGTAACTCTTGCTCAGGCAAATGAAAAACCACATGCTCATAAATGGCATTCAGCCATTTTTTACGCAGCAAGACTTCTTTTGGTATTCCTGTTTGCATAACAATATCATCAATCAGCGCATCTACTTTAGGCGCGACTTCTTTAGAGTTACTTTTTACTGGTCGAGCCATTTTTAATGGCCAATCATCTTCTGGCGGTAAAAACTTCAACAAATCTAAAATCGTTCGACCATGCTCACGCACTACATTCGGCCGTATTTCTTTGATCTGAGCCAGTTGAAAATTATTATGTGGGTTCTTTTCCACCAAATCCAGCATGGTGGTGTTTTTCAGAATGAAACTGCGTGGCTGGTTCATTGCTTTGGTAATTTGATCTCGCCAAATACTTAATTGTTGTAGCTGCATCAACTCACGGCGTGTATGACGATAATTACCAATATTGGTATAAAGCTCTGGAAGCGGTGTTTCCATTGCAATTTCTTTGGTTAAGTTTTGACAATCTTCTAGAACATATTGGTACTGACCTTTACGTTGTAGATCATTTTTTAAGGCATCTGCAAGCTTTACCAAATACAGTACGTCGTTGGCTGCATAACACATCTGCTTCTCGGTAAGCGGTCGAGCTAACCAATCTGAGCGTGTTTGATCTTTTTCTATATCAATATTTAAGCAAGTTTTGAGCGCATTTTGATAACTCACTTGAAGCCCATGTCCAAGAAATGCCATTGCCACTTGAGTATCAAAAATATTCTTTAATGGTTTCTGATCAGCGTAGTGATAGATCAGATCAATGTCTTCACTACACGCATGGAAAATATTTTGTTGTGCGTTAAATACTTTTTGCCAAAAATGCGATAAGTCCAGTGCGGCCCCATCCAATAAGGAAACATGTCCATTTAGATTAATTTGGCAGACTCCAAGTTTTGGATATAAGGTATCGACCTTAATAAACTCAGTATCAAGTGCATAGGTGGAACATTGTTCCATTTGGGAGAGGAGAACAGCTAAATCGTTTTGCTGTTGGATAAATTGAAACATATTTGCTCAAATACAATAATAAAAGAACCATTGGCGACTAAACTGTTAAATACAGTCATCGTACATGCGAGATTAAATGTAAAAAATTAATCAGTATTCCACATACACAACATGAAATTACTCCTATTCCTTTTAATCAAAAAACGAAAATCCTTTTCGCTCGCCAATAGTGCCATAAATTCCAGCAAATAGATCTAGAATAATGTTAGACAAAATGTAAAAGTTAATTATTTGTTTAAATTAACAACATGAATTTAAAATAAATATAAGAAAATAGCATGAATCTGCTATTTCATCCGCATCCGATTATGTACTGCCTGACTCAAAGTATGGCTATCCACATATTCTAACTCGCCACCTTGTGGTACACCTTGTGCGATCCGAGTCATATGAAGTGGTAAGTGTTTGGTTGCTTCTACCAAATAATGCGCTGTAGCCTGACCTTCAACCGTTGCGTTGGTGGCCAAAATCACTTCTTGGATTTTACCTTCGCTTAACCGTTGGATCAGATATGGAATACCAATCTCTTCTGGACCAATACCATCTAAAGGCGACAAATGCCCGCCCAATACATGATACTTTCCCCTAAAACTACCACTTTGCTCGATTGCCATCACATCTGCTGGGGATTCGACCACACATAACAGTTGCTCATCACGTTCAACTGAAGCACAAATATCACAGATTTCATTTTCAGTTAAAGAGTGGCAAATATGACATTCATGAATATGACTGGATGCTTCATGCAAGGCATAAGACAAAGCAAATGCGCCTTCACGATTTTTCATTAATAAATGTAAGGCCATACGCTGGGCAGATTTCGGACCAACACTCGGCAAAATACGTAATGCATGAACCAACTGTTCAAATCGTTCGCTAAACATAAAAATTGATACTTCTTAGGAGAGTCCTCCTCATCTCTCATTCTTACGATACTTGAATTGCATCGCATGGAGAAATCCCAAAAATCAATTATTGCTATTTAAGGGAAAGCTCCCTTTATGACAAAGGGAGCTTAGAGGAAGGATTAAATTTAAATTAGAACAAACCTGATAAGCCTGGTGGTAAACCCATGCCTGTATTTGCGCCTTGTAGCTTCTGTTCAGAAATAGCTTCAACTTGACGCGCTGCATCATTGATTGCAACAACAATCAAATCTTCAATAATGTCAGCTTCGTCTTGCAACAGTTCTGGGCTGATTTCGATACGCTTAACGACATTGCGGCAAGTCATGGTCACTTTAACCAAACCACCACCAGCTTCAGCATGAACCTCGGTATTTGCAAGCTCTTCTTTCGCTTTTTTAAGATTCACTTCCATGTCTTTTTGCATGCGTTGAGCTTGCTGCATGAGCATATTAATGTTCATAAGTCTCTCTCGTTAAATTAAATCTAAACCACGTGATATATCGCGAATAATATCATCAATATCTTCTAAGCCTACAGAAACACGAATTAAACCTTCTTCAATTCCTGCAGCTTGTTTGGCCTCAGCCGACATTCTACCATGCGAGGTCGTTGCTGGATGCGTGATTGTCGACTTTACATCACCCAAATTACTGGTAATAGATAAAAACCGAGTATTATCAATCACAGTCCAAGCACCTTGGCGTTCACCTCTCACAACAAATGATACGACTCCACCAAAACCTTTTTGCTGTCTTTTCGCAAGTTCATGACCCGGATGATCAGGTAAACCCGCATAATATACTTTTTCAACTTTATCATGTTGGTGTAACCATTCAGCAAGCTTTTGGGCACTTTCACAATGTGCTTTCATACGAATACTGAGTGTTTCTAAACCTTTAAGGAAAATCCACGCATTAAACGGGCTCATTGAATTGCCTAAAGTACGAATAACACCATTCACTTCTTCAAGTAAATCATGTTTCCCCACCACTGCACCGCCTAAAGCTCGACCTTGACCATCAATATATTTAGTTGCTGAATATACAATCAAATCAGCACCAAACTTAATCGGTTGTTGTAAAACTGGTGTGCAGAAACAGTTATCAACCGCAAACAATGCACCATGCGCATGGGCAATATCAGCGATGGCTTGCATATCACCCACTTGAGCCAATGGATTAGACGGCGTTTCAATAAACAGTAAACGTGTATTTGGTTGAATTGCCTGTTGCCAGCCGTCAAGATCGCCTAGATCGACAAAAGTCACTTCAACCGCAAATTTAGCGACATATTTTTCAAACAAGGCAATAATTGAACCAAAAACAGCACGTGAACAAATCACATGATCGCCTGCTTTCAGATACGCCATACAGATTGCATGTACAGCCGCCATGCCTGAACTGGTTGCAACCGCACGCTCCGCACCATCAAGTACAGCTAAACGCTTTTCAAAAGCTTGTACAGTTGGGTTGGTATAACGTGAATAGGTATTTCCTGCAATTTGCCCAGAAAATTTAGCAGCAGCATCAGCGGCGCTTTCACAAACAAACGATGACGTTAAAAAAATAGGCTCACTATGTTCACCTTCAAAAGTACGATTATGTCCCGTACGAATGGCGAGTGTTTCAAGTTGATATTCTAAATCATCGCTTGGATTCATGGTTTTATATGCCTTATGATCAATGGTCCTAATCCCCCTTTATAAAAATGCTTTTTCATAAAGGGATTATCAAATCCTATCTATATATGCCAACATTTTGATCGCCTAAGGTATTTGAGGTCAAGGTATAAGATGAAATTATCGCTTAGACTTCGCGCAATCTTGACTCATGATGAGACTTTAAAAGATGAAATCACTTGTGGAACTACAAAAAGTAAATTTTAAACACCTCGCAATGCGCATATTTGAAGCAGATAAACTGGTGTTGTCTCAATCTACCCCCTATCAAGTGATTGCTCAGTTTAAACAAACCCGTGTCCGCTTTTACGCTTCAGAGAACAAACGTTTTAAAGAACCTCTTGTATTTGTTGCTCCTCTAGCGATCAATATGGATATTTACGACTTATATCCCTATCGCTCTTTGGTGAAGCATTTTCAAGAAGCTGGATTTGATGTTTATTTAATTGACTGGGGCAAGCTCACTTATAAAAACTATCGCGTTGATTTTCTATCTTTCATTGAGAGATTCATTCCCAAGTGTATTGAAGCAATTCAACAACATGCCAACTCAGAAAAAATTTCTTTGCATGGATGGAGTATGGCGGGCGTATTCGTCACGCTTTATACCGCGCACCATCAACCAAGTGTGGTGAAAAACTTAATTGTCCTCGGCAGTCCGATAGACAGTTATGCTTCAGGCTATATCGGCAAACTGTATAAAACCTTGGCATCGATCACCACACGCAATGCCACAATCAAAGACTATGTCTACAATCGACTCCCTAAGTTGATGATTCATTCACCGGGTTTCCTAAATTCACTCGGATTTAAGTTACTTGACCCTAAAGGATGGATTGATGGCAATATTCAATTATTAAAAAATTTAGATAATCTTAAATTGGTTCAAGAAGATGCAACGCTGAGTCATTTCTTAAACAATATGATTGATTATCCGGGTGGCGTGAATCAAGACATGCTCTTTAATGTCTGGTTGCAAAATCCCTTAAAAAATGGCGCGATCACACTCCAAGATAAAACCATTGAACTTAAAAACATTGATTGTTCTTTACTCGTGGGGGCTGGAAAATCAGATCAACTTGTTAGTTCCGAATCCGCATTTCCGCTTACCCAGTTGACAAATAGTCAAGATGTCACGTTTACTCTTATACCTGGCGGGCACTTAGGTTTAATGTCTAGTCAAAACAGTTCAATTGAGTTTTGGCCAACATTAACCACATGGTTGGCTGAACGATCAACTCCAATGAAGGAATAAGCGATGATTCAATCTGTTGCATTTATCGGTTTAGGCGCGATGGGCTATCGCATGGCAGCACATTTACCAAAACATTTCGATCAAGTCTTAGTCTGGAATCGTACTTTTACAAAGGCTGAACAACATGCAACAGAATATGGAACCATCGCTGCTGAGTTGTCTCAAGCTGCACAAGCAGACATTATTTTTTCTTGTTTACCAACCAGTAGTGACGTTGAAAGCTTAATAGACAGTATTGAAATCAAGTCTGGGGCGATTTGGATTGATTGTACCAGTGGTGTTCCTGAGGCAGCGCAGCGTCTTGCAGAAAAACTAAAATCAAAAAATGTTGATTTCTTAGATGCACCTGTCAGCGGTCAGACCGTTGGCGCTGAAAATGCGACTTTAACGGTTATGGTTGGTGGAAATGCTGACGCTTTTGAACGTGCATACCCTGCGATGGCTGCGGTTGGGAAATTGATTCAACACGTAGGTGATTCAGGTGCTGGTTTTGCGGTAAAAGCGATTAATAATATGTTGCTCGCCGTGAATTTATGGTCAGTTGCGGAAGGTTTTTCTACACTAAAAGCGCATGGTGTCAATTTAGATGCCGCACTTAATTGTATTAATGCTTCTAGCGGTAAAAGTTTAGTCACCGAAAATATCTTTCCTCAGCGTGTTCTGAGCCGTGAATTCCCTGTGACCTTTGCTCTACCTTTACTGGCTAAAGATACAGGAATTGCTTTAGATCTAGTGCACGAAGCTAAACTTCCTGCGCCTATACTCGCTTTAACGCAAAGTTTGATTCAAGCTGCGAGTTTGACTGCTGAACCGAATAGTGATTTCTCTGCTGCTGTGAAAATGTATGAGTCTTGGAGTAAAATTACGCTGGAATAAATTTAAACTAGAAAACGCTGGTTTTAGAACTTATGAGCGTAAATAAAAAACCATTCAGTAGAATGGTTTTTTTGATCGTATCATCTTAGCTTGCAGAGCGCTTAAAGTTATCATCATTCCGACAGTGCTCAAGGCTGTCTCTTAAAATTCCAACCATACGATAAATATGTTCAGGTTTTTCTAAGAAGATTTGCCCATTACTTTGAACCTCTAGTCCAGCACGTTCTAATTCTTTTCTACGCGAATCATCCATTGGCACAATAAACTGTATGGTATGACGTTTACGATTTACATCATATCTGAATAACCAACGATTGTTTTTACCTTGATATAGAACTGAATAATAGCTTTCAGTGTCTTTTGATTCTAATTCAACATCGGGGAAGAGTTCAGCAACAATACGATAAAGTTCTTGTTCTTCCTTAGTTGTAATAATTTTCTCATTGTCTGGGTTAACAATAAAATCAGGCTCTTCAACTTTAACGTTTACCAATGCTTCTTCTGCTATTTTGGTCGGCTCAATAGGTTGAGCTGTGATAACTGTAGGCGATGATAAGCCTTTGACTACAGTATCACTTATTGCTTGCTGAACCGCTTGTTTTACGAAAGGTTGTATGGTTTCTAAAAACTTAGTATTTAATTGGCGTTGGATACTTGCTTGTTGAGCAACATACCGAACAAAATCAATATCAACTTCATTAATACTTCGTTTAATAACTGTTTTAAACTGCTGAATATATTGATTTTCCTCAGCAAAAAATCTTAATTTTTCGGCATGAAAGTTATCATGTTTAAATTCTGCAAGCTGAATTAAATCTTCTGGTTTAGTTTTTGTGAAATCAATGGTTAAAAAAGGTTTTTCATCCATTACATTCGTATTTATTAAATCGGTAAAAAATCGCCACTCTTTGCCATTTGTAATAGCGCCTATCGTCACGCCTAAACTGCTATTAAAATAACGAGAAAGTTGTGGTGCGTGGTTTGTCAAATCTGCAACATAAGGTTTAGCCTCAATAAACATCACTGGCTGCCCATTACAATAAAGAGCATAGTCAACACGTTCAGTCGCTTTTACACCTGGAAAGTCTGCTGCAAACTCTGCCAAAACTTTTGTAGGATCATAAGGACTAAATCCCAATATATCTAGTAATGGTAAAATTAAAGCCTGTTTGGTCGTCTCCTCTGTAGTACAGTGACCGCCAACACGTTTAACATGCTCGATATGTGATTTTAATTTTGAAATAAACTCTTCCATGATTTAACCCCTTAATTATAGTTTCTATATATATTTATAAATCCATACTATATTTAAGGTTAAATAATGGCAATATATAAAGTAAGAATAATTTTTCTTTCAGATCTCAATTATTTACTATTCACATCAATTTTAAATATCTTTCCATTACAGACCCAAACGGTATAGGTCTGCATATCAATCTCATAGACATATTCTGTTGCATTACAGGAATATCGACCATCTCTATGTTTAAAATATCTTGGATAGGATTTGCCCATTTTTCTGAGTAAATCGCTTTCACTATCCCCTACGCTAACAAGCTCATAGGATGAACGCATTGAATTGGTTTCTCTTGCAAAAGTGCTGACTGAGATAAAAACTGAAATTATTGCTACTATTATAAAGTATTTCATTTTATTAACCATTTGTTGTTTAATTCGCATAATTTATCAAATGGTAAAACCAAAGTCATTAGAAAGCATATCGGGTGATTAATTCGTTTATCAATTCACGTGTTAAATAATGTAAACAGCTAACTTTTGAACATTCACACCTTAACAATAGTAAAGACTTAAATACTCAACCATATAAGAAAAATTGCTTTTAGAATCTAATCTTGTCCTTAAAACCTCTTTAATGTGCATTTTTGTCCCATAAGCACATGGTGATCTAATTTACTCAATGTTAAAAATTACTTAGTCAATTTAATTCGCAATTTCATCTTGGATGACATGTATGATCACAGAAAATCATCAAATTAAAGCAAGAAAAGTATATTTCGATTTTTCTGAATCGTCCGTATGTTGGATGCCGAACGATCCTCTCTGTTCGCACATAGCCAATGGCATAAATATGCTCTTACCTGCAGGTGAGTTTTGGTTCTGTCGAGTATTTAATAAAGCCATCCCATATATTACTGATGCGAAATTAAAAGAAGAAGTTATCGGATTTGTCCGCCAAGAGGCAGCCCATGCCCGTGCTCATGAAAAGGCACAAGATTTTCTCAGGGAAAATGGCTATGACATACAAGATCCATTAAACCGTGCTCACCTTGTTTTCAACATCCTATTAGGCGATAAACCATTAGGTATCCCTTTTTTAAAAGGTGAGAAGCTTGATGAATATTGGTTACTGTTTCGTGTAGGTGTGATTGCCGCAATTGAGCACTTTACAGGTACCATTGGGCAATGGACGCTTGATAGCAAGTCTTGGGATAAAGCAGACCCTGCTATGACCGATTTATTCCGTTGGCATCTAGCTGAAGAGGTTGAACATCGCTGTGTCGCTTATGATTTATTCGAACATCTCTTAACAAACAAGTTAGGTTTCTACGTTTCTCGTCAGGTCATTATGATGGCAATTTTTCCACTGTTTATTTACTTCCTTGCAGATTTCGCTCGCAGTCTTGGGAAACAGGATTTAGAACATCAAGACATTCAGAAATTAATGCGTCGTGGATTCTTTGCTTTTATTCGTGAATTTGAAAAAACGGCTACGAAAACAGATAACCTCCCAACCATTAAATATCTATGGAAAGCGACTTTACGTTGGGTATCGCCAAAATTTAATCCGATCCATGAAGGTGATACTGAACAAGCTTTAGCATATATGGCACGCTCACCTGCGGTACAGTACTTTGAACAAATGACACAACATAGCTCAAAGACTGTTTCGTTAAGCTAAGTGAAAATGCTTTTTATGTAGTTTATTAACCATCAATTTGTTTAAAAACAAACCCCGCTTAAAAGTAAATTTAAACGGGGTTAGCATTATTGTGTACGCATCTAGCAGCTCTTTATTGATTATATTCTTAAGGCAAAACTTCAATGGTTGAGTTACCGAGTAAGGATATCTGACACCGTTTTCAGAATAACGCACTAATAAAGTTTAAAAGAATGAATATAAAACCTTATAAAAATGCTGATAATTTTCTTCTGTATATTTGATTTTAATAAAACCATTGATCTTTATAGTTTTTCTATATGATTAAGGATAGAATATGAAGTAAAATTACATTCAAATAATACAATTTCATTGAAATTTCATCTATACACCTTATATTAGTACTTGCGCTGCGCTCAACGCAGTGCTTGCTCATAACGAGAGGAACACCTCATGAATAAGTTTACAGTTGCCGCTTTTGCTACGTTAATGACCCTTACAGGTTTCAGCATGCAAGCTTCGGCATCGGAACAAGAATGTAAAAAGTTACAAGATAACTATAACCTGATCTATGCATCTAAAGGCTTCTGTTTTAAAGATGCAGATGCTAAAGCCAAGTATGGTAATGAGAACTGTCATACCACTAAGCCAAAGTTTTCTGACAAAGAACAGCAACGCTTAGACGAAATCAAAGCGCGTCAAAAAGAACTGAATTGTAAGTAATATTTCTTCACCCCTCTTTGCAAACATCGAGGGACATTCCAATATCTATATCTATGATTTAAATTAAAGGACTAAGCATGGCATACGATGACCAGAATATTTTTGCAAGAATTCTTCGTGGAGAGTTACCCGCGATTAAAATTTATGAAGATGAGCAAGTTCTTGCGTTTATGGATATCATGCCTCAAGCCGATGGTCATACCTTAGTTATTCCTAAGACACCAGCAGTTACCTTACTCGATCTTCCTGCCGATGCTGCTGCGTATACGATTCAAATCGTTCAAAAAGTTGCTCAAGCGATGGAAAAGGCACTTGATGCCGAAGGGATAGTACTTATGCAGCTTTCAGGTGCTTCTGCTGGGCAAACTGTTCCGCATGTGCACTTCCATTTAATTCCGAGTTCTGTCCATGACTTAGGACGTCATGCTGTGCAAATGGGTGATCAAGATAAGATTCAGGCACTCGCTGAAAAGATCAAAGCAGCACTTTAATCTTTGAAAATATCTTAAACGGAGCAATGACTCCGTTTTTTTGTTTTTGTAATTATATAAAAATCAATAACAAACAAAATTTTCATTCCACATAAATCGTCACTAAACTGTCATTTTTCTTTCACTTATCTGTCACAAAGTTTGCCGATACTGCATACAAGTTAGTGAGCTATGTAACTTTTTGTACACGAGCAAACTTATAACAGTAACTAAGGCAACTGCCATTTACAAAAAAGTGTTTTGGAGAAATCTCAATGAAAAAATTGCTTCTTGCTGCTACTGTAGCAACATTAGCCATGAATGCAGCGCAAGCAGCACCAACATTGTATGGTAAGCTCAATGTGACGCTCGATCAAATCGATAAGAATGGCTTTAAAGACGAAAGCGTAACAAAAGTAAATTCAAACGCTTCTCGTATTGGTATCAAGGGTGAAGAAAAATTAACAGACAATCTTTCTGCAGTTTATTTAATTGAATGGCAAATCAATGCAGATGGTGATGGTGACCAATCTTTTACAAACCGCAACCGCTTTATTGGTCTTAAATCAGATGGCGTGGGTACACTAAAAGTTGGTCAATACGACTCTTACTTCAAAACAGCAGCAGGCAGCAACCAAGATATCTATAACGATCACAACGAACTTGATATGACCGCTATTTTGGCTGGTGAAGATCGTTTAAAAAATGTGATCGGTTTTGAAACTGATAAAAAATTGTTAGGTGGCTTGGCTTTCAACATCATGTTCCAACAAGGTGAAGAGTCTTCTGCTAAAGAAAATGCAGCTAATGGTTATAAAGGTAGTCGTGATGGTTTTGGTGACGGCGTTTCTACTTCGATCACTTATGACAATAAAGACTATGGCTTTGCTGCTGCGGTAGCAGGTAACTACGGTATCGCATCTAAATATGGTGCTTATAGCTTATCTGGTATCTATACCGATGCTATCCGTGTAACTGGTTCTTATGATTTTACGAAAATAGGTTTTGATGGGTTTGTATTGGGTGCTTTATGGCAAACAGCTCAACCAACAGATGACACTGTTACAACAACAAGCGGTTCTGATGTAACGTCATATAAAGGTTTACAAGAAGATGCGTATGGCGTAACTGCAGCTTATAAGATCCCTTCTACACCGATCAAGTTAAAAGCGCAGTATATCTCTGCAACAACAGAGTCAAATGGTCGTGATGATCGTAAACAAGATCTTTATGGTCTTGGTGCAGACTATCAAATCAACAAACAAGCACGTTTCTATGGCGTAGTTGGTCAGCAAAAACGTGATTGGTTAGTGAAAGATGATAAGAAAACGACTATCGGCTTAGGTATGGAATATAACTTCTAATTTGAAGATTATTTCCTAATCAGTAAAAAAGGGCTCTATGCCCTTTTTTCATTTAGAGAATAGAAAAATCGTTGCTACTAAATTCATGAAAACAATTGAAATAAACGAATACCATAAAAATTTCAAAAGAGTTTTGTTTGATTCATTTTTAATTAGCTTTACATCTAAGGGTTTCATTTAATTAACATGCGATTTAAATTATAAAAGAAATAAAGCCCATATTTACATGAGCTTTATTTCTTGTTTTTATTACACTTATGAATTATTTCTTTAAAAATCCACTCACAATATTCAAAACATTTTGAATATCATTATTCGCTTCTTGTGGACTTGTACTTGAACCTTGTGGGGTTAAAGAATCAATCACTTGTGGTAAAACTGATGCGATCGCGCCATAAATCGCTTGTTTTGGGGCCTGTGTTTGCTGTGCAACTTGCTCAACATCTTGGTCATCAAACAAACTCTGCATATTTTGAGTCGGTATATCGGTATTATTTGGCTGATTAGGATCAACCCAACTCTGTACTTGATTGGCTAAACCCGCATTTTTAAGTTTATCCAGTGCACCTTGTAAGCCACCTTGTTTTTGAATCCAAGCAAGCACCAATGGCAATACAACGATAAGAAGACTTTGCGGATTACTACGGTTAGACGAAGTTGTTCCACCACTCAATTGGCCAAGTACCGAACCTAAAACGCCACCCAAACCACCTTGTTGGTTTTGCGTATTTTGTTGTTGTCCTCCAACTTGGCTCAGTACTGATCCAAGTATGCCACCCAAACCGCCTTGTCCTGATTGTTGCTGACCGCCTAAAGCTTGTTTTGCTAACATTTCAACAATATTGCTTAAATCTGTCATGGCTTACACGTTCCTTTTGGAATTATTTATTCCAAAAGCATACGCTGCTTTGAAAGCTCAGAACAAAATTGAATTGTTAAATTTTGCAAGGGCTTGCAGTTAACCTAGTCTAAATCTCTGTCTTTAAAAACGGAGACTTTTTTAGATTTACCAGCGGAATTTATTCCAGTTTTCTGGATTCGCCCAAAACTTGGAATTAAACCAATCAGGCACATGTTTATAGGTCAAAATATTAAATTGCCACAAAGCAAAATCGTTTTCATGTGTGGTCTTGTCGATCAATTGAGTAAAGCCTAGCGAACGAAGTAATCTTTCATCATCTAACTGACTCACGACTACGATACGTTTTGCCATTAAATCACGCAATTTGACAAGCAACTGCGCTTTTTGTGTTTGGCTGACGTTTTGCATCTCTACGGTATTAAAAAATACAAAACCTAAATCATAGCGCTGCGTAAATGGCAGACTTAGAAAGTCAGTTACGTTAAAATAATGCCATTGAATGGACGCATTTTGGTCAATCTGTTGACCAATACAAAGTGCAGTATGTATGGGCTGTTCTTTAGATAAATCGTCTAGCATAGAAGTGATGACATTTTGTTCAGCCATAACTGCAACCCTTGATTGAGAAAGATGAGAGTTTATTAATGGAACTACAAGGCATTTGTCATAAAATGCATGCAGCGCTCAAAACGCATAGTGTAACTGATCAACCAATACACAAGGCAAATGTTGAATATAAATTTATATTGGATCGTTCAGAAACTGATCTGCCATTTGTGTTGGGCCAAGAACTAGAGATCGAATGGACAGGCAATATTTTCTGTACATCATGTGGTGCTAAAACACCTAAATCCTATTCCCAAGGTCATTGTTTTAAATGTTTCAAGACCAAGGCAGAATGTGATTTGTGTATTATGAAGCCTGAAACTTGCCACTATCATCTTGGAACTTGTCGTGAAAACGATTTTGCACATAATGTGTGTTTCCAACCACATATTGTTTATTTGGCAAATTCAAGTGCGCTTAAAATTGGGATTACACGTATCGTCAATATGCCAACACGATGGTTAGACCAAGGTGCGACTCAAGCACTGCCGATCATGAAAGTTGGTTCTCGCCGTTTATCTGGTCATTTAGAGACGCTGATTGCCAGTCAAGTTGCAGATAAGACGGATTGGCGAAAGTTACTTAAAGGTGAAGCAGAACCTTTAAATTTGATTGAGCAACGTGATCAAATCATTGAAGAGTTTGCACCAAAAATTCAAAGCATTCGTGAAGAGTTTAATCAAAATCTTGAGTTTGATGAAGGCTTAGAATTTTTAGAAAACGAAGCTCAACGTGAGTTTATTTACCCTGTTGATCATTATCCTGAAAAGATAAAATCATTGAACCTCGATAAAACCCCAAAAATTCGTGGCGTTTTACAAGGCATCAAAGGTCAGTATTTATTGCTGGATATTGGCGTGATCAATATCCGTAAATATACGGGGTATGAACTCATCCTTCGTGCATAAGTAAAAAGGTGGCATCTAAGCCACCTTTTCATTCTTTTTACTCAGCTTCTAAGCATTTCAAAATGGATTGCACTGGGTCTTCAGTATTTCCAGAGATCAACTGCTTATGCATACTCAAGTGTTGCATCATTTGAATATGTGCCGTTTCATGATCCATCAATTTTTCAATCTCAGTCGCAAGCTGTTTTGGCGTTGCATCGGATTGGATCAATTCTTCGATGACCTTTTTACCCGCAATAATATTGGGCAATGCGTAATATGGAATTTTGACGAGAAACTTGGCAATCATATAAGTAAGCCAATGCAGTTTATAAAAAGTCACCATTGGACGATGCAGCAACATCGCCTCAAGTGTGGCTGTGCCTGATGCAAGTGCCACAATATCACTGGCACTCATCACCATACGGCCGATCTTTGATTCATTATCGGTATTTTCTAAAACATGAATCTTGGCTTTTAAGCTGATATCCAAGTTTTGGATACCTTGCCCAATCTGCTGTTTTCTTGCATCGTTAATCGCTGGGATCAAAAACTCAAGCTCAGGATGTTTCCGATGTAAGATTTCGGCTGCACCAGTGAGTAAAGGCAATAAACGTTCAATTTCACCGCGACGACTGCCCGGCAATAGCGCAATATGCATTTTATCTGCAGATAAACCAAGCTGATGTTTTGCTTCTATAATTGGATTTTTTAAAGGCAACTGCTTTGCCAATGGATGACCAACAAAGGCCGCTGCAACAGCATAGTTTTCATAAAAGGTTTTTTCAAATGGGAATAAACACAGTACTAAATCAATACTTCGCTTGATGCTATGGACACGTCCTTGACGCCATGCCCACACTGATGGGCTCACATATTGAACAGTTTTTATCGGCAAATTCTTTTCTTTTATGGTTTTTGATAACCTTAAATTAAAATCTGGTGCATCTATCCCAATAAAAATATCTACGGGTTGTTCAGTCCAACGCTCAACTAAGCCATCACGTACAGCAAAGAGTTTTTTTAGGTCCTTTAAAACTTCAACAATACCCATAACCGATAAGATTTCCATTGGATAAAAACTATGGAAACCCTCGGCAATCATTTGTGGACCACCAATCCCTTCAAATTCAGCATCAATACCTTGTTCACGAAAACTGCGCATGAGTTTTACACCCAGCGTGTCTCCAGAAACTTCCCCCACTACAATGCCAATTTTTAGTTTTTGCTTTAACAAGACTAACGCCCCATTCAAAAGTTTAAAAGATTCTAACAGAATGATTTTACATCGAATCACAGCAAACAATGTAATTTGTTCATGATTAGTGAAGATCATTTTAATCTAATAAATCATTAATTGGGTGAATGAGCATCTGGATTTGCGATAAATCAGCAATTGCTTGAGTTGTATATAAACATTAATATAAACAAGAATCATTTACATGTGTGATTTTCTCTCCCTCTGCTATTTCTAAGTACATTTATGGCTAAATCCACTTCTCCAACATTTGCCTACCGACTGAGTGTGTTCTATCGCTTTACATTTATATTCGTGCTTGGCTACTTAGCAATGATGTATTTGAGTTTAAGCCTAACGACACTCTTCAGCTATTTTCTAGATAAAGCAGAAGCGATTTTTATCGCGGCATTTATCTCGATTTTGTTTTATTTACTCTTTGTTATTTTTGGATTTTGTTTCAACTCATTGTTGAAATTGACATTGCTCAGTTTGGTTTTGGTGGGACTCTTGTTTGGCTTATCTGTGGGTTTAAATTAAAATGCAAAATAAAGGCGTCCGCCAATCGATGGCATGGTTACATGCTTGGACTGGCTTGGTATTTGGATGGCTTTTGTTTGCCATTTTTTTGATGGGAACGAGTTCGTATTATCGTCATCACGTAAATTTGTGGATGCAGCCGCAACTTGCACAATATCAAGTGACTCAAGATGTGGCGATAGGTACTGCGACTGATTATTTAGAAAAAAATGCGGCAGATGCTAAGTCATGGTATATCGGCATTGCCAATCCTGAGCAGCCTGTAAATAAAATTTATTGGGAAAAAGCAGACGGTGGCTATGAAAGTCGTAACTTAGATATTAACACTGGGCAAGAATTAAAATTATCAGCAACACAAGGTGGCGAATTTTTCTATCGTTTCCATTACCAACTTTATGGGATGCCGATCCTCATCGGGCGACTGATCGCGTGTTTGGCCGCATTTATCATGTTGGTTGCTTTGGTTTCAGGCATTATTACCCACAAAAAAATTATTACTGATTTTTTCACCTTTAGAACCTTTAAATCACAACGCTCTTGGCTGGATTTTCATAATGTGTCATCTGTTGTGGCATTACCTTTTTTTCTCACCATTACTTTTACAGGTTTAGCGATATTCTTTTATCTCTATCTACCCTTAGGAATGAAGAAACTATATCCAGAAAATCCATATCAATATTTCACCGAAATCAGAACAGTGAGCCAAAGTAATAACAGTAATGCAGCACCTAAACCTGTTGAAACAGTTTCAATTGCAACCCTCCTCACCCAAGTACGGCAACAATGGGGAGATCAAGCACTTGCAACCATCGAAGCAAAAAATCTAAATACAGATCAAGCAATCATTATATTTAAACAATTGGAAGATCGATCAATCACCTTAAATCAAGCACAAATTAGCTTTGACGGCGCAGGTAAAATTCTTGCAGATACTCGAAACAATAGTGCGGTAGCGACCCTAAACTTTGGTGTTTATGGCCTGCATATGGCAACTTTTGCACAGCCTGCGCTGCGATTCGCTTTTTTCCTGTCAGGACTTCTTGGTTGTTTAATGATTGCTTCGGGTTTGTTGTTGTGGAGCTTAAAACGTCAGATTCAAAATAAATCAAATCAGTTCCATTTTGGCTACTACTTGGTTGATCGTTTGAATGTTGCTGCATTTGTTGGCTTACCGATTGCGATGCTAAGCTACCTTTTTGCCAACCGGCTGGTACATCTAACAGAAACCACACCGAATTATGAGATTTTTACATTCTTCTCTGTTTGGGGATTGAGCTTTATAGTTGCCCTCATCACGAAACAACAATATTTATGGAAATCCCAAATTTTCATTTTTGGACTGCTCGCAATTGCTTTGCCTATATATAACTTGCTTTATCTAACTCAACATCAACTCATTGCAGATCTACAGAGCTATTGGCCATTTTTGCGGATTGATTTATTTCTGATCGCTTGTGCACTCTTTGCTGTATTTATTTATCGAAATATTCAACCTATTCAAGCTAAAGCACACAGTAAATTGAAAGCGAAACTTGACCGACAAGAGATAAAAAAATGATGTTATTTGCACTTCTCCTGATTGGCTTAGGCATGACGTTATTATATCAATGCAGTGATAAAGCGATCCGCAAAATTAAACCGAAGCGTCAACCATTCATACAGCTCTTTCGATTACAGCTAAGAATGTGTGCTTTTTTCTGTTTTTTCTTGGCAGGTGCCTTGCTGTGTTTAATCTACGGGTCTTCAATCGGTTTTGTAGGATGGTGGATCTTTGCAACGCCTGTAACCTTCTTCTTGATCTTATGGGTCAACGAGCTTAATCCCAATAAAAAATAGGCTCTAAAGAGAGTAGATATCCCTCATAAGTAACTCAATTATGACCACTGTTGGTGACAAAACACGCAATAAGCACACTTCTTTATCTTTTTTTTGCATAAGTAAATCATTATTCATCACAACGAGTTAACTAAAAAAGAAATAAGATATGCTGTTTTTGCATAATTTAGGCATATTGTCGATGTTTGGTCCAATGGAATTTATTTTAGCGGGTGTACTAGTTGGTTTCTGTGTTGGAATCACGGGCGTCGGCGGTGGTTCATTGATGACACCGATTTTAATCAGTTTATTTAAGATTGAACCGCATATTGCCATCGGTACAGATTTACTCTACGCCTCAATTTCAAAATTTTGTGGTTCATTGGTTCATGCCAAAAAACTCAATATTGTGTGGCCTATAGTCCTTTGGCTCTCTTTAGGTAGTATACCGGCTTCCTTTGCTACCTCTTGGGTGCTAGAACATTACCTCAGTCAATCAACACATTACAAACCTATTCTGACTATGGTTTTAGGGGTGATGTTGACTTTGACAGGTATCTCAATCGTTTTCCGTGCTCGAATTGAAAAGTTCTTCGATCGCTTTAGAAATCGTGAACAAGCAAATATGGAAAGCGAACAACATGCCCTACAGCATAAACGCCGATATATTGTGTTTATGGGCATTATTCTAGGTGTATTGGTAACACTCTCTTCTGTCGGTGCAGGTGCTTTTGGCATCATGGCGTTAGTGATCATGTTCCCCAACTTACCGATGATTCGTATCATTGGTTCTGATGTGGTGCATGCCGTATTGCTGACTGCTGTCGCTGGTTTAAGTCATATGTCTTCTGGTAATGTCGACTTTAGCTTGTTGATGTGGCTATTGGTCGGTTCTATTCCTGCGATTATTGTGGGAACATTGATCAGTTCACATTTACCTGAAAGATTTATTCGCAAAATCTTAGGAATCACGCTATTTGCATTGGGTATAAATTTCATTATTAACCCTGTAAAAGAGAAACCGAAACCTGTTGAAACAACCCAAGTGGTTCTGATTCAGCAAACAACTCATTCTACAACAATAGTTTAAGTGTTAAATAGCCGATTGTTTATACATAAATGATGCGAATCGCTAGTTAATCAATCGGCTTTTCGTGCTATATTCGTAGACAAATTAACCTCTTCTTTCGATTGAATTTGTGACAGCAATGAATACTCTACAGTCAAATCCAGTTTCTCAGCCAGATATCGACGACGTTAACATTAAAAGCATTCAGACTTTGATTACTCCAGCAGAACTTAAAAGTGACCTTCCTTTATCAGAAGTTGCCTACCGAACTGTACTTAATGGGCGTAACACGGTTCGTAATATTTTAGATGGTAATGATAAGCGCTTGTTTGTCGTGATCGGGCCTTGTTCTATTCACGATACCAAAGCTGCGCATGAATACGCAGATCGCTTGAAAGTGCTCAGTGAAAAAGTAAAAGACACTTTATATATCGTGATGCGTGTTTACTTTGAAAAGCCACGTACGACTGTGGGCTGGAAAGGTTTGATTAACGATCCTGATATGAATGACTCTTTCAATATTGAAAAAGGCTTGCATATTGGTCGTGGTCTTTTGCTTGAATTGAATGAAAAAGGCTTACCATGTGCCACTGAAGCACTTGATCCAAACTCTCCTCAATACTATCAAGACTTAATTTCTTGGTCTGCAATTGGTGCACGTACTACAGAAAGCCAAACACATCGTGAAATGTCTTCGGGCTTATCTTCACCTGTAGGTTTCAAAAATGGTACTGATGGTGGCTTAACAGTTGCAACCAATGCGATGCAATCAGTAAAACATGGTCACAGTTTCTTAGGCTTAAATGAAAGTGGTCAAGTTGCAATCATCAATACCAAAGGTAATCCATACGCGCATGTGGTTTTACGTGGTGGTAATGGCAAGCCGAACTATGATGCAACTTCAGTTGCTGAAGCTGAAGCAGCTTTAGCCAAAGCTAAAGTCAGCACCAAAATCATGATTGACACTAGTCATGCTAACTCAAACAAAGACCCGTATTTACAACCATTGGTTTTGAAAAACATCACAGAGCAAATTCTTGATGGCAACAAATCAATCGTGGGTATCATGGTTGAGAGTCACTTAAAAGGTGGACGTCAAGACATCCCTGAAAATCTGTGTGACCTCGTATATGGTCAATCTGTAACAGATGGCTGTATTGATTGGGAAACCACTGAAAAAGCATTATTAGAAATGCATGAAGCGTTAAAAGACGTTTTACCAAATCGTTAATCTTTGAATAGATCAAAAACAGGCTCTCATGAGCCTGTTTTTATTTTTAAAATCTCTATGAATTTATCATGATTAACCAAATCTTGAATTACGTTCTCTATATTTAGTCGATTAATATTTGGTATAACAATCAGATTCTGTTCTAAAAAGTACTGTTGCGAATGTAAGTCATCATTTATCGTTTGCATCAAGCGAACAGGATCATAAAAGTTTAATTCAAAATTTTGATTCTTATAAGTTATTGTTAATGTAATCCATCCTTTAGCCTCCCATATCCTCTCTTCTAAATCAAAATCATCAGGGAAATCTAAACTGTAATTTTTCATTATTTCATCTGATCAAGTGTTTAATATGTTTTGAACTGTAACATTTTTTTAATTATACTGCTGCCACATTCCTCCTGCGACGTATCGCCGATATGAAGCCCAGTTTCCGTCAACATATGCACAAGTGGCGTACCTTATTGGGTACGATAACTTTGCTTTGTTTACTCTGGCATATCTTGTTACCAACCATGGTACATACGGGCGTCGTACCTACACTTTATGCAATGCCATCACATTGCCAAGTCACAGAAATTCAAAAAGTCACACTATTATCGGCACAAGTACACAACAACAATCATAGTGAACATCATCACCATACGATGCAGCAGCATAATCATCACCTTGATCATGCTCAACACGGTTCACAACTCAGTGAATATGCACAACAAGTCTATGCACTTGCTAGCCAAATCATGAAGCATTGCCCACTGTGTACCTATGGTTTAGATGCAGCTGCAATTATTCCATTGCTTGGCTTGATTATCATTTTCTTATTGGCTTGGTTTAGTCGTGTACGCTGTTTGTGCCATGCGTGGACACAGGATCTGTATATTCCACGTATTTTCTATATTTTCCCCCTTAAACAAGCTCCGCCAGTCGCTCTATAAATCGCAAACTTTTACATACGTATCCAGTTCATCACTGCGATACAGCTCGTTTAATGCTTTTATAGAGTTTTCAAAATGACGACTTATTTTCGTTTGTCAGTCTTAACGGCTGCGTGCCTGTCTGTTACTTACAGTTCATTGGCAATTGCTGAAGAAAATCCTGCACAAGATACCAAAACCTTAGCGACTATTGTGGTTACAGCAAGTCGTGAAGGTGAATCTCTCAATAATACCCCTGCTGCGATTAGCCAAATTAGCAACCAAACATTAGCCGATAAAAATGCCACTTTTATTGGGCAATTGGTCAATCAAACCCCTGGGGTATTGATGAATGACTTGGGTAATGAACAACATATGATGTCAATTCGACAGCCGATGACCACAGCAGCAGTTTATCAGTATTTAGAAGATGGTATTTCAGTTCGACCTGTTGGGGTGTTTAATCACAATGCACTTTATGAACTTAATCTTGCCGGAATTGATCGTATTGAAATCTTACGTGGTCCAGCCAGTAGCTTATATGGAAGTAATGCCATTGGTGGCACGATTAACTTTCTAACTAAAGCACCAAGCGCAACACCAACTGCCGAAATTGGTATACTTTCTAGTACGGAAGGTTATCGCCGTCTGGATCTAGGTGCTTCAAATACATTTGATACTGAATCTGGTGAACATGGTCTACGTTTATCTGGCTATGCAAGTGATCGTGGTGACAGCTGGCAAGATCACGCCGAAAGTAATAAACAAAGTCTCACCTTTCGGCATGATTGGCACATTTCTGATGCCACACAAATCAAAAATATCGCGAGCTATAATCACCTAAAAGCCGACATGACTGGAAGCCTGAACGGCAAAGATTTTAGTGAACGTCCGGGTTATAGTTACCAGACATTTACCTATCGTGAAGTCGATTCCACCCGTTTATCTTCACAGATTAGCCATGCTTGGAATGAGATCAATCAAACTCAAGCAACCATATATTATAGAGACAACACCACTGAACAAAATCCAAGTTATAGCATTCGTACTGATATGCGAAATGGTGTGCCTACAGGGACTTATACGGGCCAAACCACTTATAATCAGTTCAAATCTTATGGTCTAAATTTGCAACACGCCACAAACTTTGATCAGGTGAAGTGGATTGTCGGTACGATGGCAGAACATACGCCAAACAAAGCCAAAACTAATGATATTGAAGTATTTCGTGATCCGGAAACACGTATTTATACAGGTTTTAAACCACGAAAATTATTACGTGACTTCAATGTTGATGTCGATAACCAAGCTATTTACACCCAAGTCAATTGGCAAACATTCGATAATTTAAATCTAGTCGCTGGTGCTCGCTACGACTGGATTAAATATGACTATCGGAATAATTTAACTCCATCAAATGTTACGGGTGCACCGAACGAAACACGTCGCTTCCATAAAGCCAGCCCACAACTTGGCTTTATTTGGAATGCACATCCGCTATTGGATATCTATAGCAACTGGTCACAAGGTTTTGTACCACCAGAAGTAAGCAGTTTATACGGTGCAAACTTAGTAACACCAAATTTATCAGAGGCAACCTTTAATAATATTGATCTTGGCATACGCTTTAAACTATTCGATGAACGTTTAGATGGTGAAATTACGCTTTATCGCTTAGATGGAGAGGATGAAGTCATTAATTATACTAAACCTGACAATACCCGCGAACCACGTAATGCAGGTAAAACACAGCATCAAGGCATTGAAATTGGTGGAACGTGGAATATTACGGATCAATACGATCAACGCTTGAAACTATCCGGAAGTTGGGCGAAACATGAATTTAAGCAATTTCAGCCATCGGCAAGCTTAAATTATAATGGCAATCGTATGCCTAGCTCACCAAAAGCTTTTGGTACTGTTGAATACCAAATTAAACCCATTCCTGAGTTGTTGTTGTCCGCTGAAGGTGTCTACGTCGGATCATACTGGATCAATGATGCCAATACCGAAAAATACGATGGGCATACGGTATTAAATCTACGTGCAACCTACCGCCGTAATGCATATGAAATCTATGGTCATATCATCAATGCCGCAGACGCGCATTATGCTGAAAGTACCTCATTTAGTAATAACCAAGCGAGCTTTACCCCTGCCGCACCGCGTACCTATTTATTAGGGTTACGCTATCATTTTGGGAAATAAGCCATGAATGCCAACCAACTCAAAAAGCTACTGAGATTTCATCGTAGCTTTGGAATGGTGTTGGGCATTTTGGTTCTATTTTGGGCTTTAACAGGTGTGTTGCATCCAATTATGAGTGCAACACAACCGCAGCCTTTGAAACGAATGCCTCCACCACAACAACTAGATTTAAACAATGCTTTACTAGCAAAAATGGTCTTAGAGCAAAATCAGATCAAGCAATTTTCTGCACTTCAAACCATTCAAATAAATGCCGATCAAACGGCATATCGGGTATTGGGCACAGACCAAAATATTGCTGAATACTATGATGCGCATTCAGGTCATCGTATTGAAAATGCAGAATCACAAGATGCCAAACGTTTAGCTGTTTGGTATACAGGTCTTGCTGAGGAGCATATTGTTTCCACGCAACTGGTTACAGAATTTAGTGATGATTATCCGAGTGTAAATCGCTTGTTGCCAATCTGGCGTGTTGATTTTGATCAAGGTTTACGTGCCTATGTTGATCCTAGTCATGCACGACTTGCCACGATTTCAAATGATCAAAAGATGTGGATGGCACGGATTTTCCGCTTAGGTCATACATGGACGTGGAATAATCAGCAATGGTTTGGTCAAACTATTTTGATGCAGCTCGCCCTAATTGGCATACTGGCAATCACTTGCATGGGAATCGGACTGTTTTTCAAAATTCATAACCGAAAAAACCATCGTTTACGTCAGAAACCAGTTCGATTTCTACATCGCTATTTAGGTATCAGTCTGAGTGTATTTATTTTACTTTGGGTGAGCAGTGGTTTTTACCATCTTTGGCAAAAGAAACCAGAGATCGAAAATATTCAACCGATTTTTAATACACAGGATCTGAACCAAGCTTCATGGCAACTTGCAACTGCTCAGCCGATTCAACGTTTACACCTAGTACCTATCTCATTCGATCACGATCAAACACGGGCTGCGTGGATGATTCAACTCATCGGCAAAAAAGACATGCAAGGCAGTATGACCGCAGCCAATGAACATGATCATCATGGTCAGAGTAAAAATCAGACACCTGCGATCCAATGGATTGATGCTGAACAAGCCAAACCCGTTGACGTGCTTGAGCAAAGTAAACAGCTCGCTGCCGATTATCTCAATGTACCGATAGAAAGAATTGGGCAAAGTTCATGGATTACCAGCTTTAGCGGGGAATACGGCTTTATCAATAAGCGTCTTCCAGTGATTAAAATTGATACCCATTTAAACGATCAATTACGACTCTATATCGAGCCAAGTAGCGGTGTAATCGCGACAAAAGTCACGGCACAGGATGCACTCGAAGGCAAAAGTTTTACTTATTTGCATAAGTGGAGTTGGTTACCGATTGATAAAATTGTTCGTGATATCTTATTAGGTTTAATCGCTGCATTGATTGCTATTTTGGTGATACTAGGCTTCTGTGCCTACCGTAAAAAAAGATAATGTTTTTTGATCCTCTCACGAACAATGAGAGGATCAATATCTATCGAGATTCAATTTCATGAGTCTAAGACAGATAGAAAAATGTAATCAGAAAACTGATCAAAACACCCATCTCTGATAACTCAATCGAAGCACCAATCGTATCACCCGTAATCCCACCAATTCTTTCAATGAACTTCGCACGTAGATAAAACAGCAGCAGTAAAAATATTGCTAAACAGATAATGCCAGACCATCCAAACACACAAAGAAATGACAATGTAATTACAAACACTATCCATGTCATCATTTTGGGTATCAGATCAGCAATAGAACGTCCTAAACCTTGTTTTCGCACATAGCTTGTACTTAGGAAAAGAAATAAAGCCGCACTTCGCCCAATTGCAGGGACAATAATAAAAATCGTAGATAATTGTTGTTCTAATAACACATAAATAGCGACAAATTTAAGCAAACAAAGCATGATCAAACTTAAAACACCGATAGGCCCACATGCTGGGTCTTTCATAATTTTAAGTGTACGTTCAGGATCACCGAAACCACCGACCCATGCATCTGCGGTATCTGCTAATCCATCTAAATGTAATCCGCCAGTCAGCCAAATCCACAATACGAGGATAATACTTGCCAGCAATAAGGTTGGCAGTTTGAATAGCAATATTGAACATGCAAATAAAACTAAACCAATCAATAGTCCAATGAAAGGATAAAACAAAATGGCTTGTGCATTTTGCTGTGCGGTTGGCATATTTTTTAATTGAATCGGTAAAACAGTTAAAAATTGCAAGGCAATCCAAAAAGGTGTCATGCTAGAAATCTCAGCCAAGCTATATCTTTTATTCACCCATTATGAAGAAATAAAAATGGGAATAGCAAGCCTATTCCCATCCTAAGAAATTATGAAGTTAGATTATTGAATTTGATAGCATTGCTTAAGTTTTAAATAATCATAATAAAAACTGTTTGCGTGATATCGTGCATAGTTACATGAAGGTTTGAACAAGGTTTCTTTTTCATTGTAGAGCATTTTGACTAAGGTACTTTCTTGAGCATTTTGATAAATATCCCACTGTAAATTGGCCGCCATAGGCGATACCAATTCACCTCTCCATGCACTATTTGTATAGTTATAGGTTTGGCGTAATGGCAAAGTTTGCATCATGTTATGCAACTCAAAAGTCGTCGCAAGCGGAATAATGATTTCAGCATGCGCAAAGCGTAAAACTGCACGATGTGATTGTTGTTTATCTACGACTGCATCGACCTGCTTAAACAGATCTTGTTTCAATCCCTGAGCAATTGCACTGGTAACTTGATTCGACTCGCTAAAGCTTGGACCTTTTTCATAGAAATCATTGGCATCATTAAATTCTGCATAGAATTTTGCCGCATCTTCAGGCATATATTTATCAAAATCGACACCTTTGAGTTCACTCTGCATACCTCCCATGATTGAATAAAGCTCATATAAATAAGCGGCTGCATCCACAGCACTAGTAATGCTATTTTTACCCTTGCCTTTTTCAGTAATGGTTTCACCATTCGGTGCAACTACGCTATATGAACCATTATTGCTAAAGGTATAAGTCTCAGTCGTCCCTAGTTTTTGAATAAACTCAGCTTTGAAAATTGGTCTAAGCACTTGCATTGCAACCTTTTCAGCACCTATATCACCTGCCAGCTCTTTCAGTTTTTGAGCTAAATCATGATCTTCTTCGGCAAATTTCTGATAAGCCTGGCTCGCATCATAAACAGCTTTTTCTTGCTCAGATAAAGATTGAGCCAAATCTTGATCTGCCGTTAACTTATGGAAATAAAGCTTGAAGCGATCTACACCACCATCTTCAACTGTTGGCACACTTTCACTGGCTAGGCCAGTATAAGAAATTGGTGTGATTTTATCTTTAAGCTTATGGTTTTGTTGAATAAGTTCATCAGTAAAAAACTTAGCGCTATCTACGGCACGGTCAACACCGGAGCTCTGTACTAAAATAGATGTTTGTTGATTTGCGGTTGTTTTAAATAATTCAGGCAATCGTTGCAATAAACGGTCAGCAATTCCCCTATGCTCTAATATCCCTGTCAAACTTTCATTGCCATAACCAAACTGGCGAATACCTTCTACACCATAGCCTAACAGAATATTTGCTTTCATCATGCTTTCTAGATCTGCACCGAGTTTTTCACCAAGAGGTGTTAATGCATTTTCAGCCTTTGCTTGTTTCCATAAGTTATAAAGTGCTAAATCATATTTGATACTCGATAAGCCCCGAGAACCATGACGTGCAACTAATTCAGTAAAAACCGCTTGGAAGCCTTGTGGAATTGGCTCATATTTTTTTAGATCTTGTAAAGGTTGATAAGGTGTTTTAGTTTGATAATATTTTGATGGCGTATTATTTTCAGGCGTTGTTTGTGATTGTTGATGATCATCATTGTTACATGCAACCAACAATATGCTTGCGCATAACACACTGCTTTTAAATAATATATTCATGAATTTTTTGCTTATAGATAAAGAAGTGCCATGTATCATAGACAGGAGCAATGACAGTTCTATTACACCATTTAGTAAAAAAATTTAAATACAATCGTATTTCTAAGCTAAGTAATAAGTGAATTTTCCATAAAACCAATCTCACTTTCACCTTTAAGCAACTCTAATCGATACAGTTTTCCAAGCTCAGCAGGCATTTTTAACAATTCATTTAAGTCATATTGTCTTGCTAAACAGGTTAGTAACTTTATTACCCCACCGTGCGTAACAATCAAAGCAGTTTTCCAGTTATTGTCCTGCATTTGCTGATGAATTTGTTTGAAACCAACCAAAAGTCGCTGTTGGAATCGCGCTAAAGGCTCACCATCCGGAGCTTGGAATTGGGTTGGAAATTGCCAAAAATTTGCCAACAATTCAGGCGATGTCTCATAAATCGTTTGTGTTGGAATACCTTCCCAATCGCCAAAATACATTTCTTTGATGTGCGGGTTAATAATGAAAGCTAAGTCTAATTGTTTCGCCAAGTTTTCAGCGAATAGACTACATCGTTGCAAAGGTGAACTAAAAATAACATCCCAATGCTTGTGCTGATCTAGATGTTGTTGAATGGTTGTTTGCATCTGCAACCAACCTCGTTCAGTTAACTCATCATCAAGGTGCCCACGCAACGTATGGCTTAATGTCGTTTCACCATGGCGCAGAAGATCAATCTGCAACTTTATCCCCCGAAACTGCCGCTTCTGCAAATGTTGCCATCTGATTATGTAGCACACAAGCGAGTTGAATCATTGACAATGCTGCACCCGCACCGCTTCCTTCACCTAAACGTAAATTCATGTTTAGAATCGGTTGAGCATTCAATTGTTTTAATACACGTTGATGACCATATTCAGCAGACTGATGTCCGAATAGCATCCATTCTCTTACTTTGGGTTGAATACCAACCGCACATAAAGCAGCCACAGAACTAATAAATCCATCCACGATAATCGGTAAACCAAGCTGTGCACAACGTACATAAGCACCTGTCATCGCAGCAATTTCAAGTCCACCGACTGCCGCTAAGATTTTTATTGCATCATCAGCGACATAAGACTTGTGTAATTTTACAGCTTGATCAATGACGTTGATCTTATGTAGCAATTGTTGATTGGTGATACCTGTACCTACCCCCGTCAATTGTTCAGCACTTTCATTCAATAAAAGACAGGCGAGCGCTGAGGCTGAACAGGTATTGCCTATACCCATTTCTCCAGCAATAAAAACATCTGCGGCTTTTGATTGTGCACGCTCGACACTCTCTTTACCTAACCGTAAAGCAGTGGCGCACTCGTGTTCCGTCATCGCTGCTTGTTTAGCAAAATTTGCTGTGCCAGCACGAATACAATGACGTTCAACACCCACATAATCATATGCCTCACCCACTGTGCCACAATCTATCACCTGTAAATGAGCGTGATGATACTTGGCAATCACACTAATAGCAGCGCCACCTGATGCAAAGTTCTGTAGCATTTGGCGTGTCACTGCTTGAGGATAAGCAGAAATATTTTCTGCAACCACACCATGATCCCCTGCAAAAATACTAATCCAAGGTGTTTTAATTTGTGGATGTACTGTGGCTTGCAATCCAGCTAAGGTAATCGCAATCTGTTCGAGATCACCTAATGCGCCAGTCGGTTTGGTTAATTGCAGTTGACGTTGTTCAGCTTGCAATTTTGCATTCATATCGGAATGTTTAACAGGCTCCAACCACCATTGAACAGATTCTGTCATGCTATTTCTCATCTTTTAAAATCATTGGAAATCCTGCCACGCAAAACACAACTTTATGAGCGAATTGCCCCAAAGCTTGATGTAAACGCCCTGCTTCATCGACAAAACGACGACTAATTTCACCCATCGGCACGACTCCAAGCCCCGTTTCATTGCTCACGAGAATGATTGTTGATTTTAATTTGGGTAATACATCTAAAAATTTTGCAGTTTGTTGTTGCTGCAATTCAGTATCATCGTGCAGCAATAAATTCGTCAACCATAAAGTCAGACAATCAACCAAAATCAACTGATTTTCTTGATCCAGTTGCAATAATTTCTCAGCGAGAAAGATCGGTTCTTCACAAAGTTTCCACTCCATTGGGCGTTGTTGCTGATGGTGCTCTATTCGCTGCTGCATTTCTTCATCTAAGGCTTGCGCTGTTGCAACATAGACAACAGCTAGACCAGTTGCTTTCGCTGTTTGTTCAGCTAAGCGACTCTTTCCTGAACGTGCCCCACCCAAAATCAGTTGCAACATATTTAACCTAAACTAAGCCGATAATAAGGATAAAGTAATCCTTGTAAAATCTGTGCTTTATAATAACCGAAAGTTAAATGTCGTACCTGAATTTTAAACTTTTGGGGTTGCAATTTTTGAATACGTTCAAGTATCAGTTCACTATTCCATGCTTTGCGGTAAAGGCCTAAAGTAATATGGGGACAATATTCTGGCGCCGCAATTTCCGTTGAGCTTAGAGACAATTGCTGACGGATTTTAGATAAAATATTTTGTTTATCATGAATTTGTAAAAATAAAGCACTGCTAAAGCTATCAATGCCAGTCACTTCAAGTTCCAAACAATCAAGTTGTAACGCTTCTAGGTTTTTGATTTGTCGATTAAGTTTGCTCATTTCAAAATCATCATCAAAGTTAGGTATATGTGCAGTTAAAAAGCCTGCAACAAACAATGTGATGTGATATTGGCGCTGATTCGAAGGAATCAGCAGATCTGAAAATGCTTGTTGTAATTGTTCTAGATATTCAATCAGTTCAGGCTGATTGATTTCGATATACCACAAACCATATTTGACCCGACCATGATGCCATTCTGGATAATCATGAATACCTGTTGCCATCAGTTTTGTAGATGCTTGTAATAACACAACTTGTAGATCATTTTGAAGTTGTGTTATTCAAACATACATCGGTTCATTTTTTAAAGCGTTTTTGACGCTTTCATTTAAACGCTTTCTAACCGAGTAACCAAGAGATTTTGAAAATCAAGTTCCATACCATCCTCTTTCAATTGCGACTGTATCCCACTATAGAGTGCATCGAGCAAAACTTTACGCTGACTTTCAGAAATATCCAACTGCGCAATATTTTTTTGTAGGTGCTGTACGATCACCACTTCATCTAAATCTAAAACTTTTAAAGCATATACATAGCCATAAATCGCCCCTTTCAATAAATTTTGATAAGGAATTTGTTGGTGTATATGTTGTTCAATACTACCCAAAACGCGCTCATTAAAACTTAGTTTTCGTAAAGGATCTCTAGCCACACGCTCACAAGGATCTTTATAAGCTGATCGACATGAGTTCAAGAAACTCTCTGCCATACGATCAAGTTCTTTGGCTTGATTTGGAACGACATTGCCTAGACCCAATTTAACCTCATCAACGAGTTGCTCAACAAAACACTGCATTCTTTGATCAGACATCGCGATACCGATGGTTTCCATGTCATTTAGACTTGCATACCACGCTAACATGGCATGACAACCATTCCACAACCGATTTTTAATCACTTGAATATCGGCAATCTGATCGACTAAAACCATTTGGCGCATTTTACTTAAGAGTGGACTTCTATTTTCAACATAAATCGGCATATCTGCTTCACTGTTGAATAAAATTAAATCCATATTTTGTGTGCATTGACCTACTTGAAATTGCTCTCGTAGGTCCTCCAAGCATTGCGTCATTTGTTGCTCGTGTTTCTCACTCAACGTAGTTTCATCTGAAAGTTCAATGGCATCTGCATTCAAGTTGGCTTGGCTTTGTATATATAAACGATGCTTAATATTGAGTTGACGGTATAGGGTTTGATCGGTCAGTTTTGAAACCATTCGATTCACGACGGTATCGCAAAAATAGTGTTCACTTAGAATATGTTCAGCGATATCTTCATCAGTGATTTCAAGTAAAGCGTCACGAATATATTTGAGTACCAGATACTTTGCACAGACTTTATTGAGAATGATTAAAAATGTAATGGGTTCATTATTATGCTGTATATCTTGCGACATAAACCGTGCAAGTAAGCCCTTTGCAATCACTCGCGCTTCAGATTCAATTGCATTTTCAGGGATACACAATGCAATTAGACTCGACTGCATATACATTTCAAGCATTTGCTGTTCATTATTGGCATCAATGGCAGTTAAATTGTCAATTCGCTCATCATAAGAGGATTGGCCATATCGAATGCTATACCCAGCAAATGTATTCACAGACTCGAGATACAAACGATTTCTGGTCGAAGCCAAAATTCGTTTAGGTCTGGTAAAACCATCCCAATGCGACAGAACTTGAGCAATATATCCACCACCTATTGCACCAAAACCATGGATACCAACTGTCAACTGATTCAGGCTTTGCGGAAAAGCTTCTTGTAAAATCGGCATCCCCATTTCAGGAATATATTGGTCCAAAGCATTTAGACACGCATACATATCTTGATAATAGAAATTTGCTTTAGATAACATATCATCGTTTGGTTCTTTGATATCTTTAAGCAGAATAGTGATACCACTAGCATCAAATGCAGAACGAATTCCATTTTCTGAATCTTCGAACATCAAACATGTCGATGGATCTAAATTTAGCTGTTCAGCAGCTTTCAAGAAAATTTCGGGATGTGGCTTGCCTTTTTCGACTTCATCACCACAAACCAATACATCAAAAAATTTATAAACATTCGCATTAATTAAATATTCTTCAGCGATTGCTCGACGGCTTGAAGTCGCAACCGCCATCCTTAAACCAGACTTTCTTAAACGCTCTAAAACTTGAACCAATCCCTTTTTAATCGGTACACCAAGATGACGTACAGACTCTAATTCTAATTCATCCGCACGTTTTCGAATTGCTTGATAAGGAACATCCTCACCGTAATGTTTTTGAGCAAGTTGCTCAGCCGTTGTTGCACTCAAACCTAAGCATTGCATGAGATAATCATCAGAAAATTCCTGTCCGATGAGTTCTTGAGATGCCTGTTTCAATGTTTGAAACCGTAACCGCTCAGTATCAAACATTGTTCCATCCATATCAAAAATTGCCCCATGAACAGGATAATCATGAAAAATCAGCATTTTGACTCCTAAAATATTTATTACGTTATCTAGAGTAACCAATAAAGATGCCAATAATGCAGACTGTAAATAAATGAAATGAAATTGATCAAAAATCATACAACAAGCTCAGTTTATTATTGTCTTTTGTTATGTTTGGATAAAAAACTTGCACCATGAAGGAATCTATGAACGTTTAATGATCGGATATGAGTGACATACGCACCAAGCGTATGTCTAAAATCTGCTTATTACTGATGAAACAGCCTAGGATACGCTGAGAATCTAGGCTGGTTGTTCATTCATTTGTTGTTGTGATGCTTGATAATGTTCCCCAAACTTGTCATAAAAAGTTTCTCTAAAGCAGTAATACAACATCGCCGTTTTTTCCGCCATCGGAATCAAACCTTGACTCTCATAACAAAGATCTTCTACCACCGCTGCATATGGTTTTACCGTATGGTCTGGTTCACCAACAATCTTTTTAGCTTTAGAATGTTCAAAAATATAGAAACTCAATAAACGAATTGTTGGACGTAAAAAACCTTTTCCAAATACCGATTTATCACCAAATAACAAATGCCATCCTAAATCATTGTCATCACCTTGGTAATAACGACCCAAACGATCTCGCTTACCCTCATAGATTTCGGTATAACCGACATCTTTGCCATTTACACCAACGATCAATAAACGTTGATGGTCGTCTGCCAACATTTTGTCAAAATAAACGTGTAGTTCAAGTTCAGATTTATTGAGTTGCCATTGAGGAATCACATGAGGTTCATGCATCCACTGATGCAATAAAGGTATATCTTGCGGATATTGAACTTGACGTAAGTAGTATTGTGTTCCGTCTTCATGGTATTCAAAGTAATCGGGTAATTGTTGAGAGATTGTGATCATCTTCTAATCCTGGTTTAGCATTATCTTAAATAGTAATGATAATCATTTTTATTAATACAGCAACCCTATTTCCCATTTTTCTTTGTTATTTAAACCAGGCCACTATTTATAATAAAAATCATGGATCGACTCTACGGCGAGACAAATTTCTAACTAGACTTGCTGATCAGTTCAAATATGCTAAAAATAACAGCAGCTAAAAGGCTCAGCTTCCATAGCAGCGAAAATTTCTTTTTCAATCTATAAAAAAGTAAAATTTGAATAAAAAATGCAGTTGGAACGATGACAAACAACCAGGTTAACAATCCTACAGATAACCCCTCAAAGCGATAATTCATCCACATTGAAATAGCCAATAATACTAAGCAGCTAATCACCATGATTTGTTTGATCTGTTGGGAATCCCACCAAGCAAGTTGCAAATGTTTTTGTCCAAACTTGCTTAGCATACAGCTTTGCATCAATGCAGCAATCGCCCAGAATAATGAGGCAAAACTCATGCTTTATCCCTCGTCTTTTTGATATAGAGGCGCAGGAAAGCGAATAACACAAACCCGATAGTGAGACAGGCAATATCTACACCAGCAATTGACCAACGTTGTTGTAATACGCTATTCCATAAAGATGCCTCAGGTATCGTCATAAAACTTAGCAACGGAATCAACAAAAATATAGATGCGGTCAAGCTCGTTAAAGCAATCACCCCTCTACGTATCGGAAGCATGAGACTAAAGATTAAGCTGAATAGCCATGCACAATAAAATAAGGTGACCTGATGATTGATCAAAACATTCGATGTTAGTGGCAATATTCTATTCAAAAGAAGATAAATACCTGAAGCGAAAGGTAAACCTAAAAAAGTAAAAAAATTAAGATGTTGCACCAATTTATATGTAAATCTGTTTTGTTCATTAATTCTTTTTTTCTGCCATAACAAAGCGCCAGCCGCCAACATCACACAACCAATAACTCCAAGAAGCGCCAAGATAAACCGCATCCACATCGATGCAAAATATCCAAGATGAATACCATAAGTTGACGAAGCAAATTGAGCGATTGCGCTCATATTTCTCGGCTGCTCGAGCTGCTGCGCTGTATTTGCATTAAAAATATATTGCGGTGTATTGAGCGTAATAATATTTTTATAGTTATAGTCAAAGGTGATCATTGCTTCTGGTGTATTGGGTTTTTGAACTTCAAATTTATCCAAGATCGCACCCTCATCAGTACGCTCAGGCATTTGTGTTATAAAGCTTTGAAATGGTTGCATACTTTCTAATGACGGCTGAGATTTTGCCATTTCAACAAACTGCATTTCACTATAAAACTTAGGAATTCCATCTTTTCCATAATGTTCGGTTAACCCCCAATGGAAAACCAAATAAAATAAAATAATCAGCCCTGTAAAGGCCATCACCAGATAAAATGGGAAGGTAACAACCCCCGTAATATGATGTAAATCGAGTAAGGTGCGTTGCCCTTTAAAAGAACGAAAAACGAAGAACTCTTTAATAATTTTCTTATGGGTAATGATCCCTGTAATCAGGCTAATCAGTAAAATGAGTGCCGCAATCGCCACAATCAGACTACCAACCGAGCTTGGTATTGGATACAAGGTATAATGCAGCTTAAAAAAGAAATCACCGCCTAAGGTATTACGTAACGGATTAAGCAACTCGCCTGTTTGTGGGTTTTGTAGTTGCTGATGCCGACCTTGTTGGTCTTGCCATTGCAGTAAGTTGACAGGCATTCGCTCGTTGGCCACCGTGACACGCCAGCGTTTAGCATCTGCGGCATGTTGATTTAGATAGTCAAATGCCATTTCAGCAGCATGTTGCGTCGTCGGTATTTTTTCTACTTGAGTTACAATTTCTGGCTGCGACCAAACATTGATTTCTGTACGAAAATACGCGATTGAACCCGTGAGAAAAATAAAAAAGATCACCCAAAGAAAGAGGATACCAAACCAACTATGCAGTATTGCTTGTATTTGACGGAAATTCATTTCAAGCAACTCCCCAATGAGCTAATAACCAATAACTGACAAGCAAAAAGATACCCAAACTATTGATTGGCCAAAACCACAACTTAGATATGACGGAACTGGTAAAAATAATATAAAAAATAAAAAAGATAAAACTGATGAAAACTGCAAAATACACATTTTCAGCTTTAGCAAAAGGTAGCCATTTGGCTAAAACCAGACTTAACCAAGAGCTATAACAATACGCAGCCAAACAAACAATAAACACTCTACGGTAGCTGAGATAAAACTTTTCTTGTTTTTCAGAGTGATTCATCTGTACGACCTTAAAAAAGAAAAAAATACTGTATGCAAAAAGGAAATATCTGCAATAAATACAGATATTTCCTTAGTTAGATCGAATTAATAGTTAAAGGTATAACTTAAACCATAAGTACGACCTTCAGCAGGAAGACTTTCAACAAGCCCATATATCTTTTCAGCTTGCTGACTGTAGACAGTACGATAGTCTCTATTCCAAACATTATAGACACCAAAATCTACGCGGCCTTTCCATGCTGGGAAATGCGTTAATACATCCATGGTGGTGTAACCTTTTATTTTAACTGCAGCCGGTGAACCATCTTTCAAAGCTTCATCCGTACCTTTTACTGCTAGCATCTGTACCCGAGTACCAAAACCTTCATCGTTATTCCATTCAGCAAACACCGTCCCTTTGGTCGGCGATACTTGGGTAGCATTTAACTCTTTCCATTTGTTGTCTGCTTTATCTTTAAATTGACCACGGGTATAACCCAAGCTACCGCCAACTTTAAAATCCTGCATAAATGGATAACTTGCAGTGACTTCCGCACCATAAATGCGCTGATCAGTATCAACAATACTTGCCACTCTATTTTCAAACTTGGTTACTTTATCCGAAGTGTTATAAAAACCTGTGATCCCTAGGTTTAGCCCTTGCTCATCATTCAAACGCCAACCCAATTCATAACTATTTACACGAATAGGTTGTAAATCTGCGGTTGTGGTCAAGTTAAATGCGTCACGCATCATGCGTTGTACATCAGGGAAACTAAAACCTTGTGAAAAGTTTGCAAAAGCTTGTTGATCATCCGTTAGCTTATATACTGTTCCTAAGTTAAACAGAACCGTATCATCACTTACAGAACCGCTTGGCTGTTCAACACCTCGGGCAGTATAAGCTTCTGTTTTTGCTTTAATATATTGATAGCGCGTACCTGCTTGTACATTTAAACGATCTGTAAGTGCGTAATCTGCTTGCAAGAATGTGCCAACATTTTGAATCGTTGTATCAGGCCCAGCATCAGAAGTCTTCCCCGTTGGTTTGAAGTGAAGTCCTGTATTTGATACAGCTAAGTGATCATAATATTGATCATCCTTTTCATGATCATAATCAACACCATACGTCAGCTTAAGATCACGGCTTGCAACGTTAAGATCACTTTGCATGGTGGAACGGAAACCAGCAACATCAATGTTAGACTGACTCTGTGTTGCTTCGGTCATAGCAGCACCAGTATAGACTGGATAGAAACGCGCATCTTCTTTACGGTAGTACGCTTCTAGATTAAGTACTTGCCCCAATACATTTTGATTTTGGTACTGTGTATTGAAGGCATAACGTTCAGTAAATGGCTGTGTCGGTAATTGTAAGCCTTTTTTACCGATATAAGAGTTTGGTAAACCACCATAAACATAATTAGGGCCGTAATCAGGACCATATTCACTATCTTGCTTGTCTTTATAATACTGCGCTCCAAAACTCAAAGATTGAGTGTCTGTGAGGTCAATACTGATACGTCCATTTACATCAATGGTGTCGGTATCTTGTCGACTGGTTTGCATTGGCCCAATCGCAATACGGTCACCATGACTATCAAACTGTGAACCACGACTGGTAAAATTCGCGCCTAAAAAGCCATTTAGATTATCTTTACTAAAAGCAACCGACTGCCCCACTTCATAAGCTAAACCATCGCCACGGAAAGTATCAGAAGATGTAATCCCCAATTTCGTTTCAAAGCTTAGTGGTTGCGATGCATCTGCACGTTTGGTAATGATATTGATAATGCCACCTGTTGCACCAGAACCATAAATGCTGGTTGCCCCTGAAAGCACTTCAATACGTTCAATCATACTTGGACTAATGCTATTGAGTTGTCGAGCAACATCACGTGAACCGTTTTGTGACACACCATCAATCAAAATCATCACATCACGACCACGCATGGTCTGCCCATAATTTGTGGTCGTACCTGTGCTTGGTGCCAGTGACGGTACTAATTGCGCTAACACATCGGCCAGTTTACGACCTGCACCACTCTGCTGTTCAATTTGATTTTTTTCGATGGTTTGAACCGTACCCGCAATATCTGCAATGTTTTTTGGTGTACGTGTTGCTGTGATCACAATTTTTTCTAACTGAGTCGTAGGCTTTTGATCAACGTTTGCTGTTACAGATGCATTCGAAGATACTGTTTCTGCATATGCCTGTTGGGCAAACATGGCTAAAACAGCAAGACAACACGGTGTCATCTTTAATAAAAACTGTTTTGTATTTATCTGATTCTGAAGTTCAACCCCAATTTCATTGTTCACTTTCATTTTTTACTTCTCCAGAGAATTCGTTCAAGCCACTAAAAATGTTCAAAAGGCGAGCTATTATACTTAATACAAACACTAATGAGAATAATTAACATTAAAATAATAATCATTAATATTTTCCTGCGAAAAGAATTTCTCCTTCTTATGTCGCTCCTCATCTTCTAATTGCTGAAAAACATCTAGATATTCACATGCAATATCAGTTTTTAAGACAAAAACGCCATCTGCATCGGCAATCAATAAATCCCCTGACTGCACTGAGAATTGATTGATATAAATCTCTGCATTGATTTCAACCAAACTTTCCCCTTGATTTCGAGTCGTGAGGCAGCTTACAGAATGGGCAAAGATCGGCAATCTGAGATTGAGCAAAGCGGTACGATCAGTAATTGTACCCAAAACAACCACACCTGCTAAACCACAATGTATGGCTGCAACACTTCTCTGCTCCCCCCAACATGCACGTTGAAGATCATATCGAGCATCAATCATTAATACTTCATTTGCTTTACAACTCATGAGCACATGTCTTAATTCACTTGCGTTATTTGATTCAAGTCGCGCCGTTCGTACAATACCGACTAACTTCTGCTCAGGTGAGATTGGAAAAACATGTGGAATATGCCCTATATCAAGCACATGACCAATCGTTGAGGTCGCGATATTTTGATAAGCAGCAACCAGTGATTCAAAATGGTCTGTTTGACTCATGACTTACTCTCTTTCATTTCTTTTAACTGTAAAGGACAATTGCGGCATAAAGTCTGCCCAGCTTCTTCAAGCTGAAAATAGAAGCAGCACTTTTTTCTCATATAAATTTCGTTATTTGGACACCAATTATTCCAAAGGGAGATGAAAGGATTTTCAGCTAAGTTAAAACTTTCGCCTGATTTTGCTTTCAGTAATACAATTTGCTGTTGTAAACGTGATCGATTCGCTTTGCTTAAATCTTGTCGTGCTTGGGACTGATAAAACTGCACCACTCGAACAGCTGCATTTTCCCAAAGCAAGGCATAAGGAACATGTCCAACTCTGGCAAGTTGTTGAAACAGTGGATTGAATTGTCCCAACATATTTTCAATATCATGTAAGGACATGATTTGAAGTGATGATAATGTCGGTTCAACCAATTGCAATGTTCTATCCCAATGCCATGACACAGGTAAATTCACTGCCAATACCGCACTACTCCAGCCAATAAATGGCAACGATGCCGCATGACAATATAAAAAAGGAAGTATCCAGATCGTTGCCCAATATTTGATAAATAATGAGCTTGCGCAGGTCATATTTTTGGCATGAATACGCGCCGCAAAATCTTGTAAAACTTGCCTACAAATCGACTCATCCATGAGGTCGACTAAACGGATTGCATCACCCGCTAAACAACGGATATCCAGTTTCAGATCTTGCTGCAATATAGCCGTGGTCTCAGACCATGTTTGCGGAAAATGCAGGCAGGTATTCATAGCGAACACTATGAATGGTTCAAAGCATGCCACAAAGGGTTCTGGGTTTCCCCGATTCCTGATGGCATACTTCCAATGCGGGTATCTTGTTCCAACAATGGTCGTAATAACTGTTTATAGGGCCATTGTGGTGTTTCAAACAGTAGCTGTTGTAGTTGGATTCGGATTTCAGGCTGGAAGTCGAGTTTTTTTAGCTCTTGCTGTAATTGCTGTGCCAATACACGCCAAAGTTCTACCGCTGAAATTTGGTAATGGCTTGTCAACGTATCAACGATGCAACCTAAGTTAACCTGAATACCGAGTGTTTGAATGTAGAGCAATAACGCCTCAACCGAATCGTGATAAAGCGTATTTCTAAAATCATGAGGGCTTAAATAATCAGGATCTTCTAAACCATTTTCTTCTAACCATGGCAAATAAATGCGTAAGGAATCATGATCACGGAACATCAAACCATCAAATTGCCCATTTTTGAGTACCAAGCATAAATTCTGCCCATGTATCTCGCCCATTAAACCTAAACGGAATAAACGTAAATTTACTTCGAAGAAACACCCACATAATGCGGCGAACTGCTCAATCACTTGTTTGGTGCCATTGTCCTTCTGTTGTAATTGCAAAATATAGTCAAAAATAGCGGGTTGATCTGAAATGCGATGCCCAAGGCTCGCCATCGGGATCAATTGGTAAGGTTGTTGCAATAATTCAGATGGAATATGACGTCGCTGTGCGGCTAGATGCGTTGGTTTTTCAACAAATAACCATTCATTATTTGCACTTCGATCTTGCTGTTTTTCTGGTAAATATGACCACCATTGAGTTTCATCACATAGCCATAACTTTTGTTGTAATACTGGATCTTTCTGTTTCGCTTGGACTAAGAGCTTCTGATTCTTTTCTCCATTGATCATTTTTACAATCGGTAAGAAGCGCAATGAACCCAGCGCTTTAATGCCGATTGGTAATTTAAGGCTTTCTTGTGGAACATCATCTGATAAAAGACTCCGCATAGATGCGCTGGCGTACATACCCTGAGATTTAAAACTCAAAGGTTGGCAAATTCCTGCTGCGACATCTTCAGCATAAAATTTATGAAATAAATGCTGAAATTGCCACGGATGAATTGGCATCGCGATATGGGTTTCACTTAAACCACGTTGAAACATTTCTTGTTTCAGTTGATAACGCTCTGCTCGATTGTTAAAAATCTGGCTCGGCTGCTGAGTAAAAGGATCGTCCACACCAATACCAAACATCATTTTATCTTTATGCACTGCCACCCAGGAAATACATAACTCTTGAGCAAATTCAGGACAATACTGCATATATTCTTGCGGGCTTAAGCCTTCTTTTAACTTGGCTAAAGGATGATAAGGACGGTCCCGATAACCTGCATATTGTTCTAAAACCCGAAACACTTGCGCTGAACACTGATTCAGTAAATCATGTGCATTGACTTGATGCTGCTGCAACAAACTAGATTGCTTTATACACGTGTGAATTTGCTCAGCAAAAGTCTTAACTCTATCTTTGTGGCAATGTTGAAGCAGTCCAACTGCTTGCAAAAACTCGAAGAATTCAATCAATCCAATTGTATTCATTTGAGGCTGCGTATCTGTATTTTCCAGCAATAGAATTTTTGAGTCCGCAGTAAAACACCATGTCTGTGTCACCCCCTTTTGTATGGGAAATAGCACGATACTTTGTTGAACTTGATCACGCAACAGTACGAAATGCTGTTTAAAACCTGTGTTGAACAATGATTCAAAATCAATATTATATTGTTCTAACTCAGATTGAACTGTAGCAAGATCAACAATACATTGCTCAGGAACTAATGCTTCGACCAAGAGCGCGTTAACAAAATCTTGTAGCATTGTTGGGTTTGACAACTGATAGATCGGTTGAAGTGCATTCATAAATAATCCTCACTTCACCTGCGCTTTAAAAGGCGCTAAAGGATTATCAACAAATTTAATCTGTAGGCTGCGATCACCGAATAGACGACGTTTGGTGAGTGACTCAATCCGTAATTTATCGGCAAAAACATCAAAAAGTTGATAACGTTCTGCATGTTCAGGATGCTGTTGTTGATAATCCTGAATAACTTCAGCCGCCCATAGCCAGAAGTCTTGTTCCGATACCGCATAGCTCTGGTTTAGAAAAATTGCAATATCTGTTAATGCGACGAAGAACAGACAAGCACAGCTGAAATCACGGATCCCGTCCAAATCATCCGTCAAAATAAACGACATGCTATTGGTTTCAGCATGTTCTTTGGGCAATTGATCAAGTTCTGGCGCCCACTCAGAATGTGCTAAATGTGCAGGGCTATAACGTACGCCGTCATGGAAGTCTTTTAACAGTGCGCGAGTCGGCCAGCCTTGCTGGTGAACTAAAATGATATTTTGACCATGGGATTCGGTCGCAATCCCCTCAGCGAACAGTAGATGAATCAATGGTGAGATAACCACTTTTAAAAGCTGACGTGTCCATTCTTCAACGCCATATTGTTGTAACCAAGGTGCAATCAATGCTTTTCCATCTTTTTGAATATGGCTCACACCATTCAAAGGAATCGCATCTTCACCTTCACGTAAATATTGATGCACACTTTCACGCCATAAACATCCAATGGTGCCATAGGCTTGCTGTGCATGAGATTCGGGCAAACGTGTAAAATCAACGCTTAATCCATACACTTCGCGTAAAATTGCAAAATCGAGTTGTTTGGCAGTGTCACTATGATCAATTAAACGCTGCAACCAATCGGTAATGATTGGTCCATTCATGACCGTATGTTTCGCCAAAACACGCGAACTCGAGGTGTTAGTCAGGCTCATTGCCAATTTAATATAAGGCTTTTCTGGATGCTGTAAATTGGTCAGGGTACGCAATGACTGCTGTGCCAAATAACGATCGTGGCTATGACCCAAATAAATCATTTTTTGATCCGCAATTTCTTCCGCAAAGATCGTAATCAAATGATTTTCCCATTGCCAAGGATGTACAGGAATCCAGACATAGCTATTAGCATTGACACCACGCTCATTTAGAACTTGCTGAAACAGTTGTTGATCTTGGTGATTGATTTGCGCTTGAAAAAAAGCATCAACATCAATGCTCGCTGAATGATTTTTTGCCACAAGGTCTTGGTGAATCGCAAGCCAAACCAACGCCATTGGCTGTGCAAACTCGACCCCATATCGCACATTATCTTGCAAGCTAAAACCAACACGTGATTTATAACAAGGGTGATATGGATGTCCCTCCATCAAATACGATTCTAAAATATCGTAAGGATATTGGATTGCAGGTAGAGCATAATTTTCAAAACAAACTTGAGACTGCAAATCATGAATATAAGTTCGCTTCAATTCAAAAATAAAATCTTCAACTTTTGCTGCATCGGCAATAGAACGCAACACCTCATCAATCACCTGATTTAAACGTGCAGGTTGTAGATCACCATTTACATCTTGACGTAATACATCTGTATCACGACTGAGTCGAACCAATTTATAACTATACTGACGCTGGCCTGCAGCAATAAAACGAATCGTTTGTTGCTGACGATCTTGAACTTCAATACTGAAATTTTCCCCATCATATTCAGCAGCAATAATCTCTTCAAAAATTAAAGCCTGTAACAGTTGTTTGATGACACGTTGTTCGACTTGTTTACCTTGTTCGAGTTGAGGTTTTTGCCATGCTTGATAAGCCTCTTGAACAATATGTGTATTTGATAAAACTGGATGTAACTGTCCCATTTTTGATAATCCTATTTATTTAATTCATGAATTTTGTGTTGATCTGGAAAGCGCCATGCATAAGGCAGAGCACATAAGATAAGTAAGCTGCAACAGATAAAAATTTCTTGGATACCCTTAAAGGAATCTACGTCGGGATAAGTACTGATTTGGAAAAGATCTTGTCTTAATTGCAGATATAACGCTGCGAGCACAACTGCCACAGCCGCAAAAATACGACGAAACAAGTTGTTCAACGCCGCAGCCTGTGTGACCAAATGTTGCTGTTGTTGAGCCAAACTATTCAAACCTGCTGTGGTCGAGAGCATATAAGACAGCCCCATTCCCAAACCATGCAGCACCATACAGAAGATAATGAACCAAACATTCTGAGAAGGTGCCCAAGCCAGCAAAGCAAATGAGATCGCCGTAATTAATAATCCGAGCGTCATTAATTTTGCAGCACCATATCGATCAAGAAATTTTCCTGCTGGCTGACTACATAAACCAGTCACCAAAGCACTGCTCATCAATGCAAAACCTGTCCACAGCGGACTGAGCTTCAAACTCTGCTGTATCCATAACGGAATTAATAACATTCCGACAAATAAACCCACAGTTTGTACAATGCAGATCATTAAACTGAAGCGAAACCCTTTTGATGCAAAGAGTGTAGGCTCAATCAAAGGTTTGATCTTGCGCTTTTGTAAGCCTATAAACTGCCAAAATGTCAAAGCACTCACGCCTAACAACAACCAATAAATAGGTCGATATAAATCTTCGACTTGGTGAAGCTGACTTAAGGTCCCTAGTAGCAAGACCATACTTATGCTGAGATAAATAAACCCCATCCAGTCGAATTGTTGTTTCAGATCAGCCTTTTCTTTAGGAAGATAGATATATCCCAAAATCAATGCGATACACGCAATCGGCAAATTGATAAAGAACAATGCCTGCCAATCAAGCCAAACTAAAACTAACGCACCGAGCATGGGTCCAATCGCTAGGGTCAACATGATCATTGCACCCCACAAACCCGTGGTACTCCCCCGCTGCTCACTTGGTGTGACCGAGAAAATCAGCCCCAGTGACAAGGGAATCATCAACCCACTACAAAAACCTTGTAAGGCTCTGGCGACCAGTACAGATTCAAATTGGTTAAGTAAACCACCAAATGCAGAAGCCAGTGCAAAACCAAATAAAGCCAATAAATAAGTCTTTCGTTTACCAAAGCGCTGACTGAAAAAACCAGCCAATGGCAAACTAATACTCATTGAGAGTAAAAAGGCGACCAGCACCCAACTCGCCCAAATTTCCCCAATCTGAAAATATTGCATCAATTGAGGTATCGCCGGGTTGAAACTACTATTGTTTAAACTGACTGTGCCTGTACCCAACATGACGGTGAGCAACACATAGCGTTGTATTTCTAATCGTATTGGTTGATCTGTAGGTATAGAAGACGGTTGCATACGTATTTCCTCTGTGCAACTCAGTCAATGTGCTCTGACAGTTTTATATGTGAATAAAATGCTTGTGCGCTATGACGAAGTTGACTAGATTTATGTGAGATACGTGATACTCCTGAATCTGATAACTGCGCATGATCTGTAAATGAATGATCCAATTTAGATGAATCGACGACACCAAACTGCTGATAAGATTGAGCATGATCAAGCTTGAATAACGTTTCCCCAACCAACTGATTGGCAATTGTTGCCGCTCGATGCGCTCCCAAACCCAAATCGGGGGTTCCTACACCATGATGGAAAACTTCCATATTTTGGATAAAAATACGTCCATCCCCTTGATACTTCACCTCAAAATCAGCATTGACCTGCCAGCGATCAGCACGATCAAGCAACATCAATGGCTGTAAATTCTCTAAAAATACAGGTTTTGGATATTGGTAGCCTGTTGCAGCAATCACACTATCTGCATCTAATAGGTATTTTTCACCTTGTTGTTTATGCTCAAATCTCAGCTGAAGTTTCTCGTTTTCGAGTACCTCAGCATGTTGTAATTGATGATGTCCTGCCAATGTGACATCCGTTGCATTTCCCCCAATACTACGGTGATATAAACGCTCATAAATATCACGAATCGTTTTACTACTAATCCCTTTATATAAATTTGCTTGTTGAGCTGGTAATTCAGCTTTAAGCGATGGCGGTAAATGATGAAAATAATTCATATAGTCAGGGCTAAAATGCTCTAAACCTAATGGTGTATTTTCCATTGGGAAAAAACCTGCAGATCGTGTTAACCAATGCAGATGAAAGTCTGGTCTAGTTTTTCCTTGGGCATATTGACGATCGAATAAATCAAGAAAAATTTCGGCAGCAGATTGACCTGAACCGATGAGTACCACATTTCCCTTTAATTTTTCAGGGCAATGTTTTAAATACTCTGCTGAATGTAAGCAATGTGATGTTTTAGGATAGACCTGCTGCAAACTTTCAGGCAGATGCGGTACAGTTCCTATTCCCAATACCAACTGTCGGGTGCGATACAACTGTTTCTCGCCATTACTCAACACTTCAACGGCAAAACCACCTTTTATAGGCTGTACATTTAACACACGACTACTAAATTGGATGTTGGCCAATTGCTGCACAACCCACTGACAATAGTGGTTATATTCTTGGCGTGGAATATATAAATTTTCACGGAAATAAAACTTATATAGCCGTTGATGATGTTTCAGATAATTGAGAAAGCTATATGGGCTTGTTGGCTCAACCAAACTGACCAAATCCGCCATAAAAGGCACTTGTAGCAATGCATTAGGTAATTGCATACCTGCATGCCAGTCAAACTGAGCTTTCTGTTCAAAAAAACAATATTTAAGATCAGTTTTATCTTGCATTAAACTCGCAAGACTCAAATTAAATGGACCGAGTCCAATACCGATAAAATCATGCATAACTGACATCCTTCTGTGAAATAAACAGCGGATTGGGCAGTTGGACATAAACGGATTGGTGTTCAACAGGAGCAATCAGTTCATCCAGCTCATGTAAACGAGTCAGCAAATTGCCCTTATATGGCAAAGTGTCATTGAACAATAGACCTTGCAATAAGGTGCTATCCGGATATTGCTGTAACTGATCTTGTAAAAATACTTTTAAATGTTCAAGGAGGATCTCTTCAGCAATATAGCCCGTCGCTCCAATTGCATTAATAATGCCGAATAAAGTATTTCCAAAGAAATAATAACTAAAACGCTCATCCACAAAATCTTTAGGGCCTACTGCAAAGGCCTTTTCTTTCAAGTCTGGCAATGCCGCTAAAATTTCAGTAGCAAATTCTTCTATGTAATAAAAGCCTTGGTTGTCACGCAACCATAAGTTTTTAGGGAAATGATTTTCTAGCTCTAACAGCACATTTTGTTGATGTGATTCAAATGCCATGCCATGACGATGATAGACATACATCAAGGGCTGCAAACTGACTTCAAGAAAGCGACTAAACCAATCAAAAGCAATCACCGAATAATCTGTTTCATGATTTGCTTTGGCTATTTTTGCAAAAAGCGCATTAAAACGATTCAGCGGTTTAGTTGGATGATCTTGGCACAATGATGCAATACATGTGACTTGTTGTTGCGGATGGAATGGCTGATCTCTGAAAATACAAATACTTTCATTCACCACTTCATCATCGATTTTCAACGCCATCCAAGCTGGATCATTGACCGCTTTTAAACTTGGACATTGCTTTAAAATATTTTGACCAAACTCACTATGCCAAAGTCGATGTGTTAACTCACCTCGATGACACTCTTTGGCTAAATTTACACGAATTGAATTGGTAATCATCACTGAAAGCGAAGGTTTAAGCATCCACGGCGCATTAAAACTGGCTAAAGTTCGAATGGACGTTGTTGGTGCAAACTGCCAGCCACGCAAACCAAGATCAATCAATTGCCCCGTTTGCTTTAACCGCTCAAACCATGGTTTGCTTTGTAGATAACGTGCTTGCCACGGATGTAGAGGGAGTAATTTATATTGCGTATGCGTTCTAAGTAGATTTAAGTCTGATTCGGACAAATACCACTGTAATGCTGTTTTTAATTCCTTAGAAATACACTCATGGGTTGCACTCCCTTCAGCAATATACTCCTGGTGAACCAGCCAATAATGCATTTGAGTTAAGCCTTTATTTTCAGGAGAAAACTTTAACCAATCTTCATGAACAAAGCCTGTTCTACTTTTGGGTGCAGGGTGCATGCTATGCCCCAAAATCAAAGCTTGCTCTGTTTCAATAAAGCTTTGCCCTGCTTTTACTAAATCATCGAATTCATGTTCACGATTTTGTAAAAACTGTTGTAGAGCATCACGACTTTGAATCCATTTCTCTACTAAAGATGAAGCATCCAAAGGAACAGCAGATTCAGAAACCAGCTCTTCAAGCAAAAGCCCCACAATCGAGACAGGGCTTAAGGTTTTAATTTGTCCGTGAATAATAATTTGAGGAAGATCAGCTAAACGGTGTCGTCCAACGCGACTGACATAAGATAAAGGGAAATAACATTGAGCTTGAATGGCATGTATCGGTATAGATAACAGGGTCAAACCTTGACTAAACGCCTGTTGTTGTGGATTTTGTTGATTTTGATTGAGAAAGTGACCTTTGTCAGTTTCTTGCATATATGCATTGACGAAATGTTGCATCGCCAATCGGTTGGCAAGTTGTTGCATCTGACGATATCCTCTTATGAAGAGAGAGTTAATTTTTTTAAGCGAAGTTTTCAGTTCTAAACAAACTCAACCATACTCAGGCTGAGCTAAAGACTAACACTAATGATAATAATTATCATTTATTAATTCAATTCAATAAAAGAACTTGCTAAATAGGTGTTTAAACAATTGAATATGAAGGTATTTATTAATATAGAAATGAAATTCAGATACAAAAAATAATAATTATGTTGATTAAATAAAGTGATAGATTTCTATTTAACAATAGCTTTTACAGATACCAACGTTAAAAAATGAGATATTCAAACACTAATTTATTGTTTGTGTGCATTAATCATCCAAGAGGTCAGAAAAAGTTGCTCCAAGCAATTTCGCAAGCTCTTGAGGATTAAGTCCGATGTCCAATCCCCTTTTACCACCACTCACATAAATCTTATCGAAGGCATTCGCCGTAGCATCAATCACCGTTTTTAAACGTTTTTTCTGTCCTAATGGACTAATTCCCCCCACTAAATATCCTGTTAAACGTTCTGCATCCTTAGGATTTGCCATCTGTAATTTCTTACATCCCACTGCTGCTGCAACTTTTTTTAAGTTCAATTGATGATTTACAGGTAAAACTGCGACAAAATAATTCTTTTCGTCTGTCACCATAAGCGTTTTAAACACTTTTTCAACGCTCAAATTTAACTTCTCTGCTGCTTCTAAACCAAAACTTTTGGCATTAGCATCATGCTCGTATTCATGAATTGAGAATGCTATTTTATTTTTTTCCAATAACTTACATGCCGGTGTCATGGTAAACCTATGTCTTTCATTTGAGTTTTATAAGTGGTAATAGTGTAGCACTCTAATAAATAAGATTAAATTTGCTTAGGCTATTTTGGACATAAATCTATTCTTGATAAATTGAATGTCATCCTCATATATTTCTTAAATCTAAATGATTCGGTACAGCAACTCATGAGCTACAAACATAACAATTTAATGGCAATGCGCCAGAATTACTGGGAAGATGAATCATCCACTGCTGTACAAGCTGAAAAGCAATTTCTAAAAGATACTTTGATTGAAGAAGGTATTTTTCAGAATGCGACTTTAGAAGACACTAAGTATTTCTTTTTTACCTTGCCTAGCATCATTATTGTTAAAGCGCATGCGCTTGGTTTCCATCACAACTTTGTAAAACAAATGTTGATTAAGCATATTGATTCAAATCGTGAAGCTCTGATGCAGAAATCAACGTTGAAGATTCAGTTTAAAATTTAGAACATTTGTATATCAATATGATTCAAAAGGTTAACAAACTACTTAGGCTATTTTGAACCATTGATCTGTTTCACAAATTTAGACTGATAATTCAAACGATTGAACTATTTTAATACGTTTAAAAGCTGTAATATCCACTACAATTTAGCTCTCGGCTTCACTCCCTTCGATTTCAGCATAGGATTTTTCTTTCATGTCCGATCAGAACGATAAGCTTAAGAACCTGAAAACCTCGTCTGTGGATCGTCGCTTATCGATCGCAAAAGCCTCTTTACTCGCTGGCACACGTTGGGCAACAGCTAACGCGACTTCTATGTTTTCCAATGAGGAAGAAAAAGAAAAAAAACGTAAAAAAGCCATGAGTGATCAAGCCAATTATCTCGTCGCAGAAATCGGTAAGCTCAAAGGTTCGATCGTCAAGATTGGACAAATGATGGCTTTATATGGCGAACATTTTTTACCTGAAGAAATCACACAAGCATTGAATACGCTCAACAATCAAACTGTAGCGTTAGCTTGGCCTGCGATCAAAGTACATTTGCAAGCACAATTAGGTTCCAGATTAGACGACCTGACCATTGATCATGAGCCGATCGGAACAGCTTCACTGGCACAAGTACATCGCGCTACACGTAAATCTGATGGCTTAGAGCTGGTTTTAAAGATTCAATATCCAGGTGTTGCTGAAGCGATTGACTCAGATATGAATTTGTTCAAAAACATGTTGAAACTCACTCGTATGGTGCCGCAAACACGTGAATTTGATCAATGGTTTGATGAAGTTCGTGAAATGATGCATCGTGAAGTGGATTACGGCATCGAAGCAGCCACAACTCGCCGCTTTGCCGCACGTTTAAAAGAAGATCCTCGCTATATCGTTCCTCAAATTGTAAATGAGTTCTGTGCTGAAAAAGTGCTCTGTATGACTTTCGAGCGTGGTGTACCGATTAACAGCCCTGTTATGCTCTCTCTACCTCAAGAACGTAGAAACCAACTAGGTGAAGCGTCTCTAGAAATTGCTGTACGTGAACTGTTTGAATGGGGTGAAATGCAGACCGATCCAAACTTTGGTAACTATTTGGTTCGTCTAGGCAATGGCGATGATGTAAGAGATAAAATTGTTTTACTTGATTTTGGTGCAATTCGCCAATTTGATGACAATTTACTCTCTGTGGCACGTAACCTAATCCAAGCTGGCTATGAGCACGACAAAGATGCAATGGTCGAAGCCATGACTGGTTATGAATTTTTTGATGCGATGCCTGAAAGCATTAAACCAGGTATGGCAGATGTCTTTTTGGTTGCAACTGAAGCATTTAGCTGTCCAAGCAACAATCCAAATATGCCAGCAGGCATTATGGATGATCAAGATCGTTATGATTGGAAAAAAAGCCAGCTTCATAGCCGTGTCATGCAACAAGCCGCTCAATCAATGGCATCTCGTTACTTCTCTGTTCCGCCCAAAGAGTTTATGTTTATTAGTCGCAAGTTTATTGGTGCTTATACATTTATGACTGTGATTGAAGCAAAAACCAATGTACGTAAAATGATTCGTCAGTTTACGTAACCCCTCCTCATAAAAGTCATTTTGACCAATCTGATTTGTCAGTTTGGTCAATTTTTTTTAGATTTATTTTTTGGCAATTTCATTTCTTTATTAAAAAACAATTAGATATTATTTAAACATCTTGCAAACTACCCTTTATCTATATCAAATCAACAAGTCAAAGAAGACATAGTCTTTCTCACTCGAACATGTCAGCATAAAATCACAACCATCCTCTAGGATAAAAACATGTCGAATATGATGAATAAAGCTCAAGGCATTGGGCTATCTTTGATCACAAAACTCGCAGGAAGCGATATGCTCGATCAATTCAAATTGCGAAAATTTGTAGAAAAATCATTATATCAAGGTTCTAAAACAGGTTTTAAAGTACTTACAAAAACGCAGAAAGCCTTTAAATCACAACCTATTGATAAGCAACGTTTACCCAATCAAATCAATAAAAATTTATTTGATCTTAGTTTGACTGAAGAACAGCAGATGACTGCTGATGCAATGTCACAATTTGCGCAAGAAGTATTGTACACACTGGCGCATGATGCTGATCACCATGCGCAGTTTCCAGAAGAACTATGGCAACATCTTGTGGACTTAGGCTTAAACTACTACGCTCTACCTGAAGCTTTAGGCGGTGTTGCGGCAGAACAAAATATCGTCAGCAATATTCTAATTGCAGAAAGCTTAGCAAAAGGCGATTTTAGTTTAACTGCGGGCTTACTGAGTACATTCAGTGTCATTAATGCCATTACCCGTTGGGGTTCAACTCAAGTCCAGTCGATGTATCTCCCATGCTTTGCTGAAGATACCGATGTGACAGCAAGTTTTGCGGTACAAGAAGCAACGCCTGCATTCAATCCTTTCCAATTGAAAACCACAGCGACAGAATCAAATGGTCAATTCTTCATTAACGGTGAAAAGACATTGGTCGTATTGGGTGATACCGCTGATGTGTTCTTAGTAAGTGCTGAATTTAATGGTCAGCCAGATGTCTTTGTCGTGCAGTGCAATGAAAGCATTTCGATTAAAGCCAATCCAGCTATGGGATTAAAAGCAACAGAAACTGCCACATTACGATTTAATCACACCCCTGCTTTGCGTTTAGGTGATGCAGATTTTGACTACACTGCATTTGTCGATCTCGGCAATCTCATGTGGTGTGCGATGGCTGTAGGTACTTGTGAAGCGATCAAGGAATACTGTATCAAATACGCCAATGAACGTACTGCATTTGGTGAGCCAATCTCTCATCGCCAAAGTGTGGCATTTATGATTGCAGATATGGCGATTGAAATTGATGCTATGCGTATGCTGGTTCTTAACGCGGCAAGCTTGGCAGAAGCAGGCCAACCATTCCACCGTGAAGCATATTTAGCACGTTTACTTTGTGCTGAAAAAACCATGAAGATAGGTACAGATGGTGTACAAATCGTCGGTGGGCATGGTTTCACTAAAGAACATCCAGTTGAGCGTTGGTATAGAGACATACGTGCCACTGCAATTTTACATTCTGGCTTACATGCTTAATTGATGACCTGAGGATAATACAATGAATTTACAAAATCCTAAAAAATTCAAAATGATGGTTGATCAAGCACATGAAGTTGCTTTAAATGTGTTGCGCCCAATTTCTCGTAAATACGACAAAGCGGAACATGCCTATCCAAAAGAATTGGATATGTTAGCCTCTTTGGTTGATGGCATGAATGAAGGTGGTGAAGGCATTAATGCAGGCGCAGCTGTTGGAAAAAAACGCGGTGAAGTTGAAACAGGTAATAAAAACGGCAACAACATGTCGACTGCACTTGGTGTCATCGAAATGTGTTATGGCGATACGGGTTTATTACTCAGTATGCCACGTCAAGGCTTAGGTAATTCTGCTATCGCTGCGGTCGCCAATGATGAACAACTTGAACGTTTTAAAAATACTTGGGCGGCTATGGCAATTACTGAACCAGGTTGTGGTTCAGACTCTGCGGCTATTCGTACCACAGCGACCAAAGATGGCGATGACTATATTCTAAATGGTGAGAAAATCTTCGTTACTTCAGGCGAACGTGCTGACTCGGTTGTCGTTTGGGCAACATTGGATAAAAAACTGGGGCGTGCTGCGATTAAATCCTTTGTAGTACCAAAAGGTACCGTAGGAATGAAGGTAGAGCGTCTAGAGCATAAGTTAGGTATCAAAGCATCAGATACCGCAGTGATTAGTTTCATTGACTGTCGTGTCCCTGCTGCAAATCTATTAGGCAATCCTGAAATTGATGTAGCTAAAGGTTTTGCTGGGGTAATGGAAACCTTTGACAATACTCGACCGCTAGTCGCTGCAATGGCAATTGGTTGCGCTAAAGCTTCATTAGAGCGAATCAAAGAGATATTTAAAGACCAACTTGATCCTGACTATAAAACGCCCTATCTCCAAACTTCAAATTTAGCTGCCCAAATTTATCGTATGGAAGCCGAATGGGAAGCAGCTCGTTTGTTAACGCTAAAAGCAACTTGGATGGCTGACAATAAAAAACCAAACTCTAAAGAAGCTTCGATTGCTAAAGCAAAAGCTGGACGTGTGGGTAACGAAATTACCCTGAAATGTGTTGAACTGGCTGCAAGCCTTGGTTATGGTGAGGATGAGTTGTTAGAAAAATGGGCACGTGATTCAAAAATTCTTGATATTTTTGAAGGTACGCAACAAATTCAGCAACTCATTATTGCTCGTCGTGAGTTAGGTAAAACATCGAGCGAATTGAAGTAATCGAAATCTGTAAAAATATTCCATTAGAAAAGGCTTTCGAGTCTTTTCTTTTTTATTTATTATCTAAGTAATAAGCATAAGTTAATTGATGAATAAAATTCGCCGCCACCCTTTAATTTCATTTCCAACAGTCCATTGCACATTAGACAGTGATATAAATTAGATTCTATATTATAAAAATAAAAATTAGATGAAAGATATTAAAAACATAGGCTAAAAAAATGAAAGTAGATTATACACAAGATGAAATTGATTCTCGCACCCTTAAACTGATTGTGGGGTTAATTGCATTATTTCTGGCGAGTTTAACAAGTTTTTTAACGCATGGAGAAATCCAATCTATTAGTGAATCTTATCATCATGATGGATTAGTGCGTAATATATTCGTAGGTTGTCTATTCGCAATAGCTTCTTTCCTATTCGCTTACAACGGTCAAGAACCTCAAAAAGAAGCTCTCATTAGTAAAATTGCAGCAGTTTCAGCACTTGGAGTTGCATTATTCCCTTGCAAATGTGAGGTGATGGGTAATGTTTGCAAAAATATTAATGAATATAATCAAATAGTTTTTGGAATTATGCATATTATATCTGCGATTGTTATGTTTCTCATTTTAGCTAGATTCTGTCAAATTTTTTACCAAAGGGCAAAAACCAAATTTCTACGAGATGGAAATATCATGGCAAAACGAAGATCTTATATATATCTTATCTCAGGAATTACAATTGTCTTATCAATGTTGATACTGATACTAGATATGTTAATTCAATATTTACCTAATCCCATCATTCTAAATCCTAGACTAGTGTACTGGTGTGAATTTTTTGGACTTGTCGCGTTTGGTATCTCTTGGCTAACATCAAGTAAAATTTTACCATTTATGGCAATGGAACACGAAGAGTTGCACATCTTAAAAAAATAATTATTCTTTCTTGTAGTTCCTGAGAAATATTTCCACACGGGAATTCAGTTTAATTTACGATGATACGGTAAATTAAACTGAGTCTTACCTATCGCATCGTCACAAACTCTTCAGCAGAGGTCGGGTGAATTGCCACGGTATTGTCAAAGTCCTGTTTAGTCGCACCCATTTTCAATGCCACAGCAAAACCTTGCAAAATTTCATCCATTGCCAAACCGATCCCATGAATCCCAACAATCTTCTCGTTTTCACCAACACAAACCAATTTCATTTTAGTCGGCTGCCTGTGTTGCGTGACTGCACTGAACATTGATGTAAAAGATGAACTATAAGTTTTGACGGATTGTTTTCCGTATTTTTCAATTGCTTCAGCTTCGGTGATTCCAACCGTGCCAATCGGTGGATGACTAAACACAACGGTTGGAATATTGTCATAATCCAAATATTCATTAGGTTTATTATTAAACAGTCTTTCGGATAAACGACGACCAGCCGCTACAGCAACAGGTGTTAATTCCATTTTACCGGTAATGTCTCCAACCGCATAAATACCCTCTTGCGAGGTATTCTGGTACTTGTCAACCTCGATATAACCTCTCTCATCTAACTTAATATTGGCTTGATCAAGATTCATACTCGATGTATTCGGCTCTCGTCCTGTTGCCCATATTAAGCAATCAACAGTATGCTGCTCACCATTTTCTAAATGTAACACGACCGAGCCATCTTCATTTTTTGTGACCCGCTTAGGCACCGCCTTCGTATGTACGATGATTCCATCTGTTTGCATCACTTCAAGCAAAGTTTCACTGATGAAACGATCAAAACGACGTACAGGTAAATCCTTACGAATAAACAATTCCACCTTTGAACCTAAGGCGTTCAGTACACCAGCAAGCTCAACTGCGATATAGCCAGAACCCACAACGGCTGTTCTTTTAGGCAAAGCTGTTAATTCAAAAAAACCATTTGAATCGATGCCATATTCAACGCCATCAAGCTTAGGTAAGGCAGGCTGCGTTCCCGTTGCAATTAAAATATGTTCCGCAGTGTAGCGCTCAGCATTGACTTGAATGGTATTTTTATCAATAAAAGTTGCAGCACCATGAATCATATCAACTTTATTATTACTTAGGCTATTTTGATAAGACTGATGAATTCGCTCAATATAGTCTTGTCTATTCTTGATTAAGATCTGCCAATCAAAAGACTCTAGCTTGCTATTGAAGCCATAATCAGCTCCGTATTTTTGGATAGTTTCAGCGACTTGTGCTGCATACCACATCACCTTTTTAGGTACACAGCCAACATTGACACAAGTTCCACCGATTTCGCTCCTTTCAATCAAGGCGCATTTTTTACCGTACATCGCTGCTCGATTCACCGATGCAATACCACCACTACCGCCACCGATCACAATATAATCATAATGTTTTGTCATTTCAGCCTCAATATCAGGATTTTTAGTTTTACGTTATAGATAGATATACAGCAAGAGGATTTAAAAACTGTCCTTTTTTATTTTTTTAATACAAGAAAATAAAAAAACACCGATCATTGCTGATCAGTGTTTTTTCTTTTGGAAGCTTAAAAATTAGTCTGTAACAGCAACTTCAATGGATGCTTGTTCTAAAGACTGGTCAGCCACACCAAATTTTTTCAAAATTTTAGCACGACGTTTTGGATAGATATTGGCTTTATTTAAATCACCTTTGTAATGATCAAATACACGCTTATCCATCATTTTGAACCAAAGTGGTGGAATCAACGCAGGAAGTAACATGCTTGCATAGCCACTTGGTAACTCTGGTGCTTCATCAAAATGACGTAATGCTTGGAATGGACGAGTTGGGTAAGCATGATGGTCTGAATGACGCTGTAACTGATACAGGAACAGATTGGTCACAATATTATTATTGTTCCAGCTGTGTTCTGGCATCGTACGTTGATACTTCCCATCTGCATTTTTCTGACGCTTCAAACCATAGTGTTCGATATAATTAATGATCTCGAACAAAGTAATGCCATAAAATGCCTGAGTTGCTAAATAAGGAATTACACCCTTACCAAATAAACCAATCATCGAGCCATGGAATGCTGCACTCATTCCCCAACCTTGAAGTAATTCATTATCTTTAGACCAGAATTCTAAGCCTTTACGTTTTAAACGATTGGTCTCGATCTCGATTGCTGACTTAAAAGAACCGAAGACTGTACGTGGCCAAAACTCATAAAATGTCTCACCCATTTGTGAAGATGCTGGATCTTCTGGTGTCGCTGCACGTTTATGGTGGCCATAAGGATGTTCTATACGGAAATGATTATAACCTGTCGGTACAAGTGCTAAATGTGACAGAATATGATCAATGCGATCATGTTTATGGCTAAGTTCATGCGCGGTATTAATCGCAATACCATTAATCGCACCCATTGAAATACCAAGGAAAATTTTATCAATGAATGATGTTTCTTTTCGACTTGTTAAGTAACATGCATAAATATTCGCTGCATACTGTATCGGAATGAAGCTTTTAACTAAACGCGAATAGTATGGGTCTTTTTCTAAAAGCTTAATATCTTCTTCAGTTGGGTTATTTGCATCTTTACCAATGATTGTATCAATTGTTGGAATAACAATATGCAAAACAATCGGTCCGCCCAATGCAAAAACTTTTTTCAATGGATGAGGTGCAAATTGATAACCAGCTAAAATTCCAATTCCAATTGCAGGTAAGGCTGGACTAATTGCCCATAAGTAACGTTTACGATCCAACGCTGTCTTTGATTTAGGAATGCTTACTGGCGTAAGTTCTTGCTCAACATTTACTGGCGCATTCATCATCTTTTCCATGTCTTTTCTATATACTTATATTTTCTAGGAAAATGTATTAGAAGACAGTTGCAAGCGTCCAAAAAACCTATGTTAAAGTCTTTGGCATATTTATGCCTGTTTTTGTCCTATAAGCACATAAACATGTATTGAGTTATCTCCATAGCACTCTATAATTTAAAGATAACGACATCATGTAAAAATCATATGGATGCCCTAAGTAAAATTTTTGCTGATATTCATTTAAATCATACTGAGTATATCTACTTGAAAACTCAAGGAGAATGGAGTTTTTTTTGCCAAGATCAAACCGCTTTGATTGTGCATATTGTTTTGGTAGGTTCAGTTTATATTCAAATTGATGCTCAGAACAGTTTAACTGCTCATGCAGGTGAAATTGTGATTATCCCTTCTGGAAAAGCACATATTGGTGCAGACAATGCGATTACCAAGCTCGTTGATGCGATTGATATTTCAAAATTCTTCGATGGTCACAAAGAAGATGCCTTAGAGTTTGGGACAGAATCTTCAAATAAAAATCTAATTTTAACGATCCGTTGCCAAATTGATACCATCATGGCGCGCCCTTTTGTTCAATCACTTCCGTTATTGATTCATCTGCAACAAGGAGATGCGGCTGCACCTGAATGGCTACAAATAGGATTACATTTCCTAGCTTTAGAAACTCAGAATATTCAGGCAGGTCGAGATATTATCATTGACCACTTGGTGAATATTTTATTGATCAAATGTATACGTGATCATATCCAGCAAATATCGACTCAACATGGTTGGCTCAGTGCGCTCAATCACCCTGAACTCAGTAATAGCTTGGCTGCAATTCACAACCATCCCGAAGATGCTTGGACAGTCGAATTATTGGCAGAACAATGCTGTATGTCACGCTCAAAGTTTGCCAGTTTATTCCATGAAGTTATCGGCGAATCACCGCTAGCTTATTTACAACAACATCGGATGCGTTTAGCCAGCCAATATCTACGAAAAAGCAGTTATTCGATTCAACAAATTGCAAATAAAGTCGGATATTCTTCTGAAAATGCCTTTAGTCAAGCATTTAAAAGAACCTTTGAATTATCTCCCAAACAATATCGACAACAATTTGTTGAGGGCGATGACTAAAATGCAAAAAAGACACCTCAGTGTCTTTTTTCTTATCTATTAACCGCACTGAGTCAATTAACGCACAATACCGCGCGTTGATTTTTCTAAAGAGTCAATAAATAGTTGTGCTTCTGGTGTATTCACCAGTACTTCATTACGAATCTGTTCGATAGCCTGTTCAGAGGTAAGACCTGACTTATAAATAAGTTTATAGGCAGCTCTTAAGCCTTGAATGGTATCTCTTGACCAACCTTTACGTCGCATACCTTCAATATTCATACCATATGCATGTGCTGGGTTTCCAGATGCCATCACATAGGCAGGAACATCTTTGAGAATCAATGCAGCGCCACCAATCATACTGTAGGAATCAATACGGCAAAATTGATGAATACCAGCATTACCACCGACAATAATATGATCACCAACATGCACATGTCCTGCGACGCCGACATTATTGGCAAAAATATTGTGATTCCCAATCACACAATCATGTGCGATATGAGTATTCACCATAAATAGGTTATGACTACCAATCTTGGTAATACCTTTATCCTGAACTGTACCTCTATGCAAGGTACAATGCTCACGGATAATATTATGGTCGCCAATTTCCAACCACGTTTCTTCACCTTGATATTTCAAATCTTGGCAAATTTCCCCAACACTAGAGAATTGGAAAATATCATTATTTTTACCAATTCGTGTAAAACCACCAATCACTACATGTGAGTGTAATTTTGTCCCCGTGTCAATACTTACATTTGGGCCTACAATACAATACGGTCCAATCTGCACATCTGATGCGATTACTGCAGATGGATCGATAATAGCTGTAGGATGTATTAAATTTTGACTACTCATGCCTGCTCAATTTTTTGGTGTGAAATAATAATCTCTGCCGTTGCAGCGATAATACCGTCAACGCTTGCAGTACAATTGTACTTGTAAATGCCGCGTTTTTGCATAACAAGTTCAGATTTTAAGACAAGCTGGTCACCAGCAACAACCTGTTTCTTAAATCTTATTTTTTCTGCACCTGCAAATAAGAACAATGAACCTGCTTTTGGCTTTTGATTGGTTAATACAAAACCTAATATACCAGAGACTTGTGCTAACGCTTCAATGATCAATACACCAGGCATAATCGGATAAGTGGGAAAATGTCCTTGAAGAAACTCTTCATTAATAGACACATTCTTATAACCGACAATGCTGTTTTCAGTCACTTCAGTCACACGATCAACTAATAAAAAAGGATAGCGATGAGGTAAATATTCGCGAATGGTAAGAATATCCATTGGCAATTCAGGCATTGTAAATGTTGGTAATGTAGATTCGGTCATAATAAATTATTTACGTAACTTAAGGGTTGATTCAAGGGACTCTAATTGAGCTTGCATATGATCGAGTCTTTTCGTGATTTGGGTCAATGGCACATCTGCTAATTGTCTTAAGCGCACAATGGTCTTTTTCCAATGACTATTTTCAAAAAGTCCAACACCAGAAGAATACGTTCCAGCCTCATAAATATTTTTTGTGACCATTGACATTGCTGTAAGTGTCACATTATCCGTGATTTCAAGATGCCCAACCACCCCACAGGCTCCACCTAGAATACAGTTTTTGCCAATTTTCGTACTGCCAGCGATTCCACATTTCGCGGCGATTGCTGTATTTTCACCAATATGTACATTGTGAGCGATTTGCACAAGGTTATCAATAATGACACCATCTTTCAAAATCGTGTCATCCAAAGCACCACGATCAATACTACAATTTGAGCCAATACGCACGTCATTACCGATCTTAACTGAACCAAGTTGAGCAATTCGATGCCATTTCCCTTCATAAGGTGCAAAACCAAAACCTTCAGTCCCAATCGCAGTATTTGCATGGATTCGAACACGGTCTTTTAATGTCGCTTGTCCAGTAATGGTGACATGCGCATCAATAAAACAATCTTTGCCGATCTCAACACCATCATCGATAAATGAATGAGCTTGAATAATTGTATTTGCTCCAACCACACAGTTTTCGCCAATGATCACATAATGTCCAATATAGACATCATCGGCAATGATTGCTGAGGGATGAATTTGAGCTGTGCTTTCAATACCACGCTGGAGGATTTTTACTTCGAATATATGCGTGAGAACTGCAAATGCTAAATAAGGATTATCAACAACAATAAAGTTTTTCTTTTGTGGAAGTTGCTGCTTCAATGTTTCCGTGACGATATAAACACCTGCATGACTTGCTTCTGCTTGGGCTAAATATTTTTCACCATTCACAAAACTAATATGCTGATTCTGAGCCAGCTCTAAACTTGCCAAATTAGAAATTTGAAAGTCTTTTTCACCAAAAAACTCACCTTTTACAAGGTGAGCAAGTTCTTCTAAACGATAACGACTTCTATTCATTGATTATTTCATTGCATTAACCTTTTGAATCATTTTATCAGTTAAATCATACTTAGCGTCAGAGGCAATCGTAGAATTTTTATTCATAATGAAGTCTAAATTATTTTCTTTACGAAGTTGTTCGGCTGCTTGCTTAACACGATTTTCAAAAGTCGTATTCATTGTTTGCAAACTTGATTGAACTTTAGTCTGTAAACCTTGTTGAGTCGTATTGAACTCATTTACTTTCGCTTGATATTGTGCAGAAAGTTTTTGTAAATCAGCTTGATTTGCAGATTGCGCTCTTTGTTGCAAAGTCTCGATTTCTTTACCTAACTGTTCCAATTTGGTCGATGTCGGTTTTACAGATTGACCTAGACTGGCGTTCTGCTGTTTCAAATAGGTACTACTTTCAACAACTTTTGCTAAATCGACGACAGCAATACTTGCTGCATTACTCATCGCAGATATCGTTAAACCTAAACCGAACATGACAGCGGTTAATGTTTTCATGATTCCATCCTTTGTATATTTTTCAAAAATTAAACAAGGTCGTACTTAGAAAGTACGACCAATTTCAAATTGGATTGATTTGGTGTCATCACCCTTCTTATCATTAAGCGGGAAAGCATAACTGAGTGATAACGGCCCAATCATGGTGATCCATGTAAAACCTGCACCAACACTGTAGCGCATATTGCCAGCATCAAAGTTGTAGTTGTCTTTACAGTATTGCTTTATATCGACATTGCTACCATTTACTGAAATGTTACCTCTAGGCACATCGCATTTCGTATCAAAGACTTGTGCACCTTCAGCAAACAATACAGGTCTGACTTGACGTGCCCAATCACCTTTAAATGGCACAGGCAATGCGAGTTCAGTACCAAACTGAACCAGTGCATTACCACCGACTTCTTCAGGATCTGGGTCATTTCGATTAGTTTCTTGGAAGATGACGCTTGGATATTTTGGACCTAAAGAGCTGTTGTCATAGCCACGAACCGAGCCATAACCACCTGCATAGAAATTCTTGTAGAATGGTAGATCATTACCAAAACCTAACTTACCATAACCCCGAAGTACAAAACCTTTTGGTAATGATTTAAATGCTTGCGCATCATAAGTTAGTTTTTGATAGTCAACATCACTACCTGGAAGACCCACTTCTAGACCAACACGATGCGACATACCTGATGTTGGGAAAACTGGTCGGTTAAGCGTATTATATGACCAACCTAGATTTAAATTATATGTAAGGAATTCACCTTCGAACTGATCACCAAATGTATATTTCTGATCTTCAGGACAAGGTTCATAGCCTGTAATATTACCATCTAGATCTTTAATTGGAATGAGATCAACTCTACAATATTCCCCTGATCTATGAGTCTCCTTACCGCCATTGTTTAATAAGTAGTCGCGAATATAGGTAGATACATTAGGACCTGTTCTTACTTTTGTTTTATCGACACCCAATGATGCACTTAAACTTTGGTTTTCATCAATCGGATAACCAAAGCTTAGACTTCCACCTAAACTATCTGTCACGTAGTTATTGACATTATAATCTTCGTTTAGCTTGGTTTTACGATAGTAAACGTTATAACCACGACTCACACCATCAATGGTAAAGTATGGGTCAGTCACACTTAGGTTGTAATAATCTTGTGTTTCAGAGCGTGATAGATCGACTGCAACACGGTTTCCCGTACCCATAAAGTTAGTTTGACTTAAACCTGCTTGGAAAGTCACACCACCATTTTGAGAGTAACCAACTGCCAAAGTTGTGGTTCCTGAATGTTGCTCCTCAACAGTGACATTTAAATCAACTTGGTCAGGTGTATTTGGAACACGTACAGGCTTAACATCAACAGTTTTAAAGAAACCTGTACGCTCTAAACGAATTTTGGATAAATCAATTTTTTCGTTACTTGCCAATGCACCTTCCATTTGGCGCATTTCACGACGTAAAACCTCATCCGCGGTCTTATTATTACCTGTGAAGTTCACACGACGTACCGTAACTTGTTGACCTGGATTGATATAGTAATTCAGATTTACCAATCCAGTTTGGTTATTAATCTCAGGTACGACATTTACCTCAGCGTAATAATAACCAGCATTACCATACTTTCTCAGTAATAGTTGCTTAACGGCATTCACTCTTTCTTGTGAATAGGTTTCGCCATCTTTATATAGTTTTAGTGCCTTTAGTTCTTCAGGCTTATAAAGTGCGTCACCCAAGAACTTGGTTTCGCCAAACTTAAATTGATTACCTTCATCAACAGAAACTTCGATAAAGATATTCTTTTTATCTTCACTGATATTCAATTGCGAATTAATAATATTAAAATTGATATAACCTTTGTTGAGATACAACGCACGTAAAGCTTCTAAGCTTGCTGCCATTTTCTCACGTGCATAGCGGTCATTACGAGTAACAATAGAAGCCCAGCCACTTTCTTTTACTGCGAAAGCTTGCTTGATATCACTATCGCTAAATACAGTATTACCAATGATATTAATATCGAATACTTTAGCTGCTGTTCCTTCGTTGAAGTTCAATAACAACTCAACACGGTTATTTGGTCGTGCAACTGTTTCTACTGTCACATCAGCATCATAACGCCCTTGCTGGGTATACTGTTGTTCAAGTTCAGTTTCAATGATCTGTAATGCAGACTTCTTGAACACTTCGCCCTCAGCGATTCCCATTTTTTTCAAGCCTTGTTCCAAAGCTTCTTTTGGAATCAGTTTATTTCCTTTAAATTCCAACTTGGAAATTACTGGACGCTCTACGACTTTAAAGACCAAGACATCACTTTCTTTATAAGCTTTGATGTCATCGAATAAACCTGATGCATATAAACTACGAATAGCCTCAGCAATCATTGGATCATTGACACGATCACCCGCATTTATTGGCAACATCGAATAAATACTTGCAGGTGTTAAACGCACTAGCCCATCAATTCGTATATCTCGTGCAAGAAACTCATCTGCTGCGTATGCTTGTTGTACCACTGCCATCGCACTGACCAGTGCCAAAGGCATTAATAAATGTGTGTGACGCATGCCCATATATTTTCCAGTAAGTTAAATTCCATTTGCGTTTTTTATAAACGCATGAAGTCGTTAAATAAAGCCAAAAGCATCATGCTACCGAGCAGTACCATACCAACTTTTAGACCCAATATCTGTATTTGTTCGGAAACAGGTTTACCACGAATAAGTTCGATAAAGTAATAAACCAAATGTCCACCATCAAGCATCGGAATCGGCAATAAATTCAAAATCCCTAAACTTACACTCATGAGTGCCATAAAGGAAATAAATGTCTGCCATCCCATTTCAGCACTTTGACCTGCAACTTTAGCAATGGTGATTGGTCCTGACAAATTATCTAGCCCGATTAGTCCGCGTACCATTTTGACGATCGAGTTAAAAATCATACTTGAAAGCTGTACGGTTTTATCAACCGCGACACCAAAAGCCTGCAAAGGTGAATACTGAATGGTTTGCTTATAGTCATTCGGAATCGTGACTTGACCTGCATCACTCTTCACTCCCAGTACACCAGTCACATTGCCCATATTGTCACGTTGACCACGGGGTATCATCTGTAAATGTACCAGCTCACCTTGACGCATCACATCAATATTTAATAGCTTTTCAGGTGATTTTTGAACCACACTCACCACATCAAACCAGTCTTTCATGGCAACATCATTAATCGCCACAATCTCATCACCTTCTTTCATCCCTTGGCGAATCGCAGTGCCATCAGCAGTCAATTCTTTCACGACTGCCGGGATCATTGGACGATAAGGTAAAAAACCCAATGCATCTAAAGGAGATTGGCTTTGATCTTTAAGAAAGTCTTGAATCGATAAATTAAATTGTTTCTCAGAACCATCACGGTCAACAAGTATCGACACTTGACCAGACTCACCTACTCGATTAATTAAAGCGAAGTTTAATTTTTCCCATGTCGGTGTCGTTTGACCATCCACAGCCAAGACTTTATCACCGACTTGTAGATCGACCTGAGCAGCAGGTGTATTTGGCATGATTTTACCAATACGCGTATTCAACTGCTCTTGTGCAGGTAGGAACAAAATCCAAAATAAAAAAACTGCAAAAATGAGATTGATTAAAGGACCCGCTGCGACAATTGCAATACGTTTCCAAGGAGGCTGTCGATTGAATGTATAAGGAAGGTCTTTTTCTGCGACATTTCCTTCACGCTCATCTAACATCTTGACATAGCCACCTAACGGCAATGCAGAAAGCTGATATTGAATACCTGATTTTTTAGATTGCCATTTCAGTAAAGTCGGACCAAAACCAATAGAATAAACTAAAACTTTTACACCAAGCTTACGTGCAACCCAATAGTGACCGAACTCATGAATTGCGATCAGAGGCCCTAACAATAAAATCGCTGCAACAATCATAAAAAGTGCATTCATACGATTTAGCCTCCTATATCCACAATATACTTCTCTGCGATCTGTCTAGCGATCATATCAGTATGCAAAATGATGTCTATGTTTTCTGCTTTAGCATTTTGTACAGCTTCTAGGGTCTGTTCGACAACTTGAGCGATTTGTGTAAATCGAATGCGCTGTTGTAAAAATGCGGCCACTGCGATTTCATTTGCTGCATTCAAGATGGTTGGTGCTAAACCACCTGCTCTCATCGCCTGACGCGCTAGATTCAAAGCAGGAAACCTAACCTCATCAGGTGCTTGAAAGTCCAATTGAGCTGTCGCAAACAGGTCCAAAGCTGGAACATGTGTTTTTAGGCGCTTAGGCCAAGCCAATGCATGTGCAATCGGCGTACACATATCAGGGTTACCCATTTGCGCCAAAGTCGAACCATCCACATACTGAACCATTGAATGAATAATACTTTGTGGATGAACGACGACTGTAACAAAATGTTCAGATATTGAAAACAAATGACACGCTTCTATCAGTTCTAGACCTTTATTCATCAAAGTCGCTGAATCAACCGAGATTTTTTGACCCATCGACCAGTTTGGATGCTTACACGCCTGCTGTGGTGTTACCGCATTTAATTGTTCTAAAGAGTGATTCAGGAAAGGTCCGCCAGAAGCAGTCAACAAAATACCAGAAACGCCTAGCTGTGGCTGTCCTGTTCGTTCAGTGCTTAAGTAATCATGCGGTAATGATTGAAAAATCGCATTATGTTCAGAATCTACAGGTAATAGTAATGCATTATGTTCACGTGCAGCCTGCATCATGATGTCACCTGACATCACTAATGCTTCTTTATTCGCAAGTAAAACACGTTTACCTGCTTTAACTGCGGCAAGCGTCGGCAATAAACCAGCTGCACCGACGATCGCGGCCATGACAATATCAACGTCAGGGTGTTCAGCAATCTCAATTAAGCCAGTTTCATCCGAAAGAATTTCAATTTGATTTAAATTTTCTTGGTTTAAACGCTGTTGCAGTTCACTGACTTTTTCATTCGGTACAACAACAATTTTAGGATGAAATTTTCTACAAATCTCTAAAAGTTCATCCAAACGACTATAAGCAGAAACCGCAAATACAGTGTATTGCTCTGAGTGCTGCTCTAATACTTTTAAAGTACTCTGTCCAATTGAACCTGTCGCACCCAATATACAAACAGCTTGTGTCATTTATAGATCTACACCAATAAGTTTTAAGATATACAACCCTGTTGCAAAAATAGGTGCAGCGGCCAATAAAGAGTCAATTCGATCGAGTACACCACCATGTCCAGGAAGTACACGGCCAGAATCCTTAATCCCCGCTCGGCGTTTAATCATCGATTCAAACAAATCACCCAATACAGAAGCAAACACAGTAATAATGGATAATATTAAGAATAAGACCAGCTGTACAGTAGTTAAATCTAAGTAAAAATATTGCACAACCAGCATAATAATCACAGTCGTTGCAATACCGCCATACAATCCTTCAAGAGATTTGTTTGGACTTACAAAAGGTGCAAGTTTCTTTTGACCAAATTTACGCCCAACAAAGTAAGCACCGCTATCCGCCCCCCAAACTAGCAAGAACAAATACATCAGCCACCACGGCGAGCTAAACCAAACAGCATACAAAGCGGTAACAGCGGCTGAAATTAAAATAAAGCCTATGATATATAAGGAAGAATTATACCAATTGTCTGATTCTGGAAATTTTTTAACCCAATAAATACTTCCCAACCAAGTGAGAATAGACGCAGCCCAAAGCAAGAGTGCTACATCACCGTAGAACAATGCCAGTGTAGATACAAGTGCTACACAACCACCATACAACCACGCCTTTGGTTTTGGCACAGTGGTTGTAGTACGCGGCATAAGCTTAAACCACTCATAGCCAGCCACCCCCGCAGCTAGAATCATAAGCATAAACATTGGATAATGTGATTGCGTTGCAAACATGCAACTTAAAACAACAGCAACTAACACCAATGCGGTAATAATCCGCTCTAACATTATTAATTCTCTATTTTCGCTTGTTGAATCTGTTCAGATGTCTTACCAAAACGTCTTTCACGTCCTGAAAAAACGCGAAATGCATAATCTAATTCTTTAATTGTAAATTCTGGCCATAAGGTTTCAGTAAAATACAATTCTGCGTATGCTGCTTGCCAAAGTAAAAAGTTAGATAGACGATAATCCCCACCAGTACGAATTAACAAATCAACAGCAGGTAGATCATTTAGACTGACATATTTATCAAATAAATCAACATTTATCTGATCTGTTTGAAGTTTTCCAGCAAGTGCATCTTCAGCAATTGATCTTGCAGCTTGAGCCATATCCCACATTCCGCCATAACTCACGGCGATAGAAAGTGTCATGGAATCAAATTTAGCGGTTTTCTGCTCTGCAAATTGCATTAAATCACGCAATTCATTTGACAGCCGAGAACGATCCCCAATGAAACGCAATGCAATGTTGAATTTTTCCATACGCGGAAGCTGCTCATGAATAGTTTCTTCAAGCAATTGCATGAGCAAATCAACTTCGTATTGGGGACGATTCCAATTCTCGCTGGAGAATGCAAAAACGGTTAACGCTCGAACACCCATTTTTTTACAATGTTCGACGATAGGATCTAAGACATTTTTGCCTTCACGATGCCCATCACCTTTCTGCATTTGCTTTTTTTTGGCAAAACGATTGTTGCCATCCATAATGATGGCAACATGTTGAGGAAGAAGCGGTTCTTCTTGCAAGGTCATAGAATTAGACCTTCATCAATTCTGCTTCTTTTGCCGCAAGACGTTTATCAACCTCTGCAACATATTTGTCTGTAATTTTTTGAATATCATCACCTGCACGACGATCATCATCTTCAGAAATTTCTTTTTCTTTCAATAATGATTTGATGTCACCCAAAACGTCACGACGAATATTACGAATCGCGATTTTTGCATTCTCAGCTTCTGTACGTGCTACTTTTTGCATATCACGGCGTGTTTCCTCAGTCAAAGCTGGTAACGGAACACGAATAGAATCAGCAGTGATTGGATTCAATCCCAAGTCACTTTCACGAATCGCTTTATCAATTGCAGAAACCATTGTACGTTCAAATGGCTGAACGACTAGCGTACGCGAATCTTCTACACCTACGTTCGCAACTTGGTTAAGTGGCACGTCAGAACCATAGTAAGAAACCATTACACCATTTAAAATAGATGGATGAGCACGTCCAGTACGAACCTTTGCAAACCCTTGCTCTAAAGATTCGAGGGTTTTCTGCATGCGCTGTTCGCTATCTTTTTTGAGATCGTTAATCATATGATCTTCCTTACTTATTCAATAGGTATTACAAAAAAATTATGCGTAGTATAAAGAGCTTTATGCTTCACGTATATTAGTTGGTGACGTGAGTACCTTCTTTTTCACCCATTACGACCGAAAGTAATGCCCCAGATTTATTCATATCGAATACTTGGAGTGGAACATTGTGGTCACGACACAAACAGATCGCTGTCAAATCCATAACACCCAATTTCTCATCAAGTACTTGATCGAAAGTTAAGTGATCATATTTAACCGCATCATCATATTTACTTGGATCTTTATTATAAACCCCATCCACCTTTGTTGCTTTCAGGATTAAGTTCGATTCGATCTCAATACCACGCAAACAAGCTGCCGTATCCGTTGTAAAAAATGGGTTGCCTGTACCTGCAACAAATACACATACTTCGCCTTGGCTTAGATAACGAATTGCATCACGGCTAGAATATGACTCAACCACTGTACCAATCTGTAACGCAGACATTAAGCGAGTTTTAATATTGCGGCGAACCAATGCATCTCGCATTGCCAAACCGTTCATTACTGTTGCCAACATTCCCATTTGGTCACCCGTTACGCGACCGACCAAACCATCTTTTTGTAATTGGCTACCGCGATATAAGTTACCACCACCAACCACGATACCCACCTGCACGCCTAAACCAACTAAGTGCGCAATCGACAATGACATTTGATCGAGGACTTGGGCATCAATACCCATATCTTTATTTCCTGCGAGCGCTTCACCAGAAAGCTTGAGCAAGATACGTGCATAACGTGGATTCTTAGAAGTTGACATACTTTTATACTCCAAACCGAACAATCTTAAAAATTCTTAAATTTAATCCAAAATCAAGCAGATTTAATCTGAATCAACTTTGCAAATAAATCATATTCATCTGCATCGGTAATTTCGACTTCAAGCAAATCCCCTGCTTTAATCAGGCTTTTATCAATATCTTCAACAAAAACATTCCCATCGATTTCTGGTGCATCTGCGTATGAACGTGCAACAGCAACAGGAAATTCGTCTTCTAAGTTATCAACAAGTACAGTCATGGTTTGACCAATTCGTTTTTGCAACTTTTCCGCTGAAATTTGCTGTTGGACTTCCATAAAACGTTCATAACGTTGTTGTTTAATTTCTTCAGGAACATGATCTGGAAGATCATTGGCTGTTGCACCTTCTACAGGTGAATAGGTAAAACAACCAACACGATCAAGTTGAGCTTCTTTCAACCAATTCAATAAAATTTGGAAGTCTTCTTCTGTTTCACCGGGAAAACCAACCACGAATGTTGAACGAATCACCAAATCAGGGCATTTTTCTCGCCACAATTTAAGGCGCTCTAACGTATTTTCACTATGTGCTGGTCGCTTCATTAATTTTAAGATACGTGGACTGGCATGCTGAAAAGGGATATCTAAATATGGCAAAATCTTGCCTTGACCCATCAGGTCAATTACTGCATCAACATGTGGATATGGATATACATAATGTAAGCGCACCCAAATACCAAGTTGACCCAGTGCTTCACACATATCATAGAATTTGGTTTTTACTGGCTGACCATTCCAAAAGTCCAACTTATATTTAGTATCCAATCCATAAGCAGACGTATCTTGAGAAATCACCAAGACTTCTTTTACCCCTGCACGTTTCAATGCAGCCGCTTCTTCCAACACCGAACCAACAGGACGAGAAACGAGATCACCACGCATGCTTGGAATAATGCAGAACGTACAACGATGGTTGCAACCTTCTGATATTTTTAGATAAGCATAATGTTTTGGTGTTAAACGAACACCTTGCTCTGGAACTAAATCGACAAATGGGTTGTGCTTTGGTGGTGCAGGTACATATTCATGTACTGCTTCCATCACATCTTGATATGCTGCCGCACCTGTTACTTTAAGAACATTTGGGTGCATTTGGCGTATTTTATCTTCGTCTTTGCCTAAACAACCTGTTACGATAACTCGACCGTTTTCGCTCATGGCTTCGCCAATCGCGTCTAAAGACTCTTGTACTGCAGATTCAATAAAACCACAGGTATTAACAACAACCAAATCTGCACCGTCATAATCTGATGCAACTTGATAACCTTCAGTCTTTAACTGAGTTAAAATTCGTTCAGAATCTACCAATGCCTTAGGACAACCTAAAGATACAAAACCGACTTTGGGGGTCTTCATGAATCTGCGCTCCACTTGAATCGGCGTATTGTATGACTTTTCTTGGCTTACGCATAGCTGCAAAAACATCTCTTTGTGTAATGCACCAAAATACAACCAATCTTTTAAATAAAATCCATTAATGCACTATTTTGGAACATGCTAATATATTAAATTAAAGCGGTGTATGTGAAAAATACCGTATAAATAGATCACTTCATAAATAAGCTATTGAAATTTAGCCAATACAAAGTTGGCGTGCATTTTGCATAAACTACACTTTAGAAGTTAATGGCTATTCATTCAAATTGATATTTATTGCGCCATTTTAAAACAGGACGATTCACAAATGGATCAACACAACACTATCGACTATCGACTCTTAGTAGATAATCTGACAACTGCCATTTTATTGGTCGATAGTAACCTTAATATTTTTTATTTGAATTCTGCTTGTGAAGCATTGTTTGATATCAGTCTACTCCGTGCCTCAAGACAACCCGTCTTGAATTTATTGCACGCTCATGATGATTCATTCAATACACATGAAGCTTTATTAAAAACATTAAAAAGCGGACAACATTACACACGTCGTGAAGCAGTGATCAATGTAAGTTTTAAATCAATTCACGTTGATTATACGGTTTCACAACTTAGTACTGGGAAAAACCATACTCCATTATTACTCATCGAACTCAACCCTATTGATCGCATGCTAAAGATTTCCAAAGAAGAAAACTTAGTTCAACAACATCAAGTCGCTCGCCAATTGGTTCGTGGTGTCGCCCATGAAATCAAAAATCCTTTAGCAGGCATTCGCGGTGCAACTCAACTACTCGCACGTAGCTTAAATGATGATCGTTATGGAGAGTTTACCGACATTATTATTAGTGAAGTGGATCGGCTCACCAATTTAGCAGACACCATGCTCGGTTCACGCCAATTGCCAAGTTATGAACTTGTGAATGTGCACGAGCCTTTAGAGCGCGTTAGATCATTAATCACGAATCAAACCAAGAAGAAGATTAAAATTACACGCGACTACGATCTTTCATTGCCCGATGTTATGGCAGACCGTGATCAACTCATTCAAGTCATGCTCAACATTAGCGTAAATGCCGTTCAAGCCATGACCGAAAATAAAGATTTCTTTGTGGATTCTGAACCTGAACTTATTTTACGAACCCGTATACAACGCCTAGTGACCATTAATGGTTCTCTTCATCGCTCAACCGTTCGTGTTGACATTGAAGACAATGGACCCGGTGTACCTGAAAGTATTTTAGAGTCTGTATTTTATCCGCTGGTCACTGGACGAGCGAAAGGTACAGGTCTAGGCCTCAGCATTGCACAAAACATCATGCATCAACATAACGGAATGATCGAGTGTCAATCCGTTTCTGGAAAAACCGTTTTTAGCTTATATTTACCTTGGGAGTCGGACCGTGTCACGAAATAAAATTTGGGTAATAGATGACGATCGTGCCATGCGCTGGGTACTCGAAAAAACTTTCAAAGAAGAAGGTTTTGACGTTACCAATTTTGAAGAGGCACAAACCGCACTAGATCGCCTACATGAAGATGCACCTGATGTCATTCTGACGGATATTCGCATGCCCGGTATTGATGGTTTAACTTTTTTATCTAAAGTTAAAAACACCCATCCTGACCTACCTGTGATCATTATGACTGCTCACTCTGATCTGGAGTCAGCAGTATCTAGCTATCAAACAGGTGCTTTCGAATACTTACCAAAACCTTTTGATATTGATGAAGCATTAGCACTGGTCAATCGTGCTATTTTGCATATCAATAAACTACAACAGCAAGAAGCGACCAAAACCGCAGCAGCAGCGCCTATTCAATCCACTGAAATCATTGGTGAATCACCTGCCATGCAGGAAGTCTTCCGTGCGATTGGACGTTTATCACAATCACATATTACAGTGTTGATTAATGGTGAATCAGGGACTGGTAAAGAACTGGTTGCGCATGCCTTGCACAAACACTCACCACGACGCGCTAAACCTTTTATTGCACTCAACATGGCTGCAATTCCAAAAGACTTAATTGAAACTGAGTTGTTTGGACATGAAAAAGGTGCATTTACGGGTGCGAACACCCAACACCAAGGACGTTTTGAACAAGCCAATGGCGGTACATTATTCCTAGATGAAATTGGTGATATGCCTTTTGAAACGCAAACTCGTTTACTTCGCGTCTTAGCAGATGGCGAATTTTATCGCGTTGGCGGACATGTACCTGTGAAAGTTGATGTCCGTATTGTTGCTGCAACCCATCAAGATCTGGAAAAGTTGGTGAATGATGGACGCTTCCGCGAAGACTTATATCATCGCCTAAATGTCATTCGTATTCATATTCCAAAACTTGCACATCGTAGCGAAGATATTCCTATGCTGGCGCAACACTTCTTAGCTCGTGCAGGTAAAGAGTTAGGCGTAAGCCCAAAAATCTTACGTACTGAGACAACTGACTATATGCAACAACTACCTTGGCCGGGAAATGTCCGTCAGTTAGAAAATACCTGCCGCTGGCTTACCGTCATGATCACAGGTCGTGAAGTCTATCCAGAAGATCTCCCTGCAGAACTTAAACAAGTTTCTGTGCAGAAAATCTCAAGTGACGCGACTTCAACAACTTCTACTACCAGCCCAGCCTTAGTTGACCGAATGGCAGTTCATCACTGGGATGAGTTATTGTCTCAATGGGCAATTCAAAAACTCAAAAATGGTGAAATGAAGATTCTCGATATCGCCACACCGATGTTTGAACGCACATTGATCACTGCTGCATTGCAACAAACCCGTGGTCGTAAACGTCACGCCGCTGAGCTATTAGGTTGGGGTCGCAACACACTCACCCGTAAGCTTAAAGAGCTAGGGATGGATTCCACCGAGGAAGATGAAGAAGAGGAAACTCGCATAGTCTAGCGATTCAATATATTTAGCAAAAAAAGCGAGTCATTTAGGTGCTCGCTTTTTTTGCTTTGTAGCGGGCGTGACATATACCTCATAAGATCACCATACAATACATATGGTTTTTGCTATAATGAGGATTACCCAACATATGAGTATCGAATACGATGACTGATATTTGTTACCCAAATTGTGAACGACCTCAAACCCGTCGAGGTCAAGAACGTCGCCTTGCCTTACTCCTTTGTGCAACCGACATGTTTCTTGAGAAAGGTTATGATGCTGTTTCTTTGGATGATATTGTCAATCATGCAGGTGGATCCAAGACATCCATCTATAAATATTTTGGAAACAAAGAAGGGCTTTTTAGCGCAATTTGTGATTACCGAAGAGAAGTTTTCTTTAATGGGGTCTGCTTACCTTATGCCTCAGAAAAGATTAGCTTAAAAAACTACTTATCTAAGACACTCCAACGCTTTTACCAACATATTATTCAACCTGAAAATATCGCATTTATGCGTATGTTTACTGAGCAATCTCAAAAAGATGCACAATTAGCGAATTATTTTTATAACAAATGCGCCTCCAACATTCAAAATACGATCGCTTTTGCGCTCGAACAAGCACATTCAGACAATGAGATTTTTTGTTCACAACCCCACTTTTCAGCCACGATGTATTTTGGGATTCTACGTGATGTAGAGTGGCGTATTTTGATGGGTCTAGACGTGTCAGATAATGATGCTGAAATATTTGATTATATTAATTATTCTGTAGAACTATTCTTAAAAGCTCATCAAAAGGTCTAATTCTTTTGCATTTTTTTAGACCTATAGTATAGTAGTCAATTCTTTTTTATTCACCACCCAATAAAGAGCAATTAGTTATTGTTTTTATTCAATAATTATTGTGGGAGTAACTATGGCGCTTCGGCATTTTCTAACTTTACGTGACCTATCTTCTTTGGAACTGCAACGCATTTTAGATCGCGCGCATGAACTTAAGCGTATGCAACATAGCAATACGGTATATCAACCTTTTGTTGGTAAAGTTTTGGGAATGATTTTTGAGAAATCGAGTACGCGTACACGTATTTCTTTTGAAGCTGGTATCGACCAGTTTGGTGGTAGTGCTATCTTTTTATCTCCACGCGATACCCAATTGGGCCGTGGTGAACCGATTGAAGATTCTGCACGTGTTATTTCAAGCATGCTTGATATCGTTATGATCCGTACTTTTGGTCATGACATTGTCGAACGTTTTGCTTCTTACTCAAAAGTTCCTGTCATCAATGGTCTCACTGATGACCATCACCCTTGCCAATTACTCGCTGACTTACAAACCTTCCAAGAGCATCGTGGCAGCATCGAAGGTAAAACAGTTGCGTGGATCGGTGATGGCAACAATATGTGTAACTCATATATTGAAGCAGCACATATGATGGGCTTTAAACTAAAAATTGCTGCGCCTGAAGGTTATGAACCACAAGCGAAATTTTTAGCCGAATTTGCCGATTGTGTAGAAGTTTTCAACAAAGCCGAAGATGCAGCCGTTAATGCTGACTTGATCGTGACCGATGTTTGGGCAAGCATGGGCCAAGAAGAAGAGCAAAAACTTCGTGAGAAAGCGTTTGCTGACTTTCAAGTCAACGAAAAACTCATGGGCTTGGCTCACCCTGATTGCTTATTTATGCATTGTTTGCCAGCACATCGTGGTGAAGAAATTTCTGAAAATATGCTTGATCATAAAAATGCCGTTGTCTGGGATGAAGCAGAAAACCGTCTACATGCTCAAAAAGCATTGATGGAGTTCTTACTAAACGAGAATCTCAAAAAAGACTAAATAGTAAAAATAAAAACAGCATCATTTGATGCTGTTTTTTTGCGTCTTATATTTTTATTTGAGCCTTATAAATTGAACACTTAAATAAAAACACTTATAGTAATCCATGCCCTTTAGATTAAGTTTCTCTTTATAAGAAAACTTCAATGACGACACAGCGGATCTTATGACAACACTTGAGCAAGCTTTATCTGAAATACCAAGTTTCTCCGTGGTGCATGAGCATTTATTTAGCTCTGCTCAACCAACTGCAGAACAATTACAGCAGATCAAAGAGTATGGTTGTAGTACAGTCATTAATCTCGCAACTAGCAAATCAGAGAACCACTTAACTAAGCAAGATCAAATTTGCTTGGACCTTGGTTTAAATTACATTCATATTCCTATTGATTGGGATATGCCTTGTTCAGAACAATGCCTTTTTGTTTTAGATCTCATTGATCATCTGGTACAGAATGAGGTCGTTTGGTTGCACTGTGCTAAAAATATGCGTGTGAGCAGCCTGATGTATTTATATCGCCAATTCTATATGAATATTGACCTTCCCGCTGCCCAAGAGCTGTTACACCAGATTTGGGAACCGAACGAGACTTGGACAGGCTTAATCCATAGTATTGCTTTACAACTTCAAGGTCGTAAAGCAACCCAAGAACTACAGCAAGCATTAATTGATACAGATCATTTTGCTTGATGTGAAATCAATACAGTCGCAGTCGCCAAGATTCCCTCTTGACGACCAGTAAAACCAAGTTTTTCTGTAGTTGTCGCTTTAATACTGACTTGAGTGATCTCTACATCAAGCACATCTGCAATACTTTGACGCATTTCTAGATTATATTGAGCAAGTTTTGGTCGCTCACAAGCGACTGTGATATCGGCATTATTTAAATGATAACCACGATCTAAAATCAGCTGATAAACATGCTTAAGCAGTACACGGCTATCGGCACCTTTATATTCAGGATCAGTGTCAGGGAAATGCTGTCCAATATCGCCTAAAGCCAAAGCCCCCAACAAGGCATCGCTTAGAGCATGTAAGACCACATCACCATCTGAATGCGCTTTTAAACCGTGTGTATGAGGGATTTGAACACCTGCCAAGGTTACAAAATCACCTTCCTCAAAAGCATGTACATCTATCCCTTGTCCAATACGAATCTGAGCAACCATAACATTTTCCTTTTACAATATACCGAACAAATCTTGTATTCAGGCTTTCTATTTCGCTATAGTACGTTGAGCAAATTAGACTGAAAGTATAAGTGATTATGCTGTTGAACATGGTAAGAAATCAATTAAAGAAAGCAGGTTATATCATCGCATTGGGTTGTTTCTGCTCAACATATACATTTGCACAATCTATCGACTGCTCTAGTCGCAATTCTGATCTCAAAATCATATGTTCAAAGCAATATAATGAGCACCGACTAAAACTCAACGATAAATTTTTAACTGCTTATCTGGTCACTGATGCCCCTCTGCAACTTTTACACGATACTCAAAAGTTATGGTTAGGCCAAATACGAAAATGTAAATCGAAAGCATGTTTTCAACAGCAGTTCGATACGCGTTTTGATGATTTGAATTTTTATACTTCAATGAATCAAACGCTCACTCAGCACTATTTAAAATATGAACATGGCAAACTTGCAGCGCAACCTGTTCATTTACAGATTCACCAGCTCGACAAAGATAGACTTAAAATTGAAGGGATCGCTTATCGAAGTCCTAACAATCGTTTGGAAACACAAACAGTATCGTTGCTTGCTTATAGTGCGCCTAATGAGAAAAATCAGATTACCGACAACGAAAAAATGTGCCAATATCAATTTGATTTTCAGAAAGCTTTATTGGTGATAAAAACCGAACAAAAAGGTTGCGAACGCTTTGCAGGCATTTATCGTTTGTATGATTGATATATCAACTTACCAAATGGAAAGCCGATGTCTCCATCGGCTTTCTAGATACTTAGTTTGGAAACTTCTGAGCAATTTCTTGGCTAATTACGACCGCTGTAGCGGCAGATAATGTCCAACCTAAATGACCATGTCCCGTATTGTAAAACACGCGTGATTGCTTACCCTGTCTCACTGCTGGCAACATATTTGGCATCATCGGACGTAAACCTGCCCAAGGCACCACATGCTCAGTTGAAATATCAAAATTTTGATTGACCCAATTAATTAACGGTTGGATACGATCAGCACGGATATCACGATTATAACCATTGAACTCTGCTGTTCCAGCAACACGAAAACGATCAGCGCCCAATCGCGAAGTCACAATTTTTGCACTTTCATCCAATAAACTGACCCAAGGTGCATTGTTTACACTACGCTCGTCTTGAAGCTGCACTGTAATTGAATAACCTTTTACAGGATAAACATTAATCGTATCTCCAAGCATATCGGCCAATTGATAGCTACCTACACCACCACAAACCACAATCAAATCTGCTTCGATTTCAGTGATCTGCTCTGAGTCTGGATGTGTATTTTCCGAACTGTTTTTACACTGGACGATCACTTTATCTTGCAAACATTGAACATCAACTACATCTAGACCAAAGCGATATTTCGCACCATACTCTTGTGTTTTTCTTGCTAAACCCACAGAGTATTTATGAATATCTCCTGTTGCATCTCCAGAAGTGTAATATCCACCAAAATATGTACCTGTTAAATTGGGTTCAATTGCCTTCATTTCTTCAGGTGTGATCGCATTACGTTCCAGTTTCCCTTCGACTAGCACATCATTCACTTTTTTTGCGATTTCAAAGTCTTCTTTGGTATGGTACATATGCAAAATACCACGTTTTTCCAAATCAAAAGAAATGTTCTCTTTCTCTGCAATTTCAAATAAACGCTGTCTCGCCAACAACGCTAAACGCACAGTCTCAATCGTATTGGCTTTATAATTTTTAATATGGGTCAAAAACTCGATTAACCAGCGATATTTGTGCGCACTAAAAGATGGGTTGAGCAATAATGGTGCATCTTTTTTGCCCATCCATTTCATACCTTTGAGCACAGTTGCTTTTTGATTCCATACTTCAGCATTACAGGCGGACAATTGTCCACCATTGGCAAACGAGGTTTCCATTGCTGGAAATAAGTGACGATCTATCACCGTCACCTCATAACCCAACTTAATTAACTCATAAGCAGACGTTACACCCGTAATCCCCGCACCAATTACAACAACATGTGGCATAGCAAACTCCCAGAAATGCATAACATTTCTTAATGCGTAGCCCCATCTGTCATGGTACCTGAGAGTTTTGGCAGATGATTACCAATTAATCATTGAGCCTTCCCCTTCGGTGAGTGTTTCTCGTAGAAGAAATAAATTTAAGTATATGTTTCTACAAATTGAGCACTGCTCTCCAGATTGTATGTCTATTATTACAGTCCTTCTGCCTGAGAGTTTCCGGGGTCGTTGCTCCTTCGGCGAGTTCATTGAAGAACTTCTCTCCCGCAATAATATTTATATCCCTACAAGCAATATATATGCCGCTTAAAAATTCAGACACTAAAATATTGTAATTGTTTGTAGATGAAAATCTTATGTCATTAATCGTTATAGATCAATAAAAAAGCAGACCCTAAGTCTGCTTTCTATCATTAAAATTTACCTTGCAAAATTTGCTCTGCAAATTGGCCTTTCCATTGCTCGCGCAATGTAGGTAAATAGAACTTTTCTCCAATCGTTACCAGTTCTGCATCGATCAACGCATGAATTTCATGCATCAACACATAGTCCAACGCAAGTAATGACAGTTGAGTTTGTTTTTTTGCAATCCGTTTACGTTGAGTTTGGGCTTTTTTTACCAGCTCATTTGCAAAATCTTTATCTTTATATGTGGTAATTGCACTTAAACGCAATTCAATGACACCCCAACCTTCCAATAACTTCTTAAAAATTTCAAAATCTTTTGAATTGGCTTCCCATGTTAAATTTTCTAAGTCGTTATCATCAGGCAATACTGGCAATAATAAATCAACAGTGCTTGGAAATATTTTCTTTAAATTCAACAGAAATTTAACAGGGTTTTCATGAGACAGACCAGAATATTGAATATGAGTTTGAGTATCTGTTAAATAAATATTAAGCATAGTAAAACAATGGTCTAGTCAATCAAACCAATATTGTACGCAGTTCACTTTGTAAAAACCACTCATAAAAAAGTCCTCCCATAAATGAGAGGACGTACCATTAAGATAAAATCACGACTTACTGTTCGGCGATACCATATTTTCAGGTTTCACAACCTCATCAAATTGCTCAGCGGTGACCAAACCTAATTCAACTGCCACCTGTTTTAAGGTTTTATCTTCTTTATAGGCTGTTTTGGCAACTTTGGCTGAGTTTTCATAACCAATCACAGGATTCAATGCGGTGACTAACATTAAAGAATTATGCAAAAAATAATCAATTTTCTCAAGATTTGGCTCTATACCCACTGCACAATGATCGTTAAAACTATTACATGCATCACCAAGCAACTGAATCGACTGTAATAAGTTATAGGCAATCACAGGCATAAATACATTTAATTCAAAATTACCCGATGCACCTGCCACATTGATAGTCGTATCGTTGCCCAAGACCTGAGCAACCACCATGGTCATGGCTTCGCTTTGAGTCGGATTGACTTTACCCGGCATAATGCTTGAGCCAGGTTCATTCTCTGGAATACGAATCTCACCAAAGCCACAACGAGGACCACTCGCCAACCAACGAATATCATTTGCGATTTTATTTAAACTCACGGCCAATGTTTTTAATGCACCCGAAGCAAATACGGCTGCATCACGTCCAGCTAAAGCTTCAAATTTATTCGGCGCAGTGATAAATGGAAGTCCAGTAAGCATAGATAACTGCTCTGCCGCTTTGACTGCATAATCAGGATGGGCATTTAAACCTGTACCGACAGCCGTACCACCCAAAGGTAATTCATATAAACCTGCGAGTGCTTGATGTAGACGCTTAACACCATGCTCTAATTGTGAAACATAACCACTAAACTCTTGTCCTAAAGTCAGGGGGGTCGCATCTTGTAAATGTGTACGACCTATTTTGACGATATCATTAAACTCATCTGATTTACGCTGTAAAGTAACTTTGAGTTTTTCAACCGCTGGAATGAGCAGCTCATTGATTTGAAGACTTGCCGCAACATGAATCGCAGTGGGGAAAGAATCATTGGTGGATTGAGCACGATTGACATGGTCATTCGGATGTACCGGTTTTTGCGCACCGAGTGCTTGTCCCAATTTCTGATTGGCTATATTGGCAATGACTTCATTACAATTCATATTGCTTTGAGTACCTGAGCCTGTTTGCCAAACCACCAAAGGAAACTGTGCATCCCATTGTCCAGCAATGACTTCTTCAGCAGCACCGACAATATATTCGCTCAGATCTTGAGGAAGTTGTTTCAGCTCGGCATTGGTGATTGCGGCTGCCTTTTTGACCAAGCCCATTGCACGTATCATTGCGCGTGGTAAACGCTCTTGACCGATTTTAAAGTTCTGTAAACTTCTTTGCGTTTGCGCACCCCACAAGGCCTCATTAGGAACCTCAATTTCGCCCATGGTGTCGTGTTCAATTCGCATTTGCATAGCATCAACCTCTGATCTATTTGATTAAAATTCTCACGGGCTGAAGCAAATTGATGCTTTGGCTAGCTAAGTCGTAGATTATCTATATAAACGACAACCCATCTCATTATCATCAAACAGTCCATTGATGTAAATAAGAATCATTAAACTAGCCACCCTTCAAGGTATTCAGATAAAATCTCCACTCATCTTCAAGCATTTGAGTTAAAGAACGTTTCGGTTCCCAATTCAATATGTTTTTCACTTTATCAATATTTGCACCTAATTGAGCCAGCTCTTGATTTTGATAAACTGCTGGCTGAACACGAATCTCAGCCTGGGTCACTTTAGCGATTTCATTTAATAAGCTTTGAATAGATGTCAGCTGCGAATGTGCAATATTGAAAGACTCTAAACAATTGCTTTGGGTTTCTAACCAATTCATTGTCATCAATACCGCATCACAAGCATCTAATACATGTAAGAAACTACGTTCTACCGTTCGGTCTTCTGTTTCTGCTTGATTTTGCAACTCAATACAATCTCTTTGCATCGCTGCAACTTGCAAAGCAAGCGGCACAATATTTTTTGGGAGTTGAGTAACATACTCACCCAATACGCCATGCTCAAATGCACCCACAATATTGGATAAACGAAAATTCACGATTTTCCATTCGTGATCAACTTTATAAGTATCAGCAATGATATCTTCAACGATTTGTTGGGTTCGAATATAAGGATTGGCAGAACGATAATTAAATTCTGTTTCTTCAGATAGCTTAGGATCAGACTTCCCGTAAACAGCTAAACTAGACAAATTCAACAACTGCCTAACACCCATCCGCTGCATAGCACGCAATAAACTCATGATACAACTAACGTTATCGTTATAATACTCAAGCGGTTTCAACGCAGATTCTTCGAGAGATTTAAAACTTGCAGTGTGAATAACCGTATCGATTGAATACTGCTCAAATACTTTATTTAGCGCTGGTGTATTACGAACATCCAACTTTACAAATGGAATATACATTCCTGAGATATATTCCAATCGCTCTAAGGTCTGTAAGGTAGAATTAGCTAAATTATCAACAATAACTATTTCTTTCCCCTGAGCCAATAAACTCAGAGCAATGTGTGAACCGATAAAGCCTAAACCACCTGTGACCAAAATCATTGTATAATTACCTTCTTTTTAATTATGCCCACCTTCATTTCGCCTATATGACCATAGTGAATATTCAATGAGTACACTACTGCTAATTACTTCTGCGCCTACTTCAGTAATGGCTTGGCACGCATTCGGTTTAGCGCAAGCATTACGAAATAAGCATGAAGAAATTCGTGTCTTCTTTTACCAAGACGGTGTTCAGGTTGCGAACGATTTACAGTGGTTTCCTGATGATCAACGCAATCTGAAACAAGAATGGCAAAAGCTCGGCATTCGACTCCCTGTCTGTGTCAGTGCTGCCCTTGCTCGGGGAATTACTGATGCGAGTAATGCACAACGCCATTCACTTCAACATTACAATCTAGCGCAGGGTTTTGAGCTAGTTGGACTAGGTGAGCTTGCTGATGCAGTGCAAGGTTGTTCTCGTCTAATTCAATTTTAATTTAAGTTCTTTAATAGAGTGTTGCTTTTAAAAGGTATATTGTGTGAAATCTGTACTCGTCATCCTAACGCAGCCCAATTTAACCAGTTTGCAGGTCAACGAAAGCTTGTCTGCAACTATGGTTTTAGCAACCTTTGGTATTTCTGTCAAAGTTTTATTAAAGGACGCGGCACTAAGTTTATTGAACAATCAGTTAACATTCGATCAACTCAAGCATGCGTTTAAAGTCGCATCAAATATGGTCGAAAGTTTTGAGTTTTATGATTTAACGCCTATTTTGATCGAAACAAAAAATCAACAACTCAGTCTGATTCAAAATACCGAACAAGACATCGAATTTATTGAACTTAATCCACAATTCATTCAATCATTTGACCATGTATTGTATTGGTAAGGAATCTTTCGATGGAAAATACAACTTTATTTTTGATCCAGTCACCCTATTCACAACTTGATAAGTTGTGGGCAGATTTATGTCAAATGGCTCAAACTGATGACTCGATTGTGATTATGGGTGATGCAGCGTTGAATATCCCCCAAACAATTTTAGATCGTTTTTCTCATCTTTATTGTTTAAGCAGCGAGCAAAGTTTATTAAATGCTGAAATTAAAGCGCATGTAAAAATCATAGAATATACTCAATTCGCTGATTTAGTTTTACATTTTGATCGCTGCGTCACTTTGAAATAATCCATTTCCAATTTTACTTAGGCTATTTTATGCAATTAGAGTTAGATCAAGATGGTCATTTGCTTGATTATACGATTTGGAATCAAGAAGTCGCTCATGAGTTAGCTAAATCTCTGGATTTAGAACTAACAGCATGGCATTTTGAAGTACTTCATGCGGTACGTCAATTTTACCAACAATTCGGGCACTCACCAGCAACACGTCCATTGATTAAATTTCTAATGAAAACGGTCAGCCCTGAAATTAATAATGCAGAACTACAACAGCGATTTAATACAGGTTTAGTCGCTCGACATCTGAGTCGTTTAGCGGGCGTACCTAAACCTGCGAATTGTTTGTAATCCTTTTGAATCAAGCAAATTTCTTGGCACAAGTCACACAAGCGATTACAGCTATGGTCACTACAAGCATGGTCATACTCACCTGCTCATGTAGAATGACTGCTGCAATCGCCAACCCAAATATCGGTTGTAATAGCTGTAACTGCCCGACCGCTGCAATACCACCAAGTGCCAGCCCTTTATACCAAAAGAAGAAACCGATAAGCATACTGAAAATAGATACATAAGCTAAGCCTAACGCTGCAGACCATGAAATTTGTTCAAAACTGATAGGCATATAAAAATATGAAATGACGAGCATGACTGGCAACATCAAAATAAGTGCCCAGCAAATCACTTGCCAACCACCTAAATGCTTAGATAGCTTTCCACCTTCAGCATACCCAAATCCGCAAAGTATGATGGCTAGCAGCATAAAAATGTCACCATAATTGAATAGCCAACTTTGTGTTTGAATCAACATATAAGCGAATACAAGCGCAGCTCCTAAGATCGCAAATAACCAAAATACGAAATTAGGTCGCTCTCCTCCTCGCAACACGCCAAAAACAGCTGTAGCTAAAGGCAATAACCCTACAAAAACGATGCTATGGGCAGCACTAACATATTGCAACGCTAAAGCAGTAAACAGTGGAAAGCCAATCACAACACCAATGGCCACATAAAATAAAGGCATCCAGTCTTTTCTATTGGGTAGTTTTTGACGGGATAAGAGAATTAAAATTAAACCTAAAACACCTGCAATTGCAGCCCTTGCAGCAGTTAAAAATGTTGGACTAAAATCCATGACAGCAACACGCGTTGCAGGTAAAGAGCCTGCAAAAATCACCACACCTATAAGCCCATTCACCCAACCATTGCTTAAAAATCTCATTTCTTATCTCCACATCTATATGGAGAATTTAAACTGTGTTATGGTTTCTGCACCATACACAATACAGTACAATTTTAAATAACCGTACTGCATAAAACACCAATACAGTTAGAGAGCGAATGGATGAAAACAACAAAAATTGATTTCGTTATACAACATGTCCATGAGCAGATTAAAAATCGTTCATTGATGCCTGGTTCCAGACTACCGTCAGTACGATCATTAGCAGCTCGACTTAATTTATCGATCTCCACAATTGTCGAAGCTTATGAACGTCTTTCTGCGCAAGGTTTAATTGAAGCTAAAACAGGTTCAGGGTATTTTGTTGCAGGTCCTCTCTCGCCATTATCTATTTCGGAAATTCACCCTAAAATAGATCGAAACATTGACCCATTATGGATTTCAAGACAAGCATTAGAAGCAACACAAGATGTTTTGAAACCTGGATGCGGCTGGTTACCCGATGATTGGATGCCTCATGAAAATATTCGTAAAGCGGTTCGAAAAATTTCAAAAGCCAATGCAAAAATTTTGACCGATTACTCAACCCCGCTTGGTCTGCCCGCATTACGTGAGCTACTGTCACGTAAAATTTTAAGTAAAGGAATCGAAGCAACTCCAAATCAAATTTTACTCACTGACTCTGGCACGCAAGCAATTGATTTAATTTGCCGTTATTTTTTAAAACCGAATGATGTGGTTCTGGTCGATGATCCCTGTTATTTTAATTTTCATGCTTTACTAAAAGTTCATCAAATCCAAATTGTTGGCGTACCTTATACACAAACGGGCCCTGATCTAGCCTCGTTCGCTCAAGCAATCAAAAACCATAACCCTCGGTTATACATTACCAATTCGGCAATTCACAACCCAACTGGCGCTGTATTAACCGCTTCAACGGCTTATCAAATTTTAAAGCTTGTTGAGCAATCCAATTTGATTGTAGTCGAGGATGATATTTTTTCGGATCTAGAACTTCACACAGCGCCACGACTTGCGGCACTGGATGGATTATCACGTGTGATTCATATTGGGAGTTTTTCTAAAACATTGTCGGGCTCTGTTCGAACAGGATATCTCGCCACTAAATCTGAATGGATTGAAGATTTAACCGATATAAAAATCGCAACTTGTTTTGGTGGCAATCAGTTATCAGCTGAAATCTTATATGCTGCATTAACGGATGGAAATTATCGAAAGTATTTAGAGGAACTAAAAATCCGTTTATCAAAAGCAATGGATTCGACCATTAATCAATTAGCAAAAATAGGCATCACAACGTGGGTTAAACCACAGGCAGGAATATTTCTATGGTGCAAATTAGCAGATCATTTAGATAGTACTCGTATTGCCAAAACCTGCCTTGAACATGGTGTGATTTTGGCGCCTGGAAATGCATTCAGCCAAAGCCAAAATTATCAAAATTTCATTCGTTTTAATGTGGCACAATCTTTAAATCCTAAAGTTTTTGAAGTTCTATCCCAAGCGATTCAACTTGAAATAGAACAACAAAAATAATGAATCATGCGCTTTTTTGCTTTTGATCCATAAATGCAAAATAACCTGGCCCAGCTGTCGCCCGTACATCTTTGACTTGAATAGGCTCGTCACATTCTGAGCAGACCATTTGAGGTATCATTTTCTTTCCACAGCGCTTGTGTGTAAACTCAATCGGCTTTCCAAGCCCCATATCCATCCATTTATCTGCCCATTGTATCATCGACAACATAATCGGATAAAGGTCTAAGCCTTTTTCAGTAAGTTGATATTCAAAACGTTCTTGACGTTCAACATAGGGGACTTTGGCTAAGATACCATGTTCAACTAACCGCTTTAATCGCTCAGAAAGTACGTGTCTGGTTAAACCTAAGCTGCGTTGAAAATCGTCAAACCGACGTACTCCCATAAACGCATTTCGCAAGATCAGCATCGTCCAACGATCACCAAGTACTGAAAGTGTTCTCGCCACTGAACATGGCTGATCGCCTATCTCGTCCCATTTCATTATTATCACCAAATCATTATTTTAAAGTTTTAAAAGACATTAAACCTTGTCTTGAACCGTAAGCTTAGAAACTAAGCAATATAAAATATACAGTAACTATCTCAGCGATCAGATGCAATATTGGTACTGAGCTAAAAGTGAAAAAAAACAATTAGTTTACACAATACAATCAAATCTTAATTGTGAATAAATAGCCCAGAAACCAGTTGTCCTGCTTCTATTTTAATATTGGCAGGAATACGGACCAAACAGTTTGCCTGCATGAGATTACTCAGCATATGAGATTGCTGTTTAGCCAAACTTTGTAGTTTAAGTTGCCCGTATTCGAAGTAAGCATGCATTCTCAAAAAACGTTCACGCGCATCTGATTTGAGTTCATGCGTCAGGATGGCGCTAAACCACTCTAATGGCTGATCTTGACTTTGTAGAGCATCTAATAAAGTTTTGCCATAAATCTGCATTGCCACATATACGGCGGCTGGATTTCCCGGTAATCCGAGTAAATAACAAGGATGACCCTCACTATTTAGTGGCTTATATTCTGCAAAAAACAGCGGTTTACCCGGTTTTTGTTTTACTTTCCAAAAAACTTGCTCAAAACCCGTTTCAAATGCACAAGGACGTACAAAGTCATAATCTCCAACTGAAACACCGCCAGTGGTAATAACCACATCATACTGTTGTTTCAACTGTTCAAAGCAGTGTCTGACTTGTTCTGCTTCATCAGCAATATGCAAAATCTCTACATCTAGCCCATAATCATTGAACCATGCTTTCAACAATGGACCATTAGCATCGAAAACTTTACCTGCTTGTAAATCCGCTGGTGTTTCCGCAACTTCATCACCTGTAACCACAACGGCAACTTTGGGCACACTAAACACATCGATGGTTTGTACGCCAGCCATACTCAGCGCAGCAAGTGCACCAATATTAATTTTCTGGTCAACATCAGCCAATTGTTGGCCAACTTGGATTTCTTCACCAGTAAATCGAATATCTGCTTCTGGTTTGATATGTTCAGCTAAGCGGATGTTAGCATCAGACTCAACAATGACGATTTCCTGTCGTGCAACATGTGTTGTACCTTCCGGAATTTTCCCGCCCGTAAAGATCCGAATTGCTTGCCCTTGTTCCAAAGGACGATCCGATACACTTCCTGCTTTGATTTCGCCTTTCAGGTCAAAGCGAGCATCTTGAAGATGCTCAAGCGTGGTATTCAATGCATAGCCATCGACTGCACTTTGAGAAAAGTTTGGTAAATTTACATTTGAATATACCGCTTCAGCCAAATATCGATTAAGACACTGCCCTAAAGGCAATGTCTCTGTCGCAAGTACTTGAGGTCGTGTTTGAATCAGTTGTAATGCTTCATCAATACTGATTAAACCTTTTTCAGCACCACATCCAGACATTATTCATATCCTCCTGGATGAGGTAAGTCACGACATACATCAAAAATATGAACTAAGGCTGGTAAAATTGCGGCCATCGACTCACTTGCACCACCGCGACTACCCGGTAAAGTCACCACCAATGAACGATCAATAAAACCAGCAACACCACGAGACATCGCAGCATAAGGGGTACGTCTTTGACCAAATGCGCGAGAAGCTTCCATTAAACCATCTAATTTACGTTCCATGAGTGGTTCAAGCGTATCGACGGTAATATCGCGCTTACTAATACCTGTCCCACCTACCGTCATAATGCATGCATATGACTTAGTCAGTTCTAAAACCAAATCTTTCAACTGATCTGGTTCATCAGCTAAGATTTGATAATGAATCGGATCAAATCCAGCTTCAGTCAAAGTATCAACCACGGATTTACCCGCAGTATCAGGTTTACGCCCTGCAGCAACCGTGTCAGAAAGAACAATCACAGCAGCAGAAACTGGCTGACGCAAAGTACGTTTAAAGTGAGACTTACCACCTTTTTTCTTCAGCAATTTACACTGATCTAAACAAAGTTCGTCAGGCTCACAATGTGGTTTTAACATATCGTAAATGGTCAACCCAGCTAAACTCGCAGCGGTTAAGGCCTCCATTTCCACACCAGTTGGTCCAATGGTTTCAACTGTTGTCAGAATCACCACGTGATCCTCTTTTAAATCATAATCAACATCAGCACGATAGATCGGTAAAGGATGACACAGTGGAATCAGCTCATCTGTGCGTTTCGCCGCCAAAATACCTGCAATGCGAGCTGTTTTTAAAGCATCACCTTTTTCGGTATTTCCATCTCGCAGTAACTGAATACAATGTGGTGGTGCGTATAAAATTGCTTGTGCTTCTGCAACACGATAACTTTCGGGCTTCATCCCAACATTTTTCATTCATTTTACCTGTTAAATTCTATACTAGACGGATTCTTGCCGACTTCTAATCCTTAATCATGCGAACAATGTTCATGGGTATGAACATGAGGGTGAGTCTCAACTTCAACCGCATCTTTGCGAATACAGCAGCCCTCAACATATTGGCTGGTACCATCCATAAAGAATTCCTCTTTCCAAATCGGCACTTCATGCTTGACCCGTTCCACTGCTTCTTCGCAAGCCTGAAAAGCTTCACGGCGATGAGCAGCATAAGCAATCGCAATAATCGCGGTTTCGCTGACATCCAAATAGCCAATACGATGCATGACACGAACATAAGACACTTGATATTTGTCTTGTATTTCTTGTTCGATTTGACGAATCATTTTTTCAGCAACTGGGGTATAAGCTGTGTATTTTAAGGCTTTGACCGCTTTTCCTTCGTGATGGTTACGCACTGTACCAATAAAAATATCAATGCCCCCACATTCAGGAAAGCTTTGAATTGGATCAAAACAATCTAAACCTAAAGCTTGATCCTGAACCCTAGCAAATTCACGCATTTTTATCCTCCGGCTACTGGCGATAACAACACCAATGTACACGATGAAGCCAGTGCTGTTTGTCGAGTTATGATGTCCTCCCCAATTGCACAAGCACACTTTTCCATCGCAGTTGCAGACTCAGGATACTGCGTCACTAGATGGGACAGCACATCTTGAACCAACTGGCCAGCAGCAAACTCAAATGCAAGTAATTTTGGCAACAATCGTTCTATAGCACCAAAGGCTTCTATTTTAATCTCAATGGTTTGCATTTCTTCTCCAGACCATTTTTTCCTAAACTAACCACCCAACATATGCATACTTATTTTACGCGCTTGTTGGTGTTGAATTGCGTGATAGCCTTGCGCTTTTCGCCAAATATAAGGTTTTACCTGCATATCAAGCTCATTAAAATCAGATATTTGTTTTATTTTCTGTTCTCGAAGTATATTCAACAAATACGGTTTAATATTTAGCCCTTGCTGAGCGAACAGGCAATTGTAGAGCTCACCTTGTGCAGTCAGTCGAATTCGATCACATTCACCACAAAATGAATGGGTAATCGTTGAAATTATGCCGATACGATACTGTCCATCGAGTTGATACTGACGAGCAGGTTCATGCTGCTGTTGGATGAGCTGAATATCATAATGCGGTTTGAGTTGTTCTAAAATTTCCGCCTCACTGACAACCGCCTGATCGGTCCAATGCTGATCACCATCCAAAGGCATAAATTCAATAAATCGTAATTGAATATTGTGATGTTTAGCCCATTTCACCATCGGTAAGATTTGGTCATCATTCTGACCTTTCATCAATACACAATTGATTTTAAATGGCAGCCCTGATTTTTTTGCGGCATCGATACCATTTAAAACTGGAATCAGCTCTTTCTTCGTGAGGCTTTTAAATTGTTCGGCATCTAAACTATCAAGGCTAATATTTAGGTCATCTAAACCTGCCTGCTTAAGCTGCTCAGCATATTTAACTAAGTAGTGAGCATTGGTCGTCATTGAAATTCGCTTCAAACCCAGTGCTCTTAAAGCTTGCAAATCACGGATAAAGTGAACCACACCTTGACGCATTAAAGGTTCACCACCTGTAATACGAATATTTTCAATGCCTTGTTTAACCATATATTGGCAGAATATCAATAAGGCTTCAAAACTCAGTAAATCTTGCTTTTTCATCCATTCAGGATGTTCAGGCATACAATAAATACATTTGAAGTTGCAACGATCCGTCACGGAAATCCGCAACTTTCGTTTCATACGACCATATTGATCCTTTAAGATCGGTACAGTCATGTTGGCTATCTCATGCTTCATTATATGCACTCATATTGTGAATCTTCTCACTACTTTTAGCACAAACTCTGTGCATCCTTATTGGACTAACCCTAGTGAGTCGATTTTATTACAGCAATAACTATTCCAATCTATAACCATTATTGCTTATTGTGTTGCTTATTTATGCAAACAAGTGGCTTTACTTGCTATAAACAACCATTAATCATGTTGTGGTTCATTTTCATCAAAATCACTCCGCACCATTTTCTATCACTTGTCTATAAAAATGATTGAATTTAGTGCGGCAGTCTGATTACTTTATAAAGCCAATACTCGTTCCAACCGCACAGGTACATACTTATGATATGGTGTCTTGGACAAAGGATCACAATGCTGCGTTGAAGTTAGCAGATTCAATTGTGGCCCAATCGGTTCACCTCCGCGATAACGTAAACCATAACCATGTGGTAATGACACTACACCTTTACGCATCCCCTCATCAAGCTCGACGGTGACTTGAATCTGCCCATGCTCAGAAATACATTGAAGGTAATGGCCATTTTCCACTTCTAACCTTGATGCATCTTCAGGATTCATTCTCAAACGTCCTTCCGCATCAACTTTACGCCATGCTGGATCACGATAGATTTGATTGGCGTTATAGCTGCGACGCTCACCAGCCAATAGAATAAATGGATAATCTCCTGTGAATGCCAATGACTGCTGATTTAATTGTGCCAACTCAACAAACATTTCAGGAATGGCTAAGCGAATTTTCTTATCTTTATAAGCAATCAAATTCCATACATCCGTGTACTCATGTTGTGATAAGACCACACCTGAACGTTGTTCTAATATGGTTTGGAATAATTTAACCCCTAGGTTAAGACGATTACCTTCATAACCAGCTCGCTTCACAGCTTTATAATGTTGAGCCGCATACTGCATGCTTAAGGGCAACAACAACGCAGTTGAAGCAGCATCATTTGGCAAAGTCTTGCCCAATGTGCGATACACAATAGAGGCAGCAAATGGAATCAACTTCCTATTTCTCGCAAAGCTCGCGCCAAGTGCAGCAAAATAGGCCAAATAAGCTGTATTTGCAGAAGCTTTTTCCGAAATTTTACTCAAAATAGGAAATGTCTTAGGCATCACCTGCATTGCTTCGAGCAAGCGCGTGTAAATTTCTGCTTCGGGTAATGTATTCCCTTTTGCTTGGAAAAGTGGATGACGTAAATGGAATCCATTTTTAGGAAATTCTAAATTAAAGCCAGTAAATTCCCATTTCTCAAACTGAGTATGTGCAGGCAATACATAATGTGCCAACCGCGCTGTTTCTGTCATCGCCACATCTACGACGACTAAGAGATCAAGCGATTGAAAAGCCTGTTCATAGGCTGAAGTATCAGCATATGTAAGTAAAGGATTACAACTATCGACAAATACAGCACGAACGCGTTTTTCACCACCTTTTAAGATTTCGTCAGGTAAAATATTAGGTGGAAAAAAACCCGAAATCGGAAACATTTTATGATGAACTGTACGTCGATATTTAGGGTTTCGCTCATCAGTATTGGTCAGAATTGGAATAAACATGGTATGCAAATTATTAGTACCTTGTTGACCAAAATGTCCTACCAATAAGTATAAAAGCTTCTCTAAATAGCCATTTAGCGTTGTATTTAACGTATGTTGGATACCTAAATCAATTCGCACACAAGCACTTTTTGCTTTGGCGAAATCGCGAACAATTTGATAAATCAGCTCAATTGGAACATCTGCTTTTTGAATGTATTCTTCCACAGGAATGTTAAGGAAGGCCTGCTTAACTTGTTCAAATCCATGGGTATGTTGTTGAATAAACTGTTGGTCATACAAGTTTTCACGCAGCATGATTGCGATCATCGCTGACATCAGGTATGCATCTGTTCCGGGTTTTAATTGAACATGAATATCTGCTTGTTTGGCAGTTTCTGTAACACGTGGATCAAAAACCACCATAGTCCGATTAGGATCTTTTTTTATGTGTTTTAAGGTATCTCTGGCATTGGGGATACCATGCGCTTGAAATGGGTTAGTTCCAATAAACAAAACATAATCAGCATGTTCAACATCTTCTGTGGTATGACAAGCTTGGCTTCCAAACAAACGACCATTAACCCAAAAATCTCCCGTCTTTTCCTGTGCCAAAGAGTTATAGGCATAAAAACTTTTCATGGCGTACAACAGCTGGCGACCATAGGCTGCGCCTAAGTGATTGCCCTGTCCACCACCACCAACGGAAGCAAATGCAGTTCCGCCATAGGTATTACGGATCTGTACCAGTTGATCAGCGATCTCCTGAATCGCCTGCTCCCAACTCACTTCCTTAAATGAACCATCCGCCTGACGTTTTAATGGAGAGGTTAAACGATCTGCATGTTGTTGATAATGCTGTAATCGTGCTGCCTTTTGACAAATATAACCTTGAGAAAATGGATGTTTATCGTCACCTTTGATTTTCTTAAATTGGTTATTTTCGATTTCAACACTGAGCCCACAATTTCGTGAACATAGAATGCATGCCGTGACGTCTTGTCTAGAAGCTGTAGAGCTTATTGTCATTTGTATTTCACCTTATCATTGTTATGAAAATTGGCCCATTAAACAAATTTTCTTTGCTGAGCTCATAACATCTACAAAATTTTGATTATGTTCAACACTGGTTTCGACTTGATTGTGTTGAGATGGTAATCTCAAGCTTATTTGCACATGTTAATGTGAATTAAAATTAATCGAGTTCCAAAATAGAACTTATTTAGAAAAAGGTCAAGAACACTGGTCTTAAATTTAAAAAAACTTTAGGCTTGGCTGCATTATTCTCATTGTTATTTTATTTAGACCTGATGAGCACACTTATGAATTCAGATCAAATTAAGCTCCTGATTACACAACATCCAATCGTTAAAGATCTGATCGAACTTAAAGAGACGATTTGGTTTAACTCCCAATTCACTTCACTTAGCGAAGGCTTGCCCTACGTTGGACTCGATCAAACAGATATTGATGATGCTCGCGACCGTTTAAAACGTTTTGCTCCTTATTTGATGGCTGTATTTCCTGAAACAATCATCACAAAAGGTATCATCGAATCTGAGCTTATAGACATTCCTGATATGCAACAAACTGTTGAAGCCCACTTCGGGCAAAAGGTTTACGGTAAACTTTGGCTTAAAAAAGATAGCCATCTACCCATATCAGGTTCAATTAAAGCACGCGGCGGTATTTACGAAGTACTCTTCCATGCTGAAAAGCTTGCACTTCAAGCAGGATTGTTAACCGTTGATGAAGATTACTCAAAACTAAATAGTATTGAGTTTAAAGAATTTTTTAATCAGTACAGTATTGCAGTCGGCTCAACAGGCAACCTCGGACTGTCAATTGGAATAATGAGTGCGAAACTAGGTTTTAATGTTACGGTACATATGTCAGCAGACGCACGCCAATGGAAAAAGGATAAGTTACGATCACACGGTGTCACTGTGATTGAATATGAGCAAGATTACGGTGTTGCTGTAGAAGAAGGTCGAAAAGCCGCCTTAGCAAATCCGAATTGTTTTTTCATTGATGATGAAAATTCGCAAACTTTATTTTTAGGTTATGCAGTTGCAGGCGAACGTTTAAAGATGCAGCTAGAACAGAAAAATATCGTTGTGGATCAAGATCACCCTTTGTTCGTTTATTTGCCTTGTGGTGTTGGTGGTGGTCCTGGTGGCGTCGCATTTGGGTTGAAAATGGCTTTTGGTGATCATGTTCATTGTATTTTCGCTGAACCCACACACTCACCATGTATGCTACTAGGCGTTGCTACCGGTCTACATGATGGAATTTCTGTTCAAGACATTGGCATTGATAATATTACCGCTGCTGACGGTCTCGCTGTTGGTCGTGCATCAGGATTTGTTGGTCGCGCAATGGAAAGGTTGTTGGATGGATTTTATACAATTGAAGACCAAACAATGTATCTATTACTTGGCATGCTTAACCAATTTGAAAGCCTCAAGCTAGAACCCTCAGCTTTAGCTGGCATGTTAGGCCCTATATTGATCAGCCAGCATCAAGAGTATGCTACTTTACACCAACTAACAGATAACCAGCTTGAAAATGCCAATCATATCGTTTGGGCAACTGGCGGTGGAATGGTACCTGCTGAAGAAATGGAGAATTACCTCAAAAATCCGAATGCAAGTCGTTTTCTTTTAAAGTGATTGAACAGAAAAGATATACAACCATTAATTCGAAATAAGCATCCGCTTAAAAGCTTTGATCTGCTGATATTGCTGTAATTCATCTAGCGAATTTATGCTATGACAAAATAAACTTTGCTTCTGAAATGAGGCATTTTGTGCATGTAAAAGTTTAAAACACGCACGTAAACTTAACTTATTTGCTGCTATTTGTTGTTCTAGAATCTGCAAACTTGCTCTTTTTAATAAGCAAAATGGATATAAAGCATCACCATTAATCATGACATAAGCGACTTGAGCGAGCGTACTTTTCTGCAAAGCACGATGCAATTTTGCCAAAACCTGATTTGGGATATAAGTCACATCACAAGGAATGAATAGGACATAGTCTGATTGTACTTGTGACCAAGCGCTTTTCATTCCCATCAAAGGTCCAAGGAAACCACTTTGATCATCTGCATAGCACTGAATGTCTGGTTCAATATGTTTATAAATCGAACTATCACGGTGACTATTGACCCAAATATTTTGTACTTCAGCTTTAAAATTTTGACAAATTTTTGTGAGTTGAACTTGGTCATCAAATTGTTGTAAAAGTTTGTTCATACCGTTCATACGGCGTGCTTGCCCTCCCGCCAAGATCACCAGATCTGTAGCGGGAAATTCTGTATTCATACTTCTGCCTCCAACTGACAGGTTTTGATCAAGCCACGAATCTCTGGTAAACATGAACCACAATTTCCACCAGCTTTTAAACATGCGGTGACTTGCTTTTCATGGGTAATATTTTGGGTTTTAATGGCTTCGATGATTTTATTTTTACCTACTTTAAAGCAACTACACACCAAAGGCCCATCGTTGTTCGCCGCTGACATCGGCATACCAGCCAGCAAAGCTTTACGATGTAATGCACTCAATCGCTCACGTTTAAATAGCGTAGCAACCCAGTCTCGATCAGGCAACAACTCTGCTGGTGCGATATATAAACTAGCAATAAGAATGCCATCCTTCAAAATTACACTATGACTCAATTGCGCTGAAACATCATCCAGACTTAACCATTCATAGGTTTCATCGACAAAAGGTAAGAAGTTTTTAAGATTTCGTTGCGTTTGATCAAAATTATGGCGGTCTGCAATCTCATAACGCATTGCTTTTGCCGTCTTAATCTTGGTCCACCAAGCGCAGGTTTGTAGTGAGTTTTTGATGTGATGTTCAAATCCTTCTCGAACATACAATACCCCTTGCCAAGTGGTATGGAAAGGCTGAATCGCCACAGGTGTATGTTTAAATTCAGGTTCACCTGAAATAGCATCTACCACTGGGTTGACCACCTTACCAATTCTGGCATCTGAAGCCACTTGTTCAGTCCAATGAATCGGTGCAAAGATTTGTCCACGGCGTACACCATGAGCCAGCGTCACACGTAATACACAACTGCCCCACACTGAACGTACTTCAACTAAACCTTTATCACGGATACCAAATTTCAAGGCATCATTGGGATGAATTTCACAAAAAGGTTCAGCTCGGTGTGTAGTCAAATTCTCTGATAAACCTGTCCGTGTCATGGTATGCCATTGGTCACGGATACGACCTGTGTTCAATATCAATGGATAATCTTCAGAAGTCGCATTGACAGGATCAATCGCAACCGTTGGAATCAATTTGGCCTTGCTATTTTTATGGCTAAAGCGCCCTTGATCAAAAAGTTGCTCAACCATAATACTCTGGCCTTTTTCCCAAACGGGCCATTGAATAGGTTGTAAGTGGTTATATTCATCTACGCTTAAATTCATTAAGCCTTTTAAGTTGAAATAACGAAAATTTTCGACCTGATCACGCTGATCTAAGCTGGCATTTTCATAGGCGGACAGCGCTGCATGTTCATTAAAAATATCGCAGGCATTATTAAAATCAAAGCCACCAAAACCAAGCTTCTTCGCCACCTCACACACGGCCCACCAATCTGCTTTGGTTTGTTTTGGTGCTGGAAGGAAAGCACGTTGACGAGAAATACGGCGTTCCGAGTTGGTCACTGTGCCATCTTTCTCACCCCAACCTAAAGCTGGTAACAGCACATCGGCATAAGCAGTGGTATCTGTATCTGCACATATATCAGAAACAACCACAAACTCACATTTTTCCAAAGCACGTTTGACTTGATCAGCATCAGGTAAGCTCACCACTGGATTGGTCGCCATAATCCAAATGGCTTTGATCTTGCCACTTTCTACCGCTTGGAACAAATCAACCGCTTTCAAGCCTGCTTGATTGGCAATCACAGGGCTGTTCCAAAAATTTTGTACAAGTGTTTGATGCGATGGATTATCAATATCCATATGCGCTGCCAGCATATTCGCCAAACCTCCAACTTCACGCCCACCCATTGCATTGGGTTGACCTGTCATCGAAAAAGGCGCAGCACCTAATTTACCAATTTTTCCAGTCAATAAATGGCAATTGATAATGCTATTGGCTTTATTTACCCCTTGAGAGGATTGATTGACCCCCATAGAAAATAAGGTGACGACTTTTTCAGTATTGGCAAACTTATCAAAAAACAGTTGTAATTTTTCCGCAGAAATACCCGTACGTTTGACTAAGGCTTTAAAATCTTGTTCGCTGTGACTCGCCTCTAAAAGTGCTGATAAACCTTCTGTATAAGATTCAACAAAATGATGATCTACAAAATCATTGTGATATAAATGCTGCAATAAACCATTAAATAAAGCGACATCCTGCCCTGGTAAAATTGGCAAATGTAAATCAGCTTGTTCACAGGTACTGGTGAATCTTGGGTCAACCACCACCACGAATAAATCTGGATTTTTAGTTTTTGCCTGCATAATGCGTTGATATAAAACAGGATGACACCAAGCCGTATTTGAACCGACCAGTACCACCATATCGGCATGTTCAAAGTCTTCATAACTTGCAGGGACAATATCCTCGCCAAAGGCACGTTTATGTGCAGCTACGGCAGAAGACATACATAGACGTGAGTTGGTATCGATATTCGCCGTACCAAGATAACCTTTCACGAATTTATTAACCACATAATAGTCTTCAGTCAGTAGCTGACCCGACACGTAAAATGCAACGCTGTCACGACCATATTGATCGATACAGGCTTGAAATTGGTCTGCAATTTTCTCAACGGCAGCATCCCAAGTGGTGGCTGTCCGATGATTTTTACGCCCGAACATTGGGTTCAAGACACGTGTTTCTAAACCTAAAGTATCAGCTAAATTACTGCCTTTGATACACAGTCGACCAAAATTTGCTGGGTGTGCAGTATCTCCAGCCACCTGTACAGTTGCACCTTGTGTTTTATGCTGGACAGTAACATCCACACCACAACCAACACCACAATAGGGACAAGTTGTTTTTGTAATGATTTTTTCTACATGATCGGAGCGAATGTGTTCTAAATTTTGAATACTGTTCATGACTGCCCCTTACCTAATTCATTTCTGCCTACATTTCACATTCTATTTTTGGCTTAGGAGGATCACCCCCTAAGCCAAAGAGGATTACCCAGCTTTTTTCATTGCAAAATCTTTACCAAATAACAATTTATTTCTAAATGTCGACACTGGCGTTTGATCCGCAATCAGTTCGGCATACCACATGCCATCTTCGGTATCACCAAATAGAACGGCACCAATCACTCGATCTTTTTGGATAATAATACGCTTGTAAATTTGGCGTTTCTCATCGTTGAGAATAATGTCTTCATAGTCGTCTTTCGGTTCAAAGTTACCCGCCGAGAACACATCCACACCACTGACTTTAAGCTGCGTTGGAACCGTTGGTGATTTGAAAGTCAAACTACCATGCTCTGCCAAATGGGTTGCACAGATAAATGCTTGTCCCCATAGCGGTTCAACCAAACCAAAGGTTTGATTACGGTGCTCAATACACTCACCCACTGCATAGATACTTGGATCAAAGGTTTGCATGGTGTCATTGACCAAGATACCACGATTACAACGTAAGCCTGCGCTTTGTGCCAATGCGATATTTGGACGGATACCGACGGCAAAGATCACTAGATCAGCATCTAAAACAGTCCCATCTTTTAAACGAACTTGTTTAACATGATCATGTTCATCCGCAATCAAGGCTTCTGTATTTGCCTCAGTAATAATATTGATGCCTTTTTGTTCGATACTATGGCGTAACATCGCACTTGCTCGACCATCAAGCTGACGCTCCATGATACGATCCATCAAATGCAATACAGTGACATTCATACCACGCTGTACCAGACCATAAGCAGCTTCTAAACCAAGTAAGCCACCACCAATCACCACTGCATTTTTCTTGCTTTCAGCATATTTGATCATGGTATTTACATCATAAATATCACGGAAGCTGATCACACCTTTTAGATCGACACCTTGAACTGGCGGAATAAATGGCGACGAACCTGTCGCAATAATCAGACGATCATAATCAACACTTTCACCTTTTTGGGTATGTACTGTTTTACGTGTACGATCAATCTTTACCGCAGGATCATCAGCAATAAACTTGATGCCTTTATCGCTGTACCATGCGTGTGGATGCAGCATAATATCATCGATGGTTTTCTCACCTGAAAGTACAGGCGACAACATAATGCGGTTGTAGTTACCCCAAGGTTCTTCGCCAATCACGGTTACTTCATAGCGATCAGGCGCCATATCGAGTAAATCTTCAAGACAGCGCATCCCAGCCAAACCATTGCCGATAAGCACAAGTTTTAACTTTTCTTGAGAAGCACCGTTATTGGTGATGTAAGTCTTTTGTGGAACTGGACTCACCCATACCCGACCTTCTTCAATTTTAGTTGGGAATACTAGGAGCTTTTGATCTTTATCTTCTAAACATCGCCCTGTTGCTAAACTGAAATGCTGCTTATAGATCGGCGATGCAATCACACGCTCACCTTGCAAGTCACCAATAATGCCACGACACATCACATTTGCTTGGCTAAACGGATCTTTATTGCTCAATGCATAAATACGTTTTTCATGACCCACACGGAACAAGGCTACTGTTTGCTCACCGACCAATGCCCCTACGCCGGTATTGGGTGTAATGTCATTTAAAGCACACACATCGACCCATTGATCTTCAGGAAGCATATTTAAATCTTTTAAGTTCGTCATTTTAATTCTCCTTATGCTTCAACCATTGGAATACGATCAACTGAACGCTCAGCATCATTCAACGGGCGGATTTGATCACGTACTTGGGTAAACTGAATGTGTGGATCAGCTTGTTCATCTGCACTTGCATTAATATAAGTTTGGAAGCGTTTACGGATTTCAGGATTTTCCACCGCAGTACGCCATTCATCTTGATACGTACCAATCACATGACTCATACGATTTTCAAGCTCTTCTGCTAGACCCAATGAATCATCGACAATTACGGCTTTCAAGTAATCTAAACCACCTTCCATGTTGTCACGCCATACGCTGGTACGTTGTAAACGATCAGCCGTTTGGATATAGAACATAAAGAAGCGGTCAATATAACGGATCAACGTTTGGGTATCTAAATCTGATGCAAGTAACTCAGCATGGCGAGGTTTCATACCGCCGTTACCACAGACGTATAAGTTCCAGCCTTTCTCAGTTGCAATGACACCCACATCTTTACCTTGCGCTTCGGCACACTCACGCGTACAACCCGAAACCGCCATTTTCAATTTATGTGGTGAACGTAAACCTTTGTAACGATTCTCAAGTTCAATCGCTAAGCCTACAGAGTCATCAACGCCATAACGACACCATGTGCTACCCACACAAGACTTCACAGTACGCAATGATTTACCGTAAGCGTGACCAGATTCAAAGCCAGCCGCGTTGAGTTCTTCCCAAATGAATGGAAGCTCATGGATTTGCGCGCCGAATAAGTCGACACGCTGACCGCCGGTGATTTTGGTATACAAATTATATTTCTTGGCAATTTGACCGACCGCAATCAATCCATCTGGAGTGACTTCACCGCCTGCCATACGTGGCACAACTGAATAAGAACCATCTTTTTGGATATTCCCCAAGTAGTAATCATTACTGTCTTGTAAGCCTGCATGACTTGGTTCAAGCACAAAATCATTCCAGCACGATGCCAAAATATTGGCAGCCGTTGGCTTACAAATATCACAGCCTAAGCCATGACCATGTTGATGAATCAGATCATCAAAAGTTTTGATTTCATTGACACGGACCAAGTGATACAACTCTTGGCGTGAGTACGGAAAGTGTTCGCAAATGTGGTTATTAACCGTAACACCTTGGCGTTGTAATTCTGATTTCAATACTTGTGTCACGAGTGGCGCACAACCACCACAAGCTGTTGCTGCTTTTGTACATTTTTTCAATGCACCGAGTGAGGTTGAACCATCACAAATTGCTTGGCAAATATCTGCCTTAGACACGTTATTACATGAACAGATGGTTGCACTGTCAGGTAGTAAGTCAACACCACTTCCACCAGCTTTCGCGCCTGTGTCAGAGAAGCCTGGCATAATTAAACTTTCAGGCGTTTCAGGTAATGCCAAGCCATTCAACATCATTTGCAATAAATCGTTATATTCGGCTGCATCACCCACCAAAACCGCGCCAAGCAGTTTGGTTTTATCGGCATCGACCACGATCTTTTTATAAACCAAGGCATCTTCATCAGCATAAAAATAGCTAAGAGAGTTTGGAGTCATACCATGTGCATCACCGACTGATGCAACATCGACACCCATCAACTTTAGCTTGGTGCTCATATCAGCACCTGCAAAGCAATGTGTTTCTTCAACCAAAATATGTTTTGCTGCAATACGTGCCATGTCATAGCCCGGTGCAACTAGACCATAAATTTTGTTATCCCACAGCGCACATTCACCAATCGCATAAATGTTTTCATTTGAGGTTTGGCAGTAATCGTTGATTTTAATACCACCACGCTCACCGAGGACTAAACCACTCGAACGAGCCAATTCATCACGCGGACGAATACCTGCTGAGAATAAAATAATATCGGTTTCAAGCTCGCTGCCATCAGCAAACTTCATCACATGCGTTGCTTCTGCACCTTCTTCAATAGACGAGGTTGCTTTTTGGGTGTGAACTTTCACCCCAAGATTTTCAATTTTACGACGTAATACTTTCCCACCCAAATCATCAATTTGCACTGCCATTAAACGTGGTGCAAATTCAACAACATGTGTTTCTAAGTTTAGATCACGTAATGCTTTCGCTGCTTCCAAGCCAAGTAAGCCACCACCGATCACCACACCTGTTTTGGCATTTAAACTTGCTGCGCGAATCGCATCCAAATCTTCAAGCGTACGGTAGACAAAGCAATTTTCACGATCATTACCTGATATTGGCGGAACAAAAGCATAAGAACCTGTTGCCAACACCAATTTGTCATAGTGAATCACATCCCCATGATTCGTGGTAACAGTCTGTTCAATCGTATCAATCGCAGTTGCTTTGGTGTTTAAGCGTAAATCGATTCCGTGCGCATCGGCAAAATCAAAACGTGCAAGTGACAAGTCTTTTGCCGATTTACCAGAGAAGTACTCAGTCAAATGTACACGGTCATAAGCAATACGTGGTTCTTCTGCTAGAATGGTGATTTCCAACTCATCATCAGCTTTCTCTAAAATGGCTTCGATGAATTTATGACCTACCATGCCGTGACCAATCATCACTAATTTCATTGTGTTTCTCCTAAAATCTGATTTCGATTAAGCTGCGCTGTTTTGTTCTGCGTGGCGTTCTACAAGAGCTTGTTCAAATAAGCGTTGTTCTTTTTCTTTATGCTCTACCGAGAATCGAATGAACATCACAGAACCCGCAGTGATCACAACTAAGCCGCCTAAAACCATTAAACATGTTTGGATATCCAACATACCTTTCAATAAAAATCCTGCTGCAACAGCACCAACGTTACCGCCTGCACCGATAATGCCTGCCACACCACCTAAAGCTTCACGATCAATAAATGGGACCAGTGCGTAGGTTGCTCCACATGCCATGTGAGTAAACAATGCGAAGATGGTCATGCTCAAAATTGCTAAAGTAACGCTGTTCATTTGAGAGAAAAGAATCAAGAACAGCCCCTCACCTAAAATCAGTAAAAATAGAATCTTAGTACGTCCGTCCAAACCACGCTTCAATGCGACTTTGTCTGAAACCATGCCACCTAAAGCACGGGCGAATAATGCCAACAAACCAAAGATACCTGCCGCTAAACCCGCTTCTTTTAAACCAAAATCAAAATGTGTGACGTAATACATGGCGATGATGTTATGGATGAAGATCTCAATACCAAAACATGCTGCATAAGAGACAAATAAGATCCACACACGATAGTTACGTGCCGCGTGCATCAGAATCGCCATCCCGCCTTTTTTATCGCTACCAACAGCGATACCTTGTGCCCGAAGCTCTTTAAAGTTGCCTTGCGGGCAATCTTGGGTGTATTTCCAGTAAAGTCCCCCGACAATAACCATCAACAGACCAGGAACAAGCAGTGCGATTCTCCACCCCATTGCCTGCTCAACACCGAACATCACCAACGCCGCCAGCATCAATGGCATCAAGACTTGAGTCGCACCGCCACCAGCATTACCCCAACCAGCAGAAGCAGCATTTGCAGTCCCCACCACATTCGGTGCAAACATAATGCTGGTGTGATATTGCGTAATCACAAAACTGGCACCGATCGCGCCGATCAATAAACGGAAAAATAAGAAAGATTCATAGCTATTTGCAGAAGCAACACCAAATACAGGAATACTCCCGATCAGCAATAATGCGGTATAGGTTTTGCGTGGACCGTATTTGTCACACAGTGGTCCAACGATAAGACGAACGACAATCGTGATCGCGACAGCTGCAATATTGATATTGGCAATTTGATCTATGGTTAAATTGAACTCACCTGCAATCACAGGCATAAGAGGAGCACAAGCAAACCAAGCAAAGAAACAAACGAAGAATGCAAGCCAGCTCATGTGGAATGCACGCATCGCTGGTGCGGAAAAGTTGAATAACTTAATTGATGTGGCTTTTTTGGCCGATAAATCTAAAGACATTGCCATCTCTCCTTTACTGAACGTGTACTGTGTTGTCGACACAAACATTGTGTAAACAAACCGATCAGATCGGACATCGTTGGCCGTCTTACAATTTTTTTTGAAAAGTCGTCTTTGACTCAGTATATAACTAGCAAATGCTGTGCCAAATAAACCAACAAAAAAGTAAAAACAAGGTTAATCACTGTTTTATATGTATTTCTTATTAAATCGTAGATATTATAGATATAAGTAAAACACATCTTTTACCCCTAAAAAGAGGGATGACCTGTTTTAAAGCACAATTCACCTTGCTTCATAACAACACTTTTTACGCACCAAAAAGGCTCATACTCAATTTTTTAACACTTCCAGCCCAGATTTCATTTTTTCAAATAAACGAGCAGCGATACAATAAAGCGCATAAACTATCTACTTCTGGGGCGTTTGCACCGAATCGGAAGTTTTCTGATGGCATTAATATTGCTTAAAAAAATAATAGGGTCTATTAGCATTTCAACAGCCCCTACTCACAGCACTTTATCCAGAATGTGCATATACCGACAGTTTGACTCTTATACTTATGCCGAAACTCAAAATTGTTTTCATAGACGATGATCAGGCTCGGGCGGAATACATTAAAACCTGTTTAACAGAACATGACTTTGATGTAGTCGCTTGTTTTACCTTAGATCATCTTAATATTTTTAATCTAGAGCATCTTCAAGCAGATGTCATTTTGCTTGATATGGATCATCCGCATCGCGATGTGATTGAGAACTGTGTCAGCAGTTTTGACTTACCTACGGTACTTTTTACCAAAAACACGGATAAAGACACCATTAAACAAGCGATTGATGCGGGGATTACTGCCTATATCGTCGATGGCATTGACCCTTCTCGCTTACACACCATTTTAGAAATCTCCATTGAGCAATATAAAAAGCATAAAAAGCTAGAAGGTGATCTTAAAGATGCAAAAACAAAACTTGCAGACCGAAAAGATATTGATAAAGCCAAAGTGTTATTGATGAAACTACATGGTTTAAGTGAAGACACGGCCTTTCAATTACTTAGAAAAAATGCCATGAGTCATCGCATGACCATTGGTGAAATGGCTCGTCGCTTGCTCGATGCGCAACAACTATTAAACAACCAATTGAAGGATGAATAGATGAGCCATTTAGCAAAATTAGAAAAAACTCAATTACAGCTCGGCTATATCCCTTTACTTGACTGTGTTGCATTACTTTGGGCAAAACAACGTGGTTTTTTTGAAGATGTGGGCTTAGATATTAGCTTAGTACAAGAAGCATCTTGGGCAAGCCTACGCGATCGACTTGCCTTTGGTTTGCTTGACGCTGCTCATTGCTTATCGGCAATGTTACCTGCAGCAGCAGTGGCAGCCGATCAAATTGGCATCCCTTTACAAACCCCTTTAGTTTTGAGCGAAAACCGTGCATTTATCAGTCTAAGTCAAAAGCTCTGTTATGAATTAAATATTCAAAAACAAGACTCGGCTGAAACTTCTGCACAGAAATTGGTGCAAAAAATAAAAACAAATCATCCTATTTCCTTAGCCCATGTATTTCAGCACTCTATTCATCACTATTGTTTAAGAGAATGGTTAGCCTTGGCCGATGCGGATTTAGCACACTCCATTCAGGTAAAAACGCTTCCACCGCCCTATATGGCTGAAGCGCTCAACAATCACTTAATCGATGGTTTTTGTGTTGGAGAGCCATGGAATACTCAACCCGAACTGCTTGGATTAAGCCATATCATTTGTTCAAGCCAAGATATTATTCCTAACGTTGCAGATAAAGTATTAGCGGTTACCCAAGAATGGGCACAACAACACCCCAATACGTTGATTGCTTTAACCAGTGCCATTATTAGAGCACAACGTGAACTTAAAGAGATCGAAGATTTTGCACCTGTCTGGCAGCTTCTGATTGAATTTGAGATTATTCAATTCAACTGCTCACCAGAGGTTCATGTTGAAAAATATTTTAATATTCAAAATATCATACGAAACTTCATTCAAGATGATGCTGAACCCAAGCAAAAAGACTTTGCATGGTTATTTCAACAAATGCAAAAATGGTACAGTCCTAATATCAAGGTAGTCTCACATACAGATCCAGCACAGAACTGTTTGTTATTAGATACTTACTCTGCCGCAGTAAATGAAGCAATAAAATCTTAGCGTAAAAAAAGCTGCCTTTAAATATAAAGACAGCGTTGAAAGACCCAAAAGAGACTACGCCAATCAAAGCAGTCTCTTAAGTAATAGTGATATTACTCAAATAAAGCTTATCTTTTTCGGACATTTTCATGTCATTAACTGCCATCGAAAATATAGAAATGCATCACTTTTGCCAATTCATAAACGCCGAGTGATGCCTAACAAACAATCAGCTTGGCAGATTAAGCTAAATGTAGTCGCTGATTCAGCGATAGCATGCTACAAGCCAAGTGCTGATATGCATAAACATCTAAATAAATAGGTTTACCCCACATGTATGCAAAAACATAAAAGCAAATAAAAACAATATATTAAATTAATACACTCAGGCTTATTTTTTAATTTGAATGTACTTAGGCATTATAGATCTATGGATCACAAATTAGTTAAATATCATATTATTTAATGCATATTGACTGTCAAGTTACACAAATCCTCTGAACCAATTGATGTAATTCAGTTTAGAATATTAAAAAATAAAATAAGGTGAATTTTGTCATTTTTTAACATTGCCAATTCCTTGCAAAGTTTTCATTATATGCACCATGCTTGGTATGCGAATTTCTTAATTGATGAAAAGAAATTATAAAAAAATTGTAGAATTTTGTGCCATAATAAGCAAACTTTGCAGACATCTTGCAAAACACATTTGCAGTTTTAGAATTGGAGCAGGCTGAATGAGCTCAACCATTTTGGTGATTCACGGACCGAATTTAAACTTGCTAGGAAAGCGTGAACCAGAAGTTTATGGCCATCTTACTTTAAGTGATATTGACCAACAACTCACCGCTCAGGCTAAAAATGCGTCACTTATACTAGATACATTCCAAAGTAACTGGGAAGGTGCGATTGTTGATCGTATCCATCAGGCACAAAATGAAGGGGTGAAATTGATCATTATCAACCCCGCTGCCCTGACTCATACTTCAGTTGCTTTACGCGATGCCCTGCTTGGTGTTGCGATTCCTTTTATTGAAGTTCATTTGTCAAATGTTCACGCACGTGAAACATTCCGTCATCACTCATATCTATCAGATAAAGCCATTGGCGTGATTTGTGGCTTAGGTGCTAAGGGTTACTCCCTTGCACTCGATTACGCTATCGAAAAAATTCAATCTTCTAATTAATTAAACATTTCAGGAATGCTCACTCATGGATATCCGTAAAATCAAGAAACTCATCGACCTGATGATTGAATCTGACTTACAAGCGATTGAAGTTAAGGAAGGTGATCAATCCATCTCATTGACTCGCCCAACACCTGTCTATGCATCTGTCGCGGCTGCACCAGCGGCTTCAACTCCAGCAGCAGCACCCGTTGTAAAAACGCCACGCGGTGCGGTTGAAACCTCACCAATGGTCGGTGTGTTCTATGCAGCACCAAGTCCTGGTGAAGCACCTTTTGTCAAAATTGGTCAAACGGTATCTGCAGGTGAAACCCTAGGGATCATCGAAGCAATGAAGATCATGAACCCAATTGAAGCAACTCAAAGCGGTGTAATCGAAGAAATCTTAGTGAAAAACGGTGACGTCATTCAGTTTGGTCAACCACTTTTCCGCTACCGCGCCTAATACATCTGGGGATTTCTATGTTGCAAAAAGTATTAATTGCAAACCGTGGTGAAATCGCTTTACGAATTACTCGGGCTTGCAAAACACTTGGTATTAAAACCGTTGGTATTTATTCTGATGCTGACAAAGATTTGATGCATTTACGCTTTGTAGATGAAGCAGTATGTATCGGACCGGGTACCACAAGTGAAAGTTATTTAAATATTCCTGCAATTATTACTGCCGCAGAAATCACTGGTGCTGATGCAATCCATCCGGGTTATGGCTTTTTATCTGAAAATGCCGAGTTCGCTGAGATTATAGAAAGTTCAGGTTTTACTTTTATTGGTCCTCGTCCTGAGCATATTCGTCTCATGGGGAACAAAGTTTCTGCAATTATTGCAATGAAAAAAGCAGGTGTACCAACCGTACCTGGCTGTGACCACGCTGTTACGATTCATAATGCGCTTGCTGAAGCCAAAGAAATCGGCTTCCCACTGATCGTAAAAGCCGCATCTGGTGGTGGTGGTCGTGGTATGCGTATTGTTGAACGTGTGGATACGCTACTTGAATCCGTTCAAGCTGCACAACGTGATGCAGAAATGTGGTTCGGTGACGATACCGTTTATATGGAACGTTTCTTACAGAAACCTCGTCACGTCGAAGTACAAATCCTCGGGGATGGTAATGGTCATGCGATTCATTTATATGATCGTGATTGTTCATTACAGCGTCGCCATCAAAAGGTGCTAGAAGAAGCACCTGCGCCGAATCTTCCTGAACAAGCTCGTGCTGATATTTTAGAGGCTTGTGTAAATGCCTGTAAGCTTATGCAGTATCGTGGCGCTGGTACGTTCGAATTTTTATTTGAAGATGGCGAATTCTTCTTTATCGAAATGAATACACGTGTTCAAGTTGAACATCCAGTCACAGAAATGGTGACGGGTATTGATATTATTGAACAACAACTTCGTATTGCTGGTGGTTTAGGCTTAGACCTTCAACAAGACGAAATCGAAGTCAAAGGCCATGCGATCGAGTGTCGTATCAATGCCGAAGACCCAACCAACTTTATGCCTTCTCCTGGCAGAATTGACAACTTCTACGCACCGGGTGGCGCGGGTATTCGTTTAGATTCTCATATCTATCAAGGTTACAGCATCCCGCCCTACTATGACTCAATGATTGCAAAACTCATTGCACATGGTAAAGATCGTGAAACATCTTTAGCGCGTATGCGTCAGGCATTAGATGAAATGATTTTGACAGGGATTAAAACCAACATCCCTTTGCATAAAGACTTGATTTTGAAAGATAAGAATTTCTGCGAACAAGCAATGGATATTCATTATCTCGAAAAACATTTACTGAAACAGCTTGAACCAAAAGCTGAAAAAATTTAAATAAAAGCTGTAATAAAAAACACCGCTTATGAATCATAAGCGGTGTTTTTATTTATTGAATTAAATGACCTAAGGTAAAACACGGCGTAAGGTTGCAAAGCATTTTTCGCCTTTCTCGTTCGCACAGAAATCAATGGTATGTGGGTTCGACCATTTTACAAAGTATTGAGAAACTTCCCCAGTTTGATCGACTTGCTGACCTGAACAGTCCACTTCATTATTATCATATTTAATTTGTAGTACCAGTGCTGGCAAACGCTCTTTATGATCCTCTGAAGGCTGATAGTCATACATGCCATACGACCACTCTTTGCCACTTTTTACCACAACTTCATTCATTCCACGAAAGTTATAGTATTCAACACATTTTTTATTATTGGGTATTTCCATTCCCCACAACCCCATAATTTCAGGGCGATTGGTGACACGTATATTATTCACCGAAGTCATAGCTTGAGCTGTTACAGTCTTCGCGTTTACTGCTGTTTCAGCGATTGCCCCTGTTGAGCAAGCCAACAATAATCCAATAATATAAATATTTTTCATAGATTTAATTAAGTTATCATCTAAACTTTCCATAGCTTTAACTTAGCATATTTTTGAGTAAAAACACTGAAACATAACCATATCAACACAATATTTTTGTGCTGATATTTATTTGATTGTTCTATCGGTTTTTTAAGGTATTCTTATTGAATACAAATATTTAATTTATAAAAGTTTAGCTTTAGGGATCAAAGCCATGAAATTTTCAGAATATCTTCAATATGATGGTTTGGGTTTAGCTCAATTAGTCAAAGATAAACAAGTTCACCCCTCAGAGCTACTCGAAATCGCATTACAACGCACTGCACAAATCAACCCTAAACTAAACGCTATCATTATTCCTATGTATGAGCACGCTAAACAACGCTCCCAACAACAACTTATAGGTCAATTCGCTGGTGTTCCGTTTTTAGTGAAAGATTTATTCCAAGAATATCAAGGCATACCAACCTCTTTTGGGAGCCATGCCCTTAAAAAAATCAATTATACACCTGACTTTAATGCGGAAATCGTCAATCGCTGGGAACAAACAGGGATTATCACTTTTGGGCGAACCAATACCCCAGAATTTGGAATCAAAGGCATTACTGAACCTGATGCTTGGGGCGCTTGTCGCAATCCTTGGAATTTGAAACATAATAGTGGTGGCTCATCAGGTGGTTCTGCCTCAGCCGTCGCTGCGGGTCTCGTCCCGATCGCAGGTGCTGGTGATGGCGGCGGATCAATTCGTATTCCTGCATCGTATTGTGGCTTATTTGGACTAAAACCAAGTCGTGGACGTACACCATGGGGACCTCAATCGGGTGAAGCCATGCATGGTGCAGCGATGCAGCATGTGTTATGTAAAACCGTGCGCGATAGTGCGGCTATGCTAGATGCGGTGCAAGGTCCTGAACAAAGCTCACTTTTTACGATTCAAGCGCCTGATCAAAAATATTTAGATATTATCCAACAAGCACCGAAAAAACTGAGAATCGCATTTAGCACGCATTCACCGATTGGAACAAAAGTTTCTAAAGACGCGATTCAGGCCGTTCAACAAACGGCTAAACTTTTAGAATCTTTAGGACATATCGTGGTCGAAGATCGTCCAAACATAGACGGCTTAGCGCTGGCTAAAGACTTCATCACAACATGGTTTAGTCAGTTCACTTATATGCAAGCACAAATTAAACACATGTCAGGCTCAACAGATGCTGATTTCGAACTTGATTCATTAACCTTAGCTGCCTTTGGTGCAAAAACAACTGCAACCGAATATATTCACACACTCAACAATTGGGGACTGTATAGCACCCAAATGAATATTTTCTTTGAAAAATACGATCTATACCTAACCCCAACAACTGCATCGGTCGCGCCTAAAAATGGTGAAGTTGCCACACCTGCTTGGCAAAAGCCCATTTTGAAAGCTTTATTAAAAGTTGGAAAAGCGCATTATCTCGCACAAGGCAAACTAGTCGAGAAAATGGTGCAAGATAATTTAAGTTGGGTTCCCTTTACTCAATTAGCCAATGTCACTGGTTTACCTGCCATGTCCGTACCGCTGTATTGGAATAAAAATGGTATGCCTTTGGGTAGCCAGTTTATTGCACCTTTTGGACGTGAAGACCGTTTGCTACAACTCGCCGCACAACTCGAGCAAGCACAACCATGGATACCGCAGTATAAAAATATTCAGATCTAATTAGATTGCTGTGCTGTCGACTCCACCTGATTCGGCAGCCAAACCACAAGCATTAACCCAAACAAGACAACTACACTGGCACACAGAAAAATGGTCGGACCCGAAAGAATCTGCCAATAGTACCCTGCCAACAAACTTCCTGAAGCAACGCCCAGCCCCCACATCGTGCTGTACAACGCTTGACCTCGACCTTGTTGCTCTGCTGAAAAGTTTTGGAAAATCACTTTCATTGCAATCAAATGAAATAGTCCAAAACTAAAGGCATGCAAACATTGTGCTAAAAGTTGCCCGATGAAATTAGTGTCTAATATTCCCACGAGAAACCAGCGAAGACTGGTAAATAAAAGACAAATAACCACCAAGTTCCGCCATGAAAAACGGGTGAAAAACAGTCTTTGTGCCACCGCAAACATCACTATTTCAGCGATAACACCCATTGCCCATAGGCTGCCTATCTGTGTTGTGCTAAACCCGATTTCTTTGAGAAAGTTGCTATAGAAACTATAAAATGGTGCAAGTGAAAATAATAGAATAAACTCGATCGTAAAGAATGCTGCAACCAGTGGTTTTTTTAAAACTGGCCATAAAGGTTCTAATTTTTTCTGAGAACTTGGTGCGTGCTCAGGTTCTTTAATACTGAATGACCATAGAAAAGCCAAAAATGAAATCACTAAAAGTAAAATAGGTAGCATTGAGATGGGGATGATTTCTAATAGTGCCCCTATTGCAAATACCCCAACAATAAAACCGACTGAACCCCATTTACGAACTTTCCCGTACAATTCAGCGCGCTTTTCACCTAACCAAAATAGAGTCACACCTTCAAACTGCGCCAAGATCGCATTTTGAAAAAAACTGAAGATCAGCATCAGCAATGCCACAGATTGAAAGCTATTTGGAATTACAAAAATAGCAAACCAGATACAGGCTTCCATCCATGTGGCAATACGCACCAACAGCATTCGTTTCCCTGATTTATCTGCTATCCAACCCCAAATCAGCGGCGCAAAAAAACGAGTAATGATTGCAATAGAAGATAAAATACCGATTTCTTGATAATTGAAGCCCTGATCTTGCAGATACAGGTTCCAATAAGGCATGAATGTTCCAACGATTGCATAATAAAACAGGTAGAAACCACCCAATCGAGTTTGAATACTTAAAGAAGGAAACAATTCAAAAGCCTTTTGATGAACAACGTGATATCAAGCCAAAAATGCAAACTTATTTTAGATTGATGAACCAACAATTCTAGCTTAGATAAAACAATAATACTTCAACCAAAGCATGGACGATTTGTTGTTATGAACATTGGTAGCCACATTTTAGCCATTACAAAAAAAATAGGGCTGAAAACGAATTCAACCCTATTGATATAAAAACTCAGAAATAGTCTTTAAACATCAGTTCCTAAAGCCATACTTGATTCTGCGTTTTTCAATTTTCTCAGCTTAAAGACATAAGTCAACATTAAGCAGAGGATCCACGCAGGAATCATCATCACAGCAATACGCATATCTGGTGAAAGTGACATCACCACAAGAATACCTAGCATAAATACGATACAAAGATAATTACTAAATGGGTAAGCAATACTTGGAAACTTGGTGCTCTGCCCTTGTATTTGCATCGCTTTACGGAACTTAAGATGTGTCCACGAGATCACGATCCAGTTAATCACAATCGCAGCAACCACCAACATCATCAACAAAGCAAAGGCTTTTTCTGGAAATAAATAGTTGATCAATACACACAAGACCGTCACGAAAGCGGATACCAACACAGCATTGGTTGGGATACCACGTTTATTGATCTGTTTTAAAAACTTTGGTGCATTGCCCTGCTGTGCTAAACCGAGCAACATACGACTGCTGCAATAGCTTGTGCCGTTATAAACAGAAACTGCGGCTGTCAAAATGACAAAGTTCAACATGGTTGCCACACCGTGGCTGTCTAATGAAGCAAATACCATCACAAATGGACTGCCACCCTCGATCATTTGATTCCAAGGGAATAATGCAAACAAGATGAACAGCGTTGCGATATAGAAAATCAAAATGCGGTAAATAATTTGATTTACAGCCTTAGGTAAGGTTTTATCAGGATCACGTGCTTCAGCCGCCGTGATACCAAACAATTCGATCCCACCAAATGCAAAAATAATCACAGCCATCGCCATGACTAAGCCTTCAACACCAAATGGAAAGAAACCACCCAATGCCCAAAGGTTACTAATACCAGCCTGTGGACCTGCCGTACCCGTTGCAAGCAAATAAGAACCGAAGCCAATCATGGCTAAGATGGCTAAAATTTTGACGATAGAGAACCAAAATTCCATCTCTCCAAACAGCTTCACATGCAATAAGTTAATGCCGTTGATTAAGAGAAAAAAGGCCAATGCCGATGCCCAAGTTGGGATTTCAGGCCACCAATATTGAATATAGAGTCCAATTGCCGTCAGCTCAGCCATACAGACGAGAATATTGAGTACCCAATAATTCCAGCCAGACATGAAACCTGCAAACGAACCCCAGTATTTATTCGCAAAATGACTAAATGAGCCACTAACTGGCTCTTGAACCACCATCTCACCTAACTGTCGCATCATTAGAAATGCAATTAAGCCTGCGATTGCATAACCTAAAATCACTGACGGACCTGCCAGCTTAATAGATTGTGAAATACCAAGAAACAGTCCTGTACCAATCGCACCACCTAGCGCGATAAGCTGGATGTGCCGATTGCTCAAACCATGTTTCAGGTTTCCTTGCGATTGTTTTGACATATGATTATTCTCATCCTTGTCACGTAATTTTATTGTATTAAATTACGTATATCATAAATTAATCCAAAATGCCTATAGTTGATCGAAAAATAATTAATTTACTTTTCTCGTAACCGCGCATATAAGCAGAAAATTCAACAAATAACAATAATTATGTTATGTGTAATTAAATTATGTATTGCGTAATTAATTATTTTCAGTATGATAGAAATCATAACGTTCACTCCTCTTGCGAGATCAAGCTGAAAGAAACTTATAATATTTTCAATATATCTATATATTTCAAACAATTGATCAATAAAGTGAGAAGCTTAAAGGTAAACCCTGAAAAAATTAAGACAAGGAAAGCAAAATCATGACACAGCATTTAACTTCTTTTCTTGAGATTGACCCTCAATCAGATTTCACAATGCATAATTTGCCGTATGGTATCTTTAGTGAAATAGCTCAAGCTAATAAACGCGTCGGTGTTGCCATTGGCGACTGGGTGATTGATCTTGCGGTATTAGAAACACACGGCTTGTTGCAACTTGATGGAAATCAAAACTATTTCAATCAACCGACATTGAATACATTTATTGAGTCTGGCAAACAAAACTGGCAAAAAGTGCGTCAAACCCTACAAAACTTATTGTCTGTAGATAACCCAACACTACGTGATAATGCTGAACTACGTCATTCGGTTTTTCACCCACAAAATGCTGTAACTTTACACTTACCGATCCATGTACCTGGCTATACCGATTTCTATTCATCTAAAGAACATGCCACCAATGTCGGTACCATGTTTAGAGATCCTAAAAATGCCCTTCTTCCTAACTGGAGCGAACTTCCAGTTGGATACAATGGACGGGCGAGTTCAGTTATCGTTAGTGGTACAGATATTGTTCGCCCTTCTGGACAAATCAAACTCCCAAATAGCGAACGTCCAATATTTTCAGCAACACGCAAACTCGATTTTGAATTGGAAACTGCATTTATCGTGGGCAAAGCGACTGAGCTTGGTCAACCTATCTCGATTGAAGATGCATCAGATCATATTTTTGGTATGGTTTTACTCAATGACTGGTCAGCACGTGATATCCAACAGTGGGAATACGTACCGTTAGGACCATTCAATGCCAAAACTTTTGCTAGCGCTATTTCTCCATGGGTGGTAACGATGGAAGCACTGGAACCGTTCAAAGTCAAAGGTCCGGCGCAGCAACCACAACCGCTCAGTTATTTACAAGAAAATATCGCCAATAGCTACGACATTCATCTCAGTGTCGAAGTACAAACTCCACAATCGCAAAAATCAGAAGTGATCTGCCAAACCAATTTTAAATATATGTATTGGTCGATGGCACAACAACTGACACATCACACTATCGCAGGTTGTAATGTGCAAGTTGGCGATCTGATGGGCTCAGGTACCATTTCAGGACCAACCGAAGACTCGTACGGCAGCTTACTTGAACTAACGTGGAATACCACCAAACCATTAACCCTTTCAAATGGTGAAACACGTGGTTTCTTAGAAGATGGCGATCGCGTCGTGATGAAAGGTTATTGTGAGAAAGATGGGATTCGGGTCGGTTTTGGTCAAGTCGAAAATACCATCCTTGCAGCACATAAGTTTGAATTTAATCAAACTGAGGAAGAGAGCTATGAAACTGTATAGCTATTTCCGTAGTTCCGCTGCATATCGCGTACGGATTGCATTGAATATAAAACAGCTTGCCTATGAAACTCAGCCGATTCATTTAGTAAAAAATGAACAGCAGCAGGCAGATTATCAAGCACTGAATCCAAGCCAATTGGTACCGACGCTAGTTGATGCGAATCAGACCTTGTTGCAATCCATCAGCATTTTGGAATATTTGGAAGAAGCTTACCCTGAGGTCGCTTTATTACCAAAGAATATTGCTGAACGAGCTAAAGTACGAGCCTTTGCTCAAGCTATCGCCTGTGATATTCATCCACTCAATAATTTAAGAGTGTTGAAGTATTTACAACAGGATCTTGGGCTAAATGATCAGCAAAAAAGTAACTGGTATCAGCATTGGATGTTGCAAGGCTTTCAGAGTTTAGAAGCACAGCTTCAGGATTCTAATGGGCAGTTTTGCTTTGGTACACAAGCCACATTTGCTGACTGTTGTTTGATTCCTCAAGTTTATAACGCAAAACGTTTCAAAATTGATTTAGCTGCGTTTCCAAAGATTGAATCCATTTATCAACACTGTTTAACGCTTCCTGCATTCTTGCACGCAGCCCCAGAACAACAACCAGATTGGGAATAAAGATAAAAGGAGTTTTATGATGAGCTTTGCAATTAAAAAAATTCACCACGTCGCCTACCGTTGTCGAGATGCGAAAGAAACCGTGGAATGGTATAAAACCATGCTGAATATGGACTTCATTTTAGCTTTTGCAGAAGATCACGTCCCTTCCACTAAAGCCTTTGATCCTTATATGCATTTATTCCTCGATGCAGGTCAAGGTAATGTCTTGGCATTTTTTGAACTGCCAACGCAGCCTGAAATGGGCCGCGATGAAAATACACCACAGTGGGTTCAACATATCGCTTTTGAGGTTGAAGACCACAATGCCTTATTAGATGCAAGAGCACATCTTGAAGCCCATGATGTGAAAGTACTAGGTGTTACCAATCACGGTATTTTCCATTCAATTTATTTCTTTGATCCAAATGGACATCGGCTAGAACTCACTTATAACGATATACATGCCGATGCCAAAATTGCGCGTATTACCGAAGAAATGAAGTCAGAAATGCTCGACGAGTGGAGTCGTACTAAACGTGCCCCGCATCATACCCATTTCTTACATGAAGATGAGTTAGGTGCTTAGAGATGCGCTATGCAAATGCAATGCTGAAAGATAATGCCAGTAAAAAGACACGTTTTCAGTATAAACGCATAGCATAAACAATGTATAAATCGGCATTGAAGATATATTTACTTCAATGCCGATTTTTTATTATCTAAATATAGGAAAATTGATAAATGAGAGGCATATTTTGCTGTGATACAAACGAAATGCAATTCCATGCGAAAACAAATGTATGCTTATACGATTCACCTATTTAAGTCATTTAAAAAGATGATTTCTATTTTGCGACCTGCTCAGGCATTATGTGCAGAACTCGTAAAATCGAATACCAAGATCAAACCAATACTGCTAGATGAATTGTAGATGAAGGGTTATTGAATGATTGAAGAAAAGTTATCTGGTGGGGTTCAATCACTTGAGGTGGGATTATCCGTTCTCAATGCCCTTTTGGAACATAATAAACCGATTATTTTAAAAGAGCTGTCCAGTCAACTTGATATGCATCCAGCTAAAGTACATCGTTATCTGGTCAGCTTGATCCGTATGAATTATGCAAAACAGTTGGAAGGTGGTCAGTATGCATTAGGCGACCAAGCTTGGCGTTTAGGGCTTAGTTGCATTCAACATACTGATGTTCTACAACTGGTTCAGCATCTGATCTATGACCTACAGAGTAAAATTGGCTGCGGTATTCAGATCAGTAAATGGTCACCTAAAGGTCCTTTAGTCGTACAATCGATTGAATCAAACCACCCGATTTCAATTGTGACCAAAGTCGGCTCAACCATGCCTTTGGTTAACTCTGCGGCAGGTCGTATTTTTGCATCTTATTTGCCTGAAGCTGTGATTCAGCCGTTGATGTATGCCGAATGGGAAAAAGCGGCACAAAACCACTATCCAATTAAACCATCGAACTGGGATGAATTCTTAGCACTCAAAGAAACCACGCTACAGCATGGCATGGCGATCGCACAAGGTGATCTGCTGGTGGGCATTAATGCGGTTGGTCTACCTATTTTTAATGCACAACATGCCATGGAGTTTTGTATTGTTGCTTTGGATAGTGAAATGTTCCTACCTGTACATGCAGGCAGTGAAAAACTCGAATTATTCAAACGTGAAGTTGCAGCAATCAATCAGTATATTAAAACGCGTTAATTTTTAAACCATCTTTTCATCCTAAAAAATCAAAAAAGCCAAGAATCGATTCTTGGCTTTTTAGTATAGATTTCCGAGATATTTATTTGGTTTCTAATACACCACGACGGATCTGATCACGTTCAATCGATTCAAATAATGCTTTGAAGTTACCTTCACCAAAGCCATCATCATCTTTACGTTGAATGAACTCAAAGAAAACTGGCCCAAGCATATTTTCAGAGAAAATCTGCAACAACAGCTTCTTCTGACCATCCTTAGTATTGCCGTCTAATAAAATACCGCGCTTTTGTAATTCATCCGTCGGTTCACCATGTTCAGGCAAACGCTCTTTCAACATTTCATAATAGGTTTCTGGCGGTGGCGTCATGAACTTAAGCCCTAAGCCCTTCAACTTATCCCATGTCGAAATAAGATCATCGGTAATGAATGCAATATGTTGAATGCCTTCACCATTGAAATCTGCTAAGAACTCAGCAATTTGACCATTACCTTTGTCAGAATCTTCATTTAATGGAATACGAATCAAACCATCTGGTGCAGTTAAGGCTTTAGAGGTCAAACCTGTATATTCACCTTTGATATCAAAATAGCGAATTTCTTGGAAATTAAAGATTTTTTCGTAGAAATTGGCCCAATAATCCATGCGTCCTTTATAGACATTATGGGTTAAATGATCAATTTCATTTAAACCAGCACCGCGTGGATTACGTTCAACATCATCAAAGAAAATGAAATCATTCTCATAAATATCACGATCTACGAGGAAAATCGGCATACCACCGATGCCTTTAATCGCTGGGATATTCAGTTCCATTGGCCCTGATTGAGAATGCATCGGTTCTGCACCTAGCTCGACTGCATTCTTAAAGGCTTTTGCAGCATCACGAGTTCTAAAACCCATTGCACATGCTGAAGGACCATGCTCTTTAAAGAAAAATGAAGCATAAGATTCAGGTTGATAATTCAAAATGATATTGATATTACCCTGACGCCATAAATACACTTTTTTAGATTTGTGTTTTGCGACTTTTGAAAAACCAATTGTCTCAAAAATTTGATCTAATCCATTTTCCGTCGAAACAAACTCAATAAAAGCAAATCCACAAAGTTCTAATGGGTTATCTAAAATGTCCATCTAGTTTCCCTTATCCTTATTGAGATAAATTCATCCGTTTTAATGCTAAGCACGATGATATGGATCTATAGATAATCATTTAATCATGACTATCACCGTTAAAACGATCTAAAAGATCACAACATGTGTAAGCGTTAACAGAAAAGGCATACGGTGTTTTTATATATCGGTCAAAAGCATCCGTGTTAAAACCTTTTCCTTTCCTTAAGTAAGCCAAATACAACGCTAAAAAAGCATGTCTAAGCATTGGCTACCAACTTAAAATTCATGCTACAAGAAAGATTCAATTTATGCAATACATAATTTGATTATGTTATGTGTAATTATTACGATTTATACGAACTCTACTCTGCTTAATCGAACACCCCATATTGCGGGGTCAGCGTGATTTAACGACAAATAGGTTTATATCTAAATCCGACCATGGTCTCAATACAATAAAACATGAATATTCCACTAAATGAATAGCAAAATGTATAAATAACCTCGAAGCGCGTCAGCACGTTAAAAGTTCACTAAGCAATAAAAAGATGTGTAGTAATAACCATCTGAGAAGAATACAAAATTTGATGTATGTACATTGGAATTGATTTTAGCCGCTTTAAGAGAATCATTCTCAGACCTAACAATTCATTACTTGTAGTTATATCTGGTTCTTGGCATGGTTGCTTCATTGTTTAATGATAGGAATCTCTTGCCTATGGCTAGTCCAGCACAAGCGATAAGACATAAATTACTCAACACATTTTTTTCAAGACATTCTGTTTGGTTTCTTTGTATTTTTATCGCTTTAAGTATTACTTGGTTCAAAGCAACGTACACTCCACATACCATTTACTATTTTATTTCTGACACGCTGCTAAATGGGCTTTGGCTAGTAACAACTTTACTCAGTCTAGTGGGATTACATGATTTGCTGCAAAAGAAACATGCCATATTGAGAAACTATCCAATTTTGGGTCATTTCCGTTTCATTTTTGAAGACGTACGTCCTGAAATTCGTCAATATTTTATTGAAGCAGATCAAGACGCATTACCTTTTTCACGAATGCAGCGTAGCTTAGTTTATCAACGCGCCAAGAATGAAAATGCAGATAAACCATTTGGTTCAATTATCGATGTATATGAGCCGAACTATCGTTTTATTGTCCATTCCATCGCACCATGTCCACCTGCTGATCCTGCCTCTTTTCGTGTTCAAATTGGTAATGCTCAATGTCTTCAACCCTACAGTGCCTCCATTATGAATATCTCAGCAATGAGTTTCGGAAGTTTAAGCGCAAATGCAATTCGAGCATTGAATCTGGGCGCAAAAATGGGGCATTTTTATCACGATACAGGTGAAGGCAGCTTGAGCCCTTACCATTTAGAAAATGGCGGCGATATTGTTTGGCAAATTGCCAGTGGCTATTTTGGCTGTCGCACGCCTGAAGGGCTTTTTGACCCTGAGAAGTTTGCGTTACAAGCTAGAAGTCCGCACATTAAAATGATTGAATTGAAGCTATCACAAGGTGCTAAACCAGGTCATGGTGGGATTTTACCGAAGCATAAAATCACTGAAGAAATTGCACGTATTCGCGGTATTTCCAGAGATCATGATTGTGTTTCACCCTCTAAACATCCGAGCTTTAACACGCCAATTCAAATGATGCATTTCATTCAGCAACTAAGAGAGCTGTCTGGCGGTAAACCTGTTGGTTTTAAGCTGTGTATTGGGCAGCCTTGGCAGTTTATGAGTATCGTGAAGGCTATGCTCGAAACAAAGATTGTGCCTGACTTTGTGGTAGTAGATGGTTCTGAAGGTGGTACAGGTGCTGCGCCGATTGAATTTAGTGATTACATCGGCACACCATTAAGAGAAGGTTTACGCTTCGTACACAACACCTTGACCGGTGCTGGTTTACGCAGCCAAGTCAAAATCGGTGCAAGTGGAAAGATCATCAGTGCATTTGATATCGCCAGCACTTTTGCTTTAGGTGCTGATTGGGTCAACTCCGCACGTGGGTTTATGTTTGCAGTTGGTTGTATTCAAGCGCAAAGCTGTCATACCAACCAATGTCCTGTTGGGGTCGCCACACAGGACCCAGATCGCCAAAAAGCGATTGATGTGCCAAGTAAGTCCGAACGCGTGTTTAGTTTTCACAAAAACACCTTACATGCATTATCTGAAATGATAGCCGCCGCAGGCTTAAGCCATCCTTCAGAGATCAAAGCCCATCATTTAGCACAACGTATGAATGATCGAGAAATCAAAAACTATGCACAAATTCATTTCTTTCTCAAAGAAAAAGAATTGCTACAGAGTGACTTAGAGGATGATGAGAATTTCTACTATCGGATGTGGAAAATGGCAGATGCCACTAAGTTTTAATAAAAACTAAGCTAAATAGCAATCACCACTAGTAATAGTGGTGATTTGGTTTGGCATGTAAGAATGCAGGAATGAGCCCTGTCAGTGCAGCACGAATATCGGCACGCTCATTAATCAATTGATGCGAGCCTTCTTCTAGCATTAATAAAGTCTGCAATCTAAACTTACGTCTAATATATTCAATGTTATAACGCCAATCCACAGTTTGATCGAGCGCTCCTTGTGCTAACCAAACAGGGATACGACAAGCTGGTCGCTGTTCCATTTCCAACATCCATTTCGACATTGCGAGTATCCAATCCATCCCCATCATACGAGGCTGTAACGGATCTTTAAGCCGAATAAAACGGAGGAACTCAGGGTTATGATTATTGCGGCGGAAATGTCGTGGCACTTGGCTTTTAATGCGCCGAATAATGCCTAATCCCACTGAGTTATGCCACCACGCTGTTTTCGCAGGTCGAATCAAAGGGGACAATAACAATACCCGATTGACGATCGGATCTTCTCTACGCTGTGCAAATTCCAATAAATGATGCATCCAAATCGCACCACCGGTACTTTGCCCTATTCCCAACCATGGTTTGGGCAATTGCTTTGCATCACGAACCGCATCATAAACCGCATGTAATACCTGTTGATAGTGGTCAAAGTTTTGAATACTTGCCGCTGAACCATCGCTTAATCCATGCCCGGGCAAGTCGTAAGTAATGACACTAAACCCTTGCTCCAATATCTCTTTAATAATCGGCTGATAAATTCCACTATGTTCTAAATACCCATGTAGCAAGCAAACGCTACCTTGTATTTCGGATTGCTTCGGTTGAAAAACTTGTACATGGACACGAAACAATGGCATTTCTACATAACCTTGCCATTGATCACACTCCAGTGTGTCCAATCCATACAATTTTTGATAAGCAAGTAATGCTTTCGGTGCTTCAAAGGGCTTATCGAGATCCAAAGCTTCAAGGATTTGAGGCGTAGTTTCCCGATTGGGAATAGGTAAATCAAGCTGTTTTAAAATTGTCGGATTTAAAAATGGAATATTGGACATTATGGTATCTCCCGACAATCACTTGAACCAACTAACACATCACGAATCGTGGCGAGCATTTCATAATTGGCACGGCGACTATGATCATAGTTTTTCTCACTTGGACGCCAGCGCGTTAAGCTGGTTGGCATCGGTGCAACAACAGGAACAGTCTCAATACCATTCAATGCAAATAAACGTCGGGTACGAGGCATATGATATTCATCAGTAATCAAGATGACTTTAGGTGCTCCCCCTTTCTTTTGAAGCAAAAGTGAACTAAAGCGAGAGTTTTCACAGGTATTCATGCTTCTATTTTCAAGTAATTTCGCTTCGATACCACGCTCTTCTAGCCATGCTTGCATATACGGCGCTTCCACACCACTAAGTACGATAGGTAAATCATATTGCTTCTCAATTTGCAATGTTCGCTCTAAGCGTAACCGCGTGTAATTATTTACCACGATATCTTTGCCATTTGCTCCGAGCGTTAAACCACCGCCCAATACCACAATCGCATAAGGCTCAGTGCTGTTTTTAGCCTCAACAGTCCCGTCTTTATTTTTTTCAAGTTCGAGCAAATCTTCTTTATTTGGTCCCTCTTGCTCCTCAACGATCGGCAACTCAATCGGATATGTTTCTAAAAAAACGACATACTTTTCCATTAACACCAGATTATCAGGTGTATTGAATTGTAAAAAATCAATAGGAGTACTCGCAGCAGCGACACGCTCTTGCTCTTGTTCCATTTGATCATTGCTTAACGGAATAATTGGCTTTTTTTCCTGTTCGTTTTCTTTTTCTTGTTGCTCAACAATAAGCTGTTGTAATAACTTATATCGTGCTTGAATCAGTTTTAAATCTTCAGAACTTTCTGGTTGAAAGCGCTTTTCGATTAATTTGAGATATGCTTGTCGAGCGATCCACAAGTTGGAACCTGGCTCTAAATTTTCATGTTCACTCAAAGCAGCGGATTTTTGACTTTGAGCCGCAACTTCATTGACATCCACTGAAACAAAGTGATTTAACCCCTTGACCATCAGTTGAGAGTAAAATGGTGAATATAAAAAAAGTACAAAACAGCCCAATAGCACGAATAGTATTGTGATTACGCGTACTAAACTGACCATCCAATGTACTTTAGCCATATATCTCCTCATTCACTGTGGGCTTGGATTAAACCTTGTTCACTATATAACACAGGTTCAGGTTCCAATTGAATACTAAACTTTTGTTTTACATCACTTTGTACGGCATTATAGGTGTTTTTAACATCAGCTAAAGTCGCTTCTGCATAATTCACCAACACCAATGCCTGTTTATGAAACATACCAACTGATCCAAGCTGCTTACCTTTCCAACCACTTTGATCAATCAACCAACCTGCTGCCACTTTAACATTGCTATTTGCTTGTGGATAATGAGGAATGTTTGGAAATTGTTGAGCAATTTTGTCAAATTCATTTTGTGTAAGAATTGGATTTTTAAAAAAACTTCCCACATTTGGAAATGCTTTCGGATCAGGCAATTTACTCTGACGAATATGAATCACTTGATTTTGTAGATTCTCTGCCGTTAGTTCATCGCCAACTGCTTGCTTAAGATCGCCATAATTTAACTTTAAATCTGCATATTTCAACAATTTAAAAGTTACGCTGACAATGATGTAACGACTGGGTTGATCTTTGAAAATGCTATGACGATAAGCAAAATGACAATCTTCAGCTAAAATTGAATCGAACTGCTTCAATTCTCGATCATAGACTTGAACAGATTCAATAAACTCACCGACCTCAACACCATAAGCACCAATATTTTGTACAGGTGAAGCGCCCACTAAACCAGGAATCAAAGCTAAATTTTGTAAACCAAACCAGCGTTGCTGTGTGCTATATAAAACAAAATCATGCCACACCTGACCTGCGCCAACCTTCACAGTCACTGTATTTTCATCTTCAGCAAGCAGGTCAATGCCTTGAATATTGAGGTGCACCACCAACGCTTGAAGTTGCTGCGGCAACAATAAATTACTGCCACCCGATAAAACCAAAACATTTAAACCTTGTTGTTCAGCAAATACCAAAGCTTCAATGACATCATGCGGCTGATGAATTTGAACATAGTGTGAAGCGATCGCATTCAGGTTTAAGGTATTTAAATGTTTAAGCTGAACTTGCTGTTGTACATACATGTTGAGTGAGATCCTATTACCCTGCTTTGATTTGCTGTTTAAAAATATTCACCCATGCTTGGCTACTCGACTCACATTGATCAAGCACTCGGTCAAAACCATCAGCCCTACCGTAATAAGGGTCAGGAACAGCTTGTTGGGTAAATAACGGATCGTGTTCACTCATCAATGCTATTTTTGCACGGATTTGATCAGCCCCAAATTGTCGAACGGCTTTAGCCATGAGTGATTGAATATCTTCAAAGTTTTCATGATCCATTGCTAAAATAAGATCAAACTCAATGAAGTCTTCTAATCGCAATTGTCTTGCTCTTTGTGTGGACAGATCATAGCCGCGCTGTATGGCATGTTGCTGACTACGAGCATCTGGCGCTTTATTGGGGTGATAATTACTTGTTCCAGCTGAATCGACCAACACCGCTAAACCATGCGCATCACAATAATGTCTGAGAATCGCTTCAGCTGTGGGTGAGCGACAAATATTTCCTAAACAGACACATAACACCTTATATGGCATCTGGGACGGCATAATCACCTCAACGCTACACATTTTAACAGCGTCTTATGGTAATTTATTTAAGCAATGAAACCTATAGTCACTTTATATAAAAATGTTGTATTTATTAGGGTTTATTAACATTTCACCTATGATCGTGAGAGAGAATATTTTAGCTTAGCGCGCAATTGATTTATAAAGTGAAAATAAAGTTCAAGTATAAGGATGTATCTATGAATCTATTTCAATTTCAAACTGTTCCGAACATTATTGCGGGACTAGGTTCGATACAAGAACTTAAACATGTTTTAACACAACATAATTATCACAAAGCGCTTTTAGTGACAGATGCGGGTATGATCCAACATCAACTACATCAGCCTATCATACAAATATTCAATCAAATCTCTCTCGACTATATCATTTACTCTGATATCCAAGCCGATCCACCAGAACATATCGTATTAGAAGCAGTTGATTTTGCTAAACAAGAAATGATTGATGTGATTATCGGTTTTGGTGGTGGCAGTTCAATGGATGTCGCTAAAATCATTTCTTTACTCGCACACCCAAAGCAACAACAGCACCTCAGTGAAATCTATGGTGTAAATCAGGCCAAAGCCCCTCGCTTGCCGCTTATTTTAGTTCCAACGACTGCTGGAACAGGCTCTGAAGTCACGCCGATTTCAATCGTCACGACAGGTGCGACAACCAAAATGGGTGTTGTATCTCCCATTTTATATGCTGATGTTGCCATTTTAGATGCCACATTTACAGAAGGGCTGCCTGCGCACATCACAGCAGCAACGGGTATCGATGCGATGGTACATGCGATTGAAGCCTATACCTCAAATATCAAAAAAAACTTTTATGCCGATATATTGGCGAAGAATGCACTTCAATTACTCAATCAAAATTTAGCCAAAGTACTCAAAAATGGCGCTGACTTAGATGCTCGTCAAAATATGCTGATCGGCTCCATGTTGGCAGGTCAAGCTTTTGCGAATGCACCTGTCGGTGCTGTGCATGCTCTTGCTTATCCTCTGGGAGGACATTTCCATCTTTCACATGGACATACCAATGCTTTGGTACTTGTTGAAGTATTGAAGTTTAATGTGCCAAAAGCTAAACATTATTACGCCGAGCTAATGCAGCTACTCGACGCACGTAGTACAGGCTGTACGGATGGATTATGCGATCTTTTTATTGATCACATGCAAAATCATTTAGATCAAAGTGGTCTAACCCTTAAATTAAAAGACTTAGATATTGCAGAAGCAAAATTGCCACAACTGGCGAAGGATGCCATGCTTCAAACGCGATTATTGCAAAATAATCCAAGAGCAATGACCGAACAAGATGCTTTACAGATTTATCAGGCGATTTATGCATGAGCAAACCGATTTTAAAAAACCGTGAGCAATTCAAATTCTTTTTGGATATACAAACTCGCTGGGCAGACAACGATATTTATGGCCATGTCAATAATGTGACCTACTATAGTTATTTTGATACCGCAGCCAACTCATTGCTCATTCAAAAAACAGGTTTTGATATTCATCACAGCGACGTGATCGGTCTGGTGGTGGATTCAGCTTGTAGTTTTTTACAAGAACTCTCGTTTCCAGAAATCATTGAAGTGGGGGTAGCAATTGGAAAAATTGGCAATTCATCGTTACGTTATGAACTGGCGATTTTTAAGCAAGGCCAACAGCAAGCCGCCGCACAGGGACATTTTGTTCATGTCTTTGTAGATCGTATAAATCGAAAAAGCACGAAAATTCCCAAACAAATGCGAGATGTCCTTACCGCATATCTACTAACAGACTAAAGCGTTGCTTTAAGTTTAGTTCCGCCACTCGAGCCTTGCGCTCGGACAAAGCTAAGTTTAATTCCGCCACTCGAGCCTTGCGCTCGGACAAAGCTAAGTTTAATTCCGCCACTCGAGCCTTGCGCTCGGACAAAGCTAAGTTTAATTCCGCCACTCGAGCCTTGCGCTCGGACAAAGCTAAGTTTAATTCCGCCACTCGAGCCTTGCTCTCGTCTTGCGCTCGGACAAAGCGTTGCTTTGTCCTCGCTCAGGACTTCAATTGAATATTGTGTAGTTCTGCATCAAAAGTCTCGATCAAGCTTTTGATGGTTGGTTCTTGTTGCAATAATTCCACTGCTCGATTAAAGGCTTTTTCTTTACGCTTGTTTTGTATCGCCAAAGGTGTATTAGAGTGCACTTCACCATACTGCACATTGAACTGGGTATTTGGCCATTGCGAGTTGAGTGCATCCTCTAAACCATGTTGTAACTGCGATAGCATTCCTTCGTATTCTTGAGGGATATGAAAAGTTGATACACCATTTATCTCACCTTGCATGACTCCATGCTGGGCTAACTCCTGAACGGCTGGAGAAAGCTGACTGGTTCTAAACCAATACTCCCACTTCTCCAAATTCCACTCACCCTCTAGCATCTGTTCATGAAGTTTTAGAATGTCTTGTGGCATCAAATCCGTTGCTTCAACAGCAGCTTGTTGAATATCTGTCGAAATCTCAGCCGGTTGTGCCGTTATTTGCTCGACCGCAACAACTTCATCGAATAACTCAGGCTCGACATGTAAACGATTCTGTTCAATATCTTGATGTACAGTTTGATCAGTCTGCGCTTTTGGCTCTACAGGGAAAACGAGAACTTCATCAGATGCAGCTACATCCAACTGACAAACCTGTTGATCTGAGACACTGTCTAATCCGATAAGCTGCCCATCCGCTGCATCAAAAACCATGACCTCACGATTTTCCTGCACGATTGGTTCAGGTTCAGGTTCAGGTTCAGGTTCAGGTTCAACGCTAACCATTTCTTGCTGAACGGCAAGCGACTCTTCAACTACAGTACCTTGTGACAACTGCTGAGTATCTGATGAGATTGTTTCAGCCGAAACCACATCTTTTTGGGATAGCTCAACATGATGTGGGTTTGTCTCAACAACCGTGATCTCACCCACAGATAAAGGTCTAAATGCGAGCAAACGTAAAACACACATTTCAAAGCCTTGCTCTTGCGTTACCGCCAGTTGCAGTTCAGCACGCCCTTTACATGCGATTTGATAATAAAGTTGCAAATCTTGAGCTGAAACCAATTTTGAGAGTTGCAGAATTTTTTGATTGATTTCTTCGCTATATTTCAATGCAAGATCTGGCAAATACTGTAACAAAGCCAATTCATGCAATGTTGAAACCAACTGATCTAGGACCAAAGACACATCTAAAGCTTGCTGTCTAAATTGTAAAAGCAGTTGGCTGACTCGGGCTTGTTGGTTTTGATGAATCGCTAAAATCAAATCATAAATAATCGTACGGTCAATCAATCCAAGCATGTCTTTAACATCTTGGTGGTGAACAGCACCCTGACCATACGCAATCGCTTGATCTGTTAAGGAAAGCGCATCACGCACTGAGCCTTGTGCAGATTCAGCAATTTGCCAAATAGCATCTTGATCAGCATCAATATGCTCTTTATTTAAAATTTCAGTGAGATGCGTGGTTATTTCATCGACAGCCAGAGGACGCAAGGTGAACTGCAAACAACGAGAAATTACAGTAATCGGTAATTTCTGAGGATCAGTTGTCGCAAATAAAAACTTTACATGTTCAGGTGGTTCTTCCAATGTCTTTAACAACGCATTAAATGAATGCGTTGAAAGCATATGAACCTCATCGATCAGATAAACCTTAAACCGTCCTTGAGTGGGAGCATAAGGAACATTATCAAGAAGTTCTCGCGTGTCCTCAACCTTGGTGCGTGATGCAGCATCAATTTCGATTAAATCAATAAAACGACCTTCGTTAACAGCTTTACACGTTGCGCAAACTTCGCATGGCGTTGAGGTTACCCCAGTCTCACAATTTAAACACTTGGCTAAAATACGGGCAATCGTCGTCTTCCCGACTCCACGCGTCCCTGTAAACAAGTAAGCATGGTGCAAACGTCCACGTTCTAATGCGCTCGTTAAAGCACGAGAAACATGGTTTTGCCCCACTAACTCATTGAAATTACGTGGACGGTATTTTCTTGCCAGTACTTGATACATGTATGCTCCCTTTTTGCATCCTAAGCATACTGTTTTTTTGAAAGGACTGTAAACGAATCTGCTTCTAATTGATCAAGATTAAATACATTCCCGCATTATTTATTTCCAGACCGATTACATCGCCGCAACACTTGCGCCAATATTCAACTCCATAGACAATACGCAACAAATTTATATATTTTGGCTTGCTCCCTATGTCTCAAGAATCTTTAACGGTTTTAGGCGGTATCACCGCAGAACTATTTCTAACAGAATATTGGCAAAAAAAACCTTTGCTGGTGCGTAACGCAATGCCTGAAATTATAGGCTTATTAGAACCAGACGATGTGAAAGAACTTGCTTTGGAAGAAGATGTCACTGCTCGCCTAATTCGTCAAAAGAATAAAAATCCAAATGAATGGCATGTAAAGTCTTCTCCGCTCACCAAAGGTGATTTTCAAAAATTACCGAATCTATGGACATTATTGGTTCAAGCGGTTGATCACTATTCATTTGATATCGCTGAACTCTGGAAAAAATTTCCTTTTATTCCCCAATGGCGTCGGGATGACATCATGGTGTCTTATGCACCACAAGGTGGTTCAGTCGGTAAGCATTTCGATTTTTATGATGTCTTCTTGGTGCAAGGCCATGGTCATCGCCGCTGGCAACTCGGTCAAATGTGTGATGAATCTACAGCTTTTGTTCCTGACCAGCCTTTAAAATTATTAGCTGAAATGGATATTCATTTTGATGAAGTGCTTGCTCCAGGTGATTTATTATATGTACCACCTGGTCTTTCGCATTATGGGGTCGCAGAAGATGATTGTTTAACCTTCTCTTTCGGCTTCCGTATGCCAAACCTATCAGAGATGATTGATCAAGTCAGCGATAAGTTTGCTGAAAATGAAATACTCAAAAAACCATTACTGGATATTCCCCGCCAACAGGTAGCACAAGTGGGTGAAGTAAACAGTACCGAGTTTTCATATTTAAAAACTCAACTACTCGACTATCTCACTCAAGCACCTGAGTTCGATACAGCGATCATGTCTTATATGAGTGAATCGAACTATCCAAACAATATTCCAGAGCCAGAGGAAATTGAAGCCAATGATTTAACTGAAATCATTGGAACAGGATTCCAGTTGATCCTTGAACCAGCATCGAGACTACTTTATAGACAACAAGGTGAATCTCTCGACTTTTGGGCAAATGGTGAAAACGTCTGTGTATCAATGGCTTTTGAACAGCACCTAAAGCAAATCGCTGACGGGCAAAGCTTAATATTCGATGAGCAATTCAATGTACCTGAAATGTTAGAAGATATCGCTCAACTGCTAAATAATGCGATTGTGATGTTATTACCACCGAACTAATCCTTTTTACTGATACTTCCAAGTTAATTAATGCTGATATGTGAAAATATATTAAATTAATCTTTTCTCTACAGTTGTTTAATTATACTTGGAAATATCAAAGTGATTATTTTTATAACAATTACATTTTAATGATTGAATACCAATAAAAAATTTATAAAATATTTATTAATAATTTAAAAATATATCTTTCTTCTAAATAAATTTTTGACTTAAAACGGAGCCAAAACATGTTTAAAAAAACATTATTCTGTTCATTTATCGCTTCTTCTATATTCTTACAAACTGTTCAAGCTTGCACGAGAGCTGTGTATTTGGGCAATGACAATCATGTCATCACCGCTCGCTCTATGGACTGGAAAGTCGATGTCGGTAGCAATCTATGGATCATGCCCAGTGGCGCAGATCGAGATAGTAATGCAGGTCCAAAATCATTAAAATGGAAATCAAAATATGGCAGCGTAATCGCTTCAGGTTATGATGTTTCCACCACAGATGGAATGAACGAAGTTGGTCTTGTCGCGAATGTGCTTTGGTTAGTTGAGTCTCAATATCCAGACTCAAAAAAATCAAATAAACCCCATTTAAGTATTTCAGCATGGGCACAGTACGTACTTGATAATTATGCAACTGTTGCTGAAGCTGTTAGTGCCTTAGAAAAAGAACCTTTTATCATCATTACCGATAATGTACCCGGTGAACAACGCTTAGCAACACTGCACTTATCTCTTTCTGATAAAACTGGTGATAGTGCAATCATTGAATACATCAATGGCAAACAGGTCATTCACCACAATAAAAAATATCAAGTTATGACGAATTCTCCAACCTTTGATCAACAACTTGCACTTAACACTTACTGGCAGCAAATTGGTGGCACCGTGATGCTACCGGGCACCAATAGAGCCGCAGATCGCTTTGCGCGCGCCTCTTTTTACATCAATGCCATTCCTAAAAACAATAATCCGAAAGAAGCGATCGCCTCAGTATTTAGCGTTATTCGCAATGCATCCGTACCATTTGGTTTAAATACAGCCGAAGAACCCAATATCTCATCAACACGTTGGAGAACAGTTGCGGATCACAAACAACAACTTTATTTCTTTGAATCAGCTGTATCACCGAATGTTTTTTGGATTGATTTAAAGAAAATCAATTTTAAAGATGGTGTTACACGTAAACTTGATCTCGGAAAAGACCAGCAAAATACCTTTGCCGGTGATGCGACCAATCAATTCAAAATAGCGAAACCATTTGAATTTCTTGGTTCAGCATCACATTAATAAACGTCTAGGCTTAGAATCAACTAGAGAACTTAAATATGAAAAAAACACTGTGTTTACTTAGTATTGCTGTAATGACAAGTGGTTGTACAAGTTTGCAGAATTCGCCAACAACAACGGCGACTCTTGACCATTTGGCTACAGCAGGTTCATTAATTTGTAAGAGCAATGAAATTTGCCCGAATGTGATCGTCGAATGGGATAAACAACAAAAAGAGCAGCTAAAAGTTGATGTTGCCTTGACAAGTACTTATCAATATTACGATATAATAGGTATGACTTTCTTGGTGGATGGAAAGTCATTTAAATACCGTCCTACTGAGAAAACTCAACAGAAATATATAAGTAAACTTATTCCTAAGCACTCAACCAATACCTTTGTTCTCCCAAGCTCCTTTCTTTATGAATTAAGAGGCGCGAAAAACGTTGATCTATCCATTGAAACCGATCAAGGAATGATTCAACGTTCAGTATATACACCAACTCAATCATCTACACTTTCCAAAAACTTCGCTCAACTCATTGCAAGCTTGCCGAAACAGCAACCCCAATAAGGCTCAGACAAAGATGATTGGTCAGTTATTATCTAGTGATAACTGGTCATTTCAGCAATTAAGCCTTAGTTACGTTAATGATTATCATTTTTAATAAAATTTTATTTCTTCGCTATAATACTAAACAACAGAATCATTCAAATCGTACTCATTTCAGCACAATTTTATATCTATTAATAACCACACTTTTTATAACGAGTTCTATTAGCATTATTAAATTCGTACTGCACGTTTTAACTGATCACATGAGTGACTCATTTAAAAATCAATTAAATAAATAGTGTTATTTACCCCTATGATAATTTTTGAATAGCATGTAAAATATCCGCCAAAATTGCATAATGAAATGCAAAAAAATGCTCTTGATGGGGAGCGAACCCGAGGCGTTATATGTCAAAAAAAGAAGATATTATTAGCACAGCATTAAGACTATTTAACTCGCATAGCTACAACTCGGTTGGGGTCGATCGAATTATCAGCGAGTCAAACGTTGCAAAAATGACTTTCTATAAATATTTTCCATCCAAGGAAAAGCTGATTCAAGAATGTCTCATCCAGCGCAACCAAAATCTCCAAGCTTCGCTAAACATCGCCTTAAGCAAAGGCGATCCAACCGACCATATGGGGCAGCTCAAAACGATTTTTGAATGGTATGCCGCATGGTTCAATACCGAAGATTTTAATGGATGCATGTTTCAAAAAGCGCTTGAGGAAGTAATCAAGATCTACCCTTCAACCTTAGAACCTGCAACTCAATATAAAATTTGGTTAACTGCCTTAATTCAAGGTTTACTTGAAAATATAGGAATTCAAACACCAATCCACCTCGCAACGCTCATTGTCAGTATTTTAGATGGTATGACGATTCAAGCGCATGTGAATAAAAACTCTGTTGAAATGAACGAGTATTGGAAGCGAGTTGAACACTTGATTAACTTTGAACAAACACTTGCATAAATAATCTTATCCCTTTACTAGTAAAGGGATAACTATATAAAGCAATGAAATAATTGAATAAAAAATAAAGCGTGATTTATAATTTTTTTTCTGGCTCACGCTTGCGTCTAAATTTAGTTAATAATAACTATTATTACCCTCTGGCGGTCGTGTTTTCACAGTTCCGATCCTTTTTATGCAGACAGATTCTTCTGTCCTAAGTCCAATTGTATACACTTTTATTTGAAGTACAATCAATTTTTAACTTTTTTTAATATTCATTAGTTATATTAATCACTTAATTTTATTGTGTAGTAAATTTAAAAAATCTTACTCCATAGACATGATTTTTTGGTTCTATTTTAGCTCAAATCCACCAAGTGTTAATCAGTCGACATTTATTTAAAAAAAAGCTAAATTATTAACATAATTGCTTATACTTATAACTTTTACTTATATACATTGTCATTAAAAACCATTGTGATTATTCAGTTTTACAACAATTCTTTCTATTACCCATCTTATACTTGGGTCGGTTTTCTGGTGACGAGTGAAGTATGCAAAAAAATCTTGAAATTGAAGCGATGAGAGCATCTGCGGGTAACGTTGTTAATGTACTCAAATCTCTAGCAAATACTGATCGGTTGATTATTTTGTGCCATTTAACTCAAAAAGAACTAAACGTCACACAAATTGCAGAACTCACAAACATTGTTCAACCCACCCTTTCACAACAATTGATGATGCTACGCAAAAGCAATGTTGTTTCTACACGCCGTGACGGCAAACAAATTTTTTATTCAATTCTTGATCCAAAGCTAAATATTATCTTGAATACCTTGTATGAGCATTACTGCCCTAAACCAGAACAATCATAGAAAAAACAAGCACTCGTTTCTTTAGCATTTTTTCTGCATAATATATACGAATTTATGCTTTAAAATGTTAGACATGAAAAAGTTAAATCAAGGCCTCTCTATACTATTCCCTGCGCGGAAATGGTTACGCAACTATCAGCTTCCCAGTTTCAGGTCTGATTTAACTGCCGCTTTAATTGTTTTGGCGATGCTTGTTCCCCAAGGCATGGCCTATGCCATGTTGGCGGGATTACCACCAGTCATGGGAATATACGCCAGTATATTGCCGATGATCATCTATGCATTTACTGGCAGTAGCTCCACACTGTCGATTGGTCCTGTTGCCATTATTTCCATGATGGTTTTCGCAGCGTTAAACCCACTCTTTGCAGTTGGTTCAGCAGCCTATATAGAAGCTGCATGTCTTTTGGCGGTCTTAGTGGGTGTGATATCACTCATTTTAGGTCTATTTCGTTTTGGTTTTTTGATTCAACTGATTAGCCATCCCGTTATTCAAAGCTTCATCATTGCATCTGCATTATTGATCGCACTGGGGCAATTCAAGTTTTTACTCGATATCCCCCTGCAAGCAAATAATATCCCTGAGTTCTTTGTCAGTCTATCTCAACACTTCGATAAGATAAGTCTTACAAATCTCGGTTTTGGAATTACAGCGATTGGCATACTTATTTTATTGCCCAAGTTTATTCAATCCCATTTTATAAATAAAATTATTCCCCTACTGCTTCTTCTCTTATCAATCGTGTTTATTTCTGCCTTAGGAGGAGATCATTATGGTATTCAAACTGTCGGTGCGATTCCTGCTGCTTTACCTAGTTTTCATTTTCCAACATGGAGCTTGACTTTGGTTCAACAGCTACTCCCTAGTGCTTTTATGATTGCAATGATTAGTTTTATTGAGTCCTTGGCAATAGCCCAAGCAACTGCTTTGCAAAAGCGTGATGATTTAAACAGCAATCAAGAGTTGATCGCATTAGGTTTGGCAAATATTGCAGCAGGTATAAACTCAGGGTTTGCTGTTTCAGGCAGTTTATCTCGAACAGTTGTAAATGCGGATGCAGGTGCAAAAACGCCGATCTCTGGTGTGCTTTCTTCATTATTAATGATCCTCGTAAGCTTATATTTTACAGGTCTATTTGAAAATCTACCTTTAGCCGTTCTAGCTGCGACCATTTTTGTTTCAATATGGAAACTTGTAACACTGACTCCTTTTATTGATACATGGCGATATTCAAAATCGGATGGTCTTGCGATGTGGGCAACGTTCTTGGGTGTGACTTGTATTGATATTTCGACTGGGCTTATTATTGGTATTGTTTTAACTTTTATCTTATTACTCTGGCGAATTAGCCGTCCACATATTGCAGTGATTGGTTTAATCGAAGGCACTCAGCACTTTAGAAATGTGTCACGGTATGATGTCATTACGACACCAAACGTTGTGGCATTTCGTGTTGATGAGAATCTTAGCTTTTTAAATGCACATATTTTGAAAGGTCATGTGATTACTGAGCTTAGCCAAAATCCACAGATACAACATGTCGTCATCAATTGCTCAAGTATTAGTAATATTGACCTCAGTGCGCTTGAAATGTTGAAAGATCTAAATCAAGAATTATCACGATTACAGATCCAACTGCACCTCTCAGAAGTAAAAGGGCCAGTAATCGATAAGCTGTCTAAATCCGAGCTGGTAAAGGAGTTGAGTGGTCGAATATTTCTATCACACTACCAAGCAATACAAGCGCTTTCCACTCAACCTCAAGCCGATACAAAAACTTTATAGCTGTTTTTTCGCTCAAAAGGATATCGTATATTTCTATAAAATACTTTTAAAAAACATTACGTTATTTTTTACAGTATTTTTAAAGTAATGCGGTAGTAAAAAAAATTTTAATATTCACAGCGCTTAGGTATAGAATACGGCGCTTGTTTAACCTTAAATCGTGCATAGGTTTATAAGGCCTTCATATGTTTAATGTATTGTCTCGCTTAAGTTTAGTTAGCAAAATTATTATCGCTATTTTTTTAGGGATTGGCGTGGCATTGCTATTCCCTACTTTCACACCTTATCTAAGTTTATTAGGTGAGTTATTTATTAAGGCCTTGAAATCTGTTGCACCAATTTTAGTTTTTGTACTCGTACTTTCTTCAATTGCAAACTTTCAAGTAGGTCAGAATTCTAATTTAAGACCTGTCATGACCTTGTATGTACTCGGCATGCTGTTCGCTGCATTTAGTGCTGTCATTGCAAGCATCATGTTCCCTAGTCAGCTTTTTTTGAACATCGCAGCCCAGTCTGAATTACAAGCACCTGGTAATCTTGCTGAGATCTTAAAGAACTTACTGCTTAGCTTTATTGCCAACCCTGTACAAGCAATCAGTGATGCCAATTTTATTGGTATCTTGGCTTGGGCAATCGGTTTAGGTTTAGCACTGCGCCACAGTTCTGAATCAACAAAACAAGTATTAACCGATGTTTCCAATGCTGTGAATAAAATCATTCATATCGTGATTAGTTTTGCGCCAGTCGGTATTTTTGGCTTAGTTGCAGTGACCTTTGCTGAAGCTGGTTTTGCAACGTTGACAAGCTATGCACATTTATTGATGGTATTGATCGGCACAATGATTTTTGTTGCGCTGGTGATCAATCCAATTCTTGTTGCTGTGACAATGCGCGCCAATCCCTATCCGCTCGTGTTTATATGTTTGAAAGAAAGTGGGATTACTGCCTTCTTTACTCGTAGTTCAGCTGCAAATATTCCTGTGAACTTAGACCTCGCACGACGTTTAGGTGTTAATGAAGCAACTGCAGGTGTTTCGATTCCACTTGGTGCTACAATAAACATGGCGGGTGCTGCCGTTACCGTGACGGTATTAACACTCGCTGCTGTAAATACGCTCGGTATTCAAGTCGATCTCAGCACAATGATTATTTTGTCTGTTGTTGCAGCAATATCTGCTTGTGGTGCATCTGGCGTAGCAGGTGGTTCATTATTGCTTATCCCCGTTGCTTGTAGCTTGTTTGGTATATCAACCGAAGTTGCTATGCAGGTTGTCGCAATTGGTATGATCATTAGTGTATTACAAGATTCAACCGAGACAGCACTCAACTCATCAACAGATGTTCTATTCACTGCTGCTGTAGATTTCAGAGACCGTCTAGACTCATAGGTTTATATGCCACTTCAACGTTTACCAAATTGGATTCAACTGGGTGCTTTTTTATTGGCATTGAATGCAGGGATGGTGAACGTTTTAGGTTTATTCACTCTCCTGCACCAATCCGTTTCTCATATGACCGGTAATGTCAGTTTACTGGCGATGAATGTACTCGATTGGCAACCAGATCATCTGATTTACCTTGGCTTAGTGGTAATATGCTTTGTAGTTGGCTCATTTTATAGTGGCCTAATTCTTGGAAATGGCAATCTTGCCCTAGGGCGACATTATGGATTTCCACTGAGTTTGGTCGCCATTTTTCTGTTTTTAACGTGGTTGCTCATCCCCTATTTTCCTCGCTATGGCTTACTCTGGGCCTGCGTAGCGATGGGTGTACAAAATGCAATGGTCAGCCACTATAAAGGCGCGATTATTCGTACCACGCATTTATCTGGTGTATTAACCGATATTGGCCTAGCACTCGGCTACAAAGCACGTGGGCTAACAGTCGAAAGACGGCGTATTTTGCTACATTTACTCATCTTTACTGGATTTTTAGCAGGCGGACTCATTGCGAGTGTGCTGTATCCATATTTAAACTTACAAACCTTTCTTATCCCGACGGCTTTAAGCTTAGCGATGAGTATGGCATATTGGATTTATTATTTTCGTTCTTCATCAAACTTAAATTTGGATTGAATCATGGTTAAAAATGCATTGCAGGCTCAGTTATTAAAAGCGGGTTTGGTCGACAATAAAAAAGCGAAAAAATTAACCAAACAAGTGCAACATGAGCAACGTACAGGGCAAAACGATGATGCAACATTTAAAGCTGAGATTGATCGTGCCAAACAAGAAAAAATAGCTAAAGACCAAGCGCTCAATTCAGAGAAACAACGGATTTTGGAAGAAAAAGCCCTTAAAGCTTCAATTATCCAAATGATCAAACAACACAAAGTACAGCAAACTGATGGCGATATTGCTTATCAATTTATTGATGATAATAAAATTAAGAAAATCTACCTTGCTCAACAGGTCTATAACGCACTGGTTTCTGGCTCGCTGGTCATTGCAAAAGATCAAGACAGTTATGCTTGTCTTCCTAAAGAATTAGCCGAGAAGATTGATCAAAAAATGCAAGGATTCATCTTAGTCAACAACAATACTGAAAATAATAGTCAGACTACAGATGAAGAAGATCCATACGCAGCCTATGTCATTCCTGATGATTTGATGTGGTAAATCATTTAACTCTGTAAAAACGCCTTACAGATCGTATATAAACTGTGATTAAAAATAACTAAAGCCCTATTACAGCTTACAATTCTCTATTAAAGAATTTTAAGGTGTTTGGGTTTTGGATTATTTAAATTTTATACGCGATATTAAAGCTGAATTAAGCCATTTTCCTTGGCTTGAAATGCTGCTTGCCCTGATCGTTCTAATTTTATTCGCAGCACTGGCAAATTTCATTGCGAAAAGAATTATTGTTCGTGGTATACGCCATTTAATCACCAAGTTTAAATCTCCAAATCAAGCGATCTTCTCACAGCATAGTGTGACTCGTCGTTTTGCCAATATCGTCCCTGCAATTGTGATTATGAATGGGATCTCCTCAGTCCCACATCTTCCAGAGAAAGTGATCAGCCTTGTGCAAATGGGTGCTCAGGCCTTTATTTTCCTCACCATCGCACTCTCGATCAGTGAAGCACTCAATATCTTCAACCTCGTCTATCAGCGTAATCCCAAATCAAGAAATAAACCCATTAAAGGTTATTTGCAACTGGTTAAGTTGGTCTTGTTTGTGGTTTGTGGGCTATTAATTTTAGGTACTTTCCTTAAAAGAGATGTCTTCACTTTACTTGCTGGCTTCGGGGCAATGGCAGCGGTGTTAATGCTCGTATTCCAAAACACAATTCTTTCTTTGGTGGCCAGTGTACAAATTACCTCTTATGATATGGTTCGTATAGGCGACTGGATTGAAATGCCATCCTTAAACGCAGACGGTGATGTCATTGATATGTCATTACATACCGTGACTGTTCAGAACTTCGATAAAACCTTTACCACTATACCCACCAACAAACTTGTAACGGATACCTTTCGGAATTGGCGTGGAATGAGCAACGCAGGTTGCCGTCGAATGAAACGTTCACTTTTCCTTGATCAAAGTAGTGTTCATTTTATGAGTGATGAAGAACAACAAAAACTCAAGGATTTTTTGTTGTTAGATCAATATCTTGATGCAAAGAAATCGGAAATTGAGGAGTTCAATACGCATTTAAGTAATCAGTCCCGATATAACCAACGACGTTTAACCAACTTGGGAACGTTTAGGGCTTATATTGAGTTTTACTTACGTCAGCACCACGGAATTGCACAGAATCAGACAATTTTGGTTCGTCAACTGCAACCAACGAGTGAAGGCTTGCCTTTGGAAATTTATGCATTTACCAATACGATTGCATGGGCATCTTACGAGGCAATTCAATCTGATATTTTCGACCATCTGATTGCTATTATCCCTGAGTTTGGTTTAAGAATTTACCAAGCACCATCAGGACATGACTTCCAGAGCTTTATTCAAGAAGTAAATCCTGAAAAGATCAATTAGATAAAACCACAATGACCTGAAGTTCTCACTCGATCCAAATGAATGGACAGGCGCAGAACTTCAAGCCATTGAGGTATAGATAAAAAATTTCATAGCGACAGCTAGCTAGGTATATTTATTCTTAAACCCTTTCTCTAGTCATCTATTTTATAAACGTTCAAATTTTATAAAATTATTTGTTCCACTTCAGTAAATTCAAATTAAATTCCGATGCCAACAAATACGCTGCCATCATCAAACCTAGTGAAATAGTAATTAAAACAATATCAATAGATGGAGCACCACGAATAAGAAAAAACATACTAGCGATGAACAACAAACAAACACTTAAATTTCCGACTTTTTTTAACATTTAACATCCATATATTCGTGAAGCAAATCACGATTATTGCCGTTTTATAAACATAGTTCTAGTATTATTATCGCTTTATTGTGACCGCTCATCATCTCTCTTTACTGAAATTGAGCCCTACCACCCTATCATCATTTTATATTTCAAATAGATAGCCCTGTTTAAGCTAAAAATCAGTGGCAAAATGCACACTATTAAATTTTTACTATGTGTTTGGTCAATGATGATTAAAAGCCTCTATCTAAAGGCTTTTAATCATCTTACTTATAAATAGATCTCAGGAGGATATGGAGTGTCATTAGCAATTGGAGAATAAAACACTTCTCCAACAAAGAAACCGTTTGGCGCTTGCGTAATATCAATCGTGATTGAATCCGACATCACTTGCGGATATGCCCAAATAAACTGCTTCATCAGTCCTAATGGATGATTATTCTGCATATCCCCAAAAATTCGCTGCCAGATAGGTGCTCTATAAGGCTTGGTGTGATCAAAGCCGTAGAGATGTGCAATTGAAGAATCTGGGACAAATCCAGCTAAGTAAGCAACCCTATCTTCGGGATAGTTCAAATCTTGTGTTGGGATCTCCGCTACCGCTTGATGAGCCAAATCCAGTTTTGCTTCCAAAATCCAATCATAAGCTTCCGTCATTATGTAATCAAAATTCGGATATGAATAATGCTCACGAGGATAGTTAATGTCCGTCACAAGAGTTTCTATTGGTGTTCGAATCGTGGGAAAGAAAATTAATGGACAGACTTGAGCACTAGAATATTTTGCTTTGATCACAGCACGAATGTTTTGACATGTCTGCCCCAATTTATTTCTTAACCACACTTTAAACTCATCATACGGTGTACCTGTTTTATGCACAGCGTCATAGATTGTGCCTAAATCGGGTGCGTATAATCCAGTATCAGCATTAAAAGCGAGTTTGGTGGGGAAATCATAAATACAAGGTAGGTCTGTGCCTTGGTTATACCACCACCAAGGCTCACCAATTTGCATATTTACCTCACACCCACCTACTGCCATCGTATCTGCAAACTCGATAAACACTTTATGTAAATACGCTAGTGCATTTTGATCACATGGACTAAAAAAATAACTCGGGGGTTCATAACCTGTACGACCTAGATTGCTATTCCAGTCTCGCTGTGCCCAAAACTCATTTGCACCTAATGAGTACATTTCAAAACTCACACCAAATACTGGCTGCATATCTGCATGATGAAGCGCTTGTGCAAAATGCTCATGCCATATACGTGTGCATGGATTTACCACATCTTCAAGTGTCATAAGCGTATCTGGAATTTGCCACTTATTCAGATCACTTTTCCAAATTAACTCTGGATATTTGGACATACCACAATAATGATTCATAAAGCCGTGATAGCCCAAAGCTTTCATATTATCAACCAGCCGCTGAGGGTTTAGATCATAGTGGTCATCATAACTGGTACAAATGCCATAATGATGCGGTGGTACAGATACTCGATTTAAAGTCAGCTTTGCATTTGGCCCTGTGGTGATAGAGTTGAATATGCGGATATAACCATCTTCAGCTTGAGCGAGTGGAAGTGTTGAATGTCCATTATATGTGGTTGTATAAGCCGAAAAGGAAATCCGCTGAATATTGGTGACAGGGAAATAGTCTGTGGCTGAGAAACCTGCTCTTACTGTGTCCCAATTGATCTGAATATGTGCTGATCGAGCCGTGGGTTGGTTGGCATAATTAAACAAGACAATATAAGCCACCTTATCTTCACCATGATCACGATAATGAACCGTCAAAGTAGGTGTAAGTGTTTCATGATTAAGGGTTGGCATTGAAGCGGATAATTCAATATCAAAATCCCAAATCACCCCTGAGTAATCGTACTTTGTTTCATATGCTAGAAATTTATGATCTTTAGCATCATGAGAATCCCAGACAATACCTGCTAAATCAGTCGTGGTGCGAGATCGAAATGATGCTTCAAAGCCATTTTGATAATTTGTGATCGCAAAAGACATCGTTTGTGGGCCATCAATCCGCCAGTATTTAGGATGAAAACGATCAATCAATGAAGTTTCAATAATCAGATTACAATCTTGTAGGTATTCAAATTGTTTTTTCATATCATATTTCTCAAGTGTTATATTTCATTAGTTTTTCATATTAGATAATAATGAATTTCAATCAACTTTAGGCTCTTTAGAATGCGCACAAGTTCACTTTTCACGTTTATAACTTAAATTTTCTGCTATTCTATAATCACTATATGTTTATACTTTTTAAACCTAAAGGAAAAAAACAATGCTGCAGTGGTTTGAGAAATTAGTCGATCCATATCCAAGCAAAGACTTAAACAAACCATTACCCACCACTTTCTTTGCATTTGTCTGGAAAGCGACGCAAGGCATTCGTCCCTATTTATTCTTACTGGTCGCCTGTACAGCCGCAGCAGCTTGTTTCGAGGCACTGTTTTTTTCTTATATTGGTAAATTGGTTGATTGGCTGAGTAACAGTCAACCAAATACGTTTTTTGCGACCAACCAGCAAAACCTAACCATTCTAATCAGTATATTATTTGCCAATATTTTCTTTGTCAGCATTCAAGCAATTATTAAACATCAAGTTTTGTTTAGTAATTTTCCTATGCGTATGCGTTGGCGCTTTCATAATTTATTGTTGCAACAAAGCTTGGATTTTTTCCATACCGACTTTGCAGGACGTCTTTCAGCCAAAGTAATGCAAACAGCGTTAGCTGTACGCGAGTTTTGGATGATTCTTGGTGACATGCTGGTTTATGTGGTGATTTATTTTATTACCATCAGTATTGTACTTGGCTCTATATCGCCTATTTTGATCGCACCATTGATTATATGGTTAGTGTTGTTTATTGCGATTGCCAGTTATTTTATTCCACGTCTAGGGAAGATTTCTCAAGCACAAGCAGATGCACGATCTATCATGACAGGTCGTATCACAGATGCGTATACCAATATTCAAACCGTCAAACTTTTTGCACATGCAGGTCGAGAAAGTCAGTATGCCAAAGAGTCCATGAAAGAATTCATGGAGACTGTTTATAAGCAAATGCGTTTAGGAGTGAAATACCAAATTAGTATTCGCCTGTTGAGCGCTTTTCTTTTTATTGGTGTCATAGGCACTTCTGTATGGTTATGGACTCAAGGTCAAGCCGCGATCGGTGTAATAGCCGCAACAACCGCCATGGTGTTGAAGCTCGATAGCCTAGCTGAATTTATCATGTGGCATATCACCATGCTCTTTGAAAATGTCGGTACCATTCAAGATGGAATGAAAACTTTAGGCAAACCGATTCAGATCCAAGATAGGAAAGATGCAACTGAATTAAAAGTTCAACAGGGTGAGATTCGTTTTGAAAATGTGAGTTTTGCTTATAATCAGAAAAATGTGATTGATCAATTTAATTTGACCATTAAACCTGGCGAGAAAATCGGTATTGTGGGCCGTTCTGGCGCTGGTAAGTCAACGTTAATTCAACTACTACTGCATTTTTACCAAATTAATCAGGGCCGTATTTTGATTGATGGACAAGATATTCAAAACGTCACTCAAGATAGTTTACGTGCCAATATTGCATTAGTGACTCAAGATACCTCACTTTTACATCGTACTGTGGCAGAGAATATTAAATATGGTCGTCCAAATGCGAGTGAAGCTGAAATTCAACAAGCAGTGAGCAAAGCACGTGCTGAAGAGTTCATCCCTCAACTGAGTGACCAAAAAGGTCGTGTCGGATTTGATGCCTATGTAGGCGAACGTGGTGTCAAGCTCTCTGGGGGACAACGCCAGCGTATCGCTATTTCACGTGTTTTTCTTAAAGATGCCCCTATTCTCATCCTTGATGAAGCCACCAGCGCGCTTGATTCTGAAGTAGAAGCTGCTATTCAATCCAGTTTAAATGACTTGATGGTTGGCAAAACGGTCATTGCAATTGCGCACCGTTTATCTACTATTGCACAAATGGACCGTCTCATCGTCCTTGATCAAGGCAGAATTGCTGAGCAAGGTACACATGAAGAACTGATAGCGAATGATGGTTTGTATGCCCAACTTTGGAAACGCCAAACAGGTGGCTTTTTAGTTGAACAAAGAGTGACTCAGGACACCGAATAATGTTGTATTTAGAAGATTTGAATATTGGTGATCGTTTCATCAGTCGTGAATATGAAATAACCCTTGAGGAAGTTAAACAATTTGCAGGTCAATTTGACCCTCAGCCTTTCCATTTAGATGCAGAGGCGGCAGCACAGCACCCTATCTTTCAAGGTTTAGCTGCTAGTGGATGGCATACTTCCGCTGTAGTGATGCGTTTATGGACTGAGTGTTTCCCAATCGCAGGAGGGTTATTGGGTACTGAATCTAGTCTACGCTGGCCCCGTCCCACCCGTGTTGGTGACAAAATCCATGTCGATGTTGAAATTACCGCCATTGTGCCCTCTAAAACTAAACTTGATCGTGGTATCGTTAGCTATGTCACACAAGCTTTGAACCAACACGGCGATGTGCTATTAATATCTACAACCAAAATTATGGTCTTTAGAAAACCAACTTAATTTTTGAGGATTAGGTGACCGTCTTGTCCAACAATTTTTATGATTCATTCTTTTATTTCATGCAAAGATGTTTGAAAAGTACTTGTAAAGATCGATGAGCCGCCACGGATAGCACATGAAAACGACCTCAACTCGACAAGATCAAGGAATACCAGGCGTCTATGGCTTATTGTTATTAGATGTTGTTTCACGCTGGGGCTATAGCGATGAAACTTTATTTGCTCCGTTTCACTTAACGAGCGAACAACTGGCTGATCCAAACTATCGAATTCCAACGCCGATTGCCAATGAATTGGTAAAGCATGCTTTACGCCTCACAGGTGAAAGTACACTTGGCTTTCATTTGGGTACGCAAATGCGTATCTCGATTCATGGCTTTATTGGTTATGCAATTATGACCGCCCATGACATCACTGATGCGATTGCACTTGCGAGCCGTTTTATTCAATTACGTTTGCCTTTTCTCCAACTTTATTTTTCTACTTTCGGTCCTAAAGCAACTTTACAACTACAATGTGACATCGAAGTTGAGCCTTTGCGAACTGAAATTATTCTGGGGCTAACTATTGGTATCATGACCATGGCTAAAGCTTTGACAGGAATCGAGGACTTAAGTGGTGAAGTCGATTTAGATTTTCCTGAGCCAGATGGGTTTGATAAATATCGTGACAAATTGACCAGTACGGTTCGCTTTAATCAGCCACATTTGATATCGAGTTTTGATAAAAAATATCTAGGCTTGAAAATGGTCAATGCAGATCCTATTGCCAGCCAAATTGCGATTAACCAGTGTGAAACTGAGTTATCTGCTTTGGGTGAACGCCGCCGTTTAGCGATGCGTGTCCGTGATATTCTCACCAACTCTGAACAACATTATCTAAGTATTGAAAACGTGGCTGATCGTTTACATATGTCAGATCGTACATTGAAGCGTCAGCTTGCAGCAGAAGGAACATCATTTTCAACATTGGTAGATGAAGTACGCTATCGTCATGCAACTTCCCTACTTTCACGAACAGACTATAGCCTAGAACAAATTGCTGATGAATTAGGTTATTCCGATGTTGCAAATTTTAGCCGCGCTTTTAAACGCTGGAGTGGTCGTAGTCCAAGTAACTGGCGTAAAGATCCGTATTTGTAATATCGGGCTTAATTGATAAAACTTTTGTTTTTAATCAAAACCCTGTATAAAACGAAACAAAAATGATGAGATGGATTATTAAGGAGTTGTCATGAATCATCCAGTAGATTTGAAGTATGCGCGTACACATGAGTGGGTAAGAATTGAAGGCGACTTAGTTGTGACAGGGATTACTGACCATGCACAAGATGAATTGGGTGATTTGGTTTACGTAGAAACACCTGAACTCGATAGCCAAGTCACTGCAACAGAACAAGCTGGTATTGTTGAGTCTGTGAAAACCGCTTCAGATATTCACGCACCTGTTTCAGGTACAGTTGTAGAAGTAAATACTGATCTTGAAGATGATCCTGATTTTGTCAATGAAGACCCATATGGCAAAGGTTGGATCTATAAAATCAAACCAGACAATATGGCTGATGTTGAAAAACTTCTTTCAAATGAAGAATACGAATCAGGTCTATAAGACTTTATAGACTGATCTATGAAAAAGCCTAGTTTAATTTAAACTAGGCTTTTTCATTAAAACTCAAATTCCAAATCAATTGAAATTGCGCCTACTTCTAAGCACAATTTTTTCAAGACAAAATTTCTTTACCTTGCGATTGTGAAAAGCTAGAAAACACCTTTTCATTGGCAAAACTGCTTAATATTCGCTGCTTTTTATAATGGAATTTCTCTGGATTCCCACCTTTGTAACTTCATATTTCATATATTCCAGCTATATTTCGCCCTTCCAATACCATATTTTGATCATCTAAGCGTCTTTTTTGTAAATTTCCAAAATTATTTACTTATTTATTTATAGATAGAGCTAAATTTTTATACAAAACCACCTGTTATTGTAAATTAAAAGCCTAATATTCAACCATCTATGTTAATTTACACAAAGAATACAAATAACACACACGTATATTACAGTGTTTCAAAAAACAATCGTGCTTGAATCTGTCACCTTATCAATCTTATTAGAATAGTAAATCATTTTTGGGCTATTCAGATGGGATTGTACCGTTATGGATATATAAGGATGAGCATCCATTATGAATTTCTCTAATCCCACTGTTGTTGTGTTCGTGGTATATATTATTGCCATGTTGGGTATAGGTTTATACGCCTATTTTTCTACCAAAAGTCTTGATGATTATATTCTTGGAGGACGAAGTTTAGGTAGTTTTGTCACCGCTTTATCGGCGGGTGCATCAGACATGAGTGGCTGGCTACTCATGGGTTTACCTGGCGCAATTTATCTGGCTGGACTATCTGAAGCATGGATTGCGATCGGCTTGATTATTGGTGCGTGGCTCAACTGGTATCTCGTTGCAGGACGGTTACGTGTACATACCGAAGTGCAGAATAATGCCCTCACACTACCTGATTATTTTACAGGTCGTTTTGATGATCAGAAAAAAATCTTACGCGTAACATCCGCATTGATTATTTTGGTCTTCTTCGCGATTTATTGTGCTTCTGGCATGGTCGCTGGTGCACGTTTATTTGAAACATTGTTCGAACTACCATATGGCACAGCCTTGATGTTAGGCGCATTTGCAACAATTGGTTATGTTTGTATTGGTGGGTTTTTGGCAATCAGTTGGACTGACACCTTCCAAGCAGGTCTAATGATTTTTGCATTGCTATTACTCCCGATCATCACCTATCTCTCTTTGGATGCAGGTGCTGCTCAGTTTACTGCATTAGTTGAAACCGCACGTCCTCAGGCATATGATTTTGCTTCAAACTTAAGCTTAGTCGCTATTCTTTCAGCGGCCGCTTGGGGTTTAGGCTATTTCGGTCAACCACATATCCTCGTTCGCTTTATGGCGGTCAACTCAGTTAAATCAATCCCTGCTGCTCGTCGTATCGGTATGACATGGATGATTTTATGTCTAGCGGGTGCAGTTGGTTCAGGTTTTGTTGGTATCGCATATTTCCAACAACATCCAGAACTTGCAGCAGCAGTCAGCGCTAACCCTGAAACTGTGTTCATGGAACTGACCAAGATCTTATTCAATCCTTGGGTCGTTGGTATCGTTCTTGCCGCAATTTTATCTGCGGTAATGAGTACATTGAGTTGCCAATTATTGGTATGCTCGAGTGCATTGACAGAGGATTTGTACAAAGGCTTGATCCGTAAAAATGCTTCGCAAAAAGAGTTAATTTGGATTGGTCGTGCGATGGTATTTGCTGTCGCTATGCTCGCTCTGTTCTTAGCACAAAACCCAGAAAGTAAAGTTCTCGGCTTAGTTGCTTATGCTTGGGCTGGCTTTGGTGCTGCATTTGGTCCACTGATTATTCTTTCATTGTTCTGGAAACGTATGACCTTAAACGGTGCGTTGACAGGTATGATCGTCGGTGCTGTGACGGTTATCGTTTGGAAAAACTTCTTTGGCGATACAGGCATTTATGAAATCATCCCTGGTTTCCTTTTCGCATTGATCAGTATCGTTGTGGTGAGCTTACTTGGTAAGGCACCGAACTCAAATGTAACAAGTCGCTTTGAACAAGCTGATGAACTCTATGCAAGAGAAATGAAATAATCATTTTTAATAAAATTTAAGGGGCTTTCGAGCCCCTTTTTTTACTTTAAAATTTGCTTCGCGATTTGATTTTTATTTTAGAACTGTCCTTAATGACCTGCATAACCGGATAACTACGAGTCTCTTTTACACCGGGTAATTGCCATAAAATCTGACCCGCAATACGGCGAAACTCCTCCATTCCAGCACTACGCAGCTTGATTAAGAAATCAAAACCACCACTGACCATGTGACATTCGATGATTTCTTGGTATTGCGTCACTGCATCAATAAAATCCTCTAAAACGTTGGGTGTGGTTTTATCTAGAAGCACTTCTACGAAGACTAAAAAACTTGCATTGAGCTTATTGGGATTGAGTTTTGCCTCATAGCCCAAGATAAATTCGTCCTTCGTCAATTTCTGCACACGCGCCATAACCGCTGTTGGTGAAAGATTCACTAACTCGGCCAACTTACTGTTAGAAATCCTTCCATCTGTTTGAAGAATATCCAGAATTTTCAAATCAGTACGATCCAATGTATAAATAGGGCTATCCAACTGAATTTTCCTCTAAAAAATGGGCTAATTATAGTGAGTTATACGGGTTTTATTCTGTAATCATAAATTATCTAAACCTCTATACTCAATAGAGTATTGTTATCGGAATTTAGCAATGAATACATTGGATACCCACGCACAAATGGACACGACTCACGACAAGGGTGGTTATATCACCGAATTTAAAGAAAAAAGTGAGTTTGAGCAAAGTATTAATACTGCTTGGCGACGTGCAGAACCTGAATCAGTAGCGGAACTTGCTGAAGCAGCAAATATCTCTCCTGATCTTGATCAAAAAATTTATGAACTAGCGTTTAACCTTGCGCATAATTTACGTGAACGTAAAAGCTCAACAGGTAAAGCTGGTATTGTTCAAGGTTTACTTCAAGAATTTTCACTGTCTTCTCAAGAAGGCGTTGCGCTCATGTGTTTGGCGGAAGCTTTGCTTCGTATTCCAGATACAGCAACCCGTGATTTGTTGATCCGTGACAAAATCAACCAAGGCAACTGGAAAGAGCATCTCGGTCAAAGTAACCTGATGTTTGTAAATGCTGCTGCTTGGGGTTTGATGTTAACGGGTAAGTTAATGGAAACGCCGAAACAAACCAGTTTATCTAGCGTGTTAACAGGACTTCTAGCCCGTAGTGGACGTGGCATCATCCGTAAAGCGGTTGACGTTGCCATGCGTATGATGGGCGAACAGTTTGTCACTGGTGAAACTATTGAAGAAGCGCTTGAACATGCTAAGCCACTAGAACACAAAGGTTTCCGCTACTCGTACGATATGCTTGGTGAAGCGGCACTGACTGATCATGATGCTGAACGCTATTATGATGATTATACTCAAGCAATTCATGCGATTGGTAAAGCATCCAATGGTCGTGGTGTTTATGAAGGTCCGGGTATCTCGATCAAGCTTTCTGCACTACACCCTCGTTACCAACGTGCGCAAATCGACCGTGTTCACCATGAACTTTACAACAAAGTATTTGAACTTGCTTGTCTAGCAAAACACTACGACATCGGTTTAAACATCGATGCCGAAGAATCTGAACGCTTGGAAATCTCACTCGAATTGCTTGAGCGTTTATGTTTTGAACCAAAACTTGCCGACTGGAAAGGTATTGGTTTCGTGATTCAGGCTTATCAAAAACGTTGTTTCTACGTGGTTGATTATATTGTTGATCTTGCAAAACGCAGTAACAAACGTTTAATGATTCGTTTGGTGAAAGGCGCATATTGGGATAGCGAAATCAAGAAAGCGCAAATTGATGGCATGACTGATTACCCAGTGTTTACACGTAAAGTTCACACGGATTTGTCATACATCGCTTGTGCTAAAAAATTACTGGCTGCACCTGAGCAAGTATATCCTCAGTTTGCAACACACAATGCACAGTCACTTGCAACGATCTACACGCTTGCAGACCCAAGCAAATATTATCCGGGACAGTACGAGTTCCAATGCTTACACGGTATGGGTGAGCCATTATATGAGCAAGTTGTCGGTTCAAAAGCAGATAATAAACTGGGTATTCCATGTCGTGTTTACGCACCAGTAGGTAACCATGAAACGTTATTGGCTTATTTAGTACGTCGTTTATTGGAAAATGGTGCAAACACATCATTCGTAAACCGTATTGCAGACAAAACTTTAAAAGTTGAAGACCTCATCCAGTCTCCAATCAAAGATATTCAAACTGCGGCAAAAGAAGAAGGTCAATTAGGTTTAAAACACCCTGCGATTCCACTTCCGCACGATTTATATCCATTACGTCCAAACTCGAATGGTTTTGATTTAAACAACGATCAACCATTAGCAGACTTAGATGCAACGGCACAAAAACTACGTCATCACGTTTGGAAAAGTGCACCACTACTTGGGTTTGAATCGACTGTTCATGACATTGGTAATGCAATTGCAATTACAAACCCTGCACAAAATAGTGAAGTGGTGGGTCATGTCAATGAAGCGACTAGTGCTGACGTACAGCTTGCTTTGGAAGCTGCCGAACAAGCACAAAAAAGTTGGTCTGTAACAGATAAAATCGAACGTGCTGCATGCTTGAAACGTGCTGCTGATTTGATGGAAGCACGTATCCAAGAGCTTATGGTTCTGCTTTGTCGTGAAAGTGGCAAGACCTATGCCAATGCAATTGCCGAAGTTCGTGAAGCTGTAGATTTCTTGCGTTACTATGCTACTCAAATTGAAAACTTACCTGTAAATGCGCAAGTAAAACCATTGGGTACGGTACTGTGTATCAGCCCTTGGAACTTCCCGCTTGCGATTTTCTCTGGTCAAATTGCAGCGGCATTGGTCAGCGGTAACTGTGTGATTGCAAAACCTGCGGAACAAACCCCTCTCATCGCAGCTCAAGCCGTACAAATTTTATGGGAAGCTGGCGTACCACACGGTGTCGTTCAACTTCTTCCAGGTCGTGGTGAAACAGTTGGTGCGCAACTCAGCCAAGATGATCGTATCCAAGGCATCATGTTCACTGGCTCTACTGAAGTTGCAAAAATCTTGCAAAAGACTGTCGCTAAACGTTTATCAGCAAATGGGCAACCAATTCCGTTAATCGCGGAAACGGGTGGTCAAAATGCGATGATCGTAGATTCTTCTGCACTTACTGAGCAAGTTGTGTTAGATGTTGTAAGCTCTGCATTTGACAGTGCGGGTCAACGCTGTTCTGCACTTCGTATCTTATGTGTACAAGAAGATAGTGCTGCAACCGTCATCCAAATGCTGAAAGGTGCAATGAAACAGTTGATCGTAGGTCATCCTGCTATCTTGAAAACTGACATTGGTCCTGTGATTGATCAAGAAGCAAAGCAAACAATTGATACTCATATCCAAAAGATGAAATCTAAGGGCTACCCTGTTCATCAATTGATGTTTAATGATGCCGCTAGTCAACAAGCACTTGCGCAAGGTACGTTTGTTCCACCTACAGCGATTGAATTACCAAACCTTGATGACTTAGAGCGTGAAGTCTTTGGTCCTGTATTGCATATCATCACTTATAAATATGGTGAACTTGAGCAATTAATTGATCGTATTAATGCAAAAGGCTACGGCTTAACCATGGGTCTGCACACACGTATTGATGAAACAATTAATACCGTGATCCAACGTGCTGAAGTGGGTAACTTATACATCAACCGTAACATCGTTGGTGCTGTCGTAGGCGTGCAACCATTTGGTGGTGAAGGTCTATCAGGTACAGGTCCAAAAGCTGGTGGTCCTCTTTATATGTACCGCCTGATGGAACATTGTTCTGAGAAAGTTTTGGCAACGCCATTTGCAATGAAAGCTGAAATTTCAAATTTTGATGCAGTATCAAATGTTGCTTACCAAAACTTGTTGTCTTGGGCAAACCAAAATATGCCTCAAGCCATAACAACAATTCCTGCATTTGGTGTTGGTAAGTTCTACGAATTGCAAGGCCCTACTGGTGAGAGCAATCAATACATTATCTTACCTCGTCATCGTGTTCTTTCAATCGCAGATGATGAACGTGGTCAGTTACAACAACTTCTCGCAATATTTGCGGTAGGTAGTTCAGCGGCCGTGTTGAAAGACAACGTATTCTTGGCTAAACACCAAGCTTCTCTACCAAAAGAAGTATTAGCCGCAATTAAAGTTATTGCACGTGTTGAAACAGATCACTTTGATGCCGTATTGCATCAAGGTTCAGTTGATCAACTACAAACCTTACAACATAAAATTGCGAACCGTTCTGGAGCAATCGTGGGTATCACTCATCTTCAAGTAGATGAACAGATTCCTCTAGAACGCCTCGTCATCGAACGTGCCATTAGCGTAAATACTGCGGCAGCAGGCGGTAATGCAAGTTTGATGACTTTATCTGAAGACTAGTTTTAGTCCTCAATCTCCTAGCCCGAATCATGTTTACATGGTTCGGGTTTTTTATTACTTATAGAAGATCATTACGGTGTTTTTCTGAAAGGCACGACTCTTCATAGTCAAAAAAAACCTTATATTCATCCAGAAAGTTTTTCAACACCTTATAGTTAACATTTTTAGGTACGTTAATTGCGTAATAAGGTTTATTTTCTAAGCCCTCCCATTCAGCTAAATAAGATTCAATTTTTCTTAGTAGCTCATAAATACTCTTTGAATCATCTTCAAAAAAGATGATCCTCAAAGTTGAGTTGTTGGAAGGTTCTACTAAGTCATTAAAATATAAACTACCTTCTTCATTATTAACTTCTATCAAATCATCAAATGAAATGTTTGGAGCAAAAAAAGGGATGTTTTGTATATAATATTTATCATTTTCAAACTTCTTCCCCCAAACTATTTCTCTTGATAAAGAACCATTTTTATCAAGATAATCTACAATAATTTTCGCATTACTCATAAATCAAACCTAACTTCATTAACCTTATTTCAAAAAATATATTACCCAGCCAACGCATTATAGTGGTCTTCATCTCTAGGTATTTCGATTTTTATATACTCAATCATAGCTAGGTCAATCCATAAAATTTTGATACCATTCACAGCTAAATTTGTTTTGTATTTTTGCTAGTTATGACCGTATCTTATCAACAGCAACTTCAAGAGAAAGTTGAACGAATCACCACACAATTTGCTTCGTTCAATTCACCTACTTTAGAAGTATTTCAATCACCTGAACAACACTTTCGTATGCGTGCCGAGTTTCGCCTTTGGCATACAGAAGACGATTTGTTCTATGCCATGTTTGAACGTGCTGAAGATGGTAAACAAAAAGACGTGATTCGTGTCAATGATTTCCCGATTGCAGATCGTAGTATCAACGAACTCATGCCACGATTACTACAAGAATTAAAAGCAACCCCAATTTTATCTCAACGTATTTTTGAAGCTGACTTTCTTTCAACATTGAGTGGAGAAATGTTGGTGACGCTGATTTATCATCGTAAATTAGATGCAGATTGGGAAATTGCTGCGAAAGCTTTAGCTGAAAAGCTCAATATTAAAATTATGGGTCGTAGTCGCGGTCAAAAAGTCATTATTGGTGATGACTATGTCGTTGAACAACTCAACATACATGGACGAACGTTTAAATATAAACAAATTGAAAGTAGCTTTACTCAACCAAATGCTCAAGTTTGCCAACATATGCTTGAGTGGGCGTGTAACGCTGCGGAAGGTGCTCAAAAAGACCTTTTAGAATTGTACTGTGGCAATGGTAACTTTACTCTACCACTATCATTAAAATTTAATCGCGTCCTCGCGACAGAACTTGCTAAATCTTCTGTTTATGCAGCGCAGTGGAATATTGAACAAAACCATATTGAAAATATTCAAGTCGCACGTTTATCCGCTGAAGAATTTACCCAAGCCTATCAAGGCGAACGTGAATTTAGACGTTTACAAGAAGCGAATATTGATATTCAAAGCTATGATTTTGATACCGTTTTCGTTGACCCACCACGTGCAGGGATTGATGATGAAACCCTTAAATTACTACAAGGTTTCGAACGTATTATTTATATCTCTTGTAACCCCGATACCTTACACGACAATTTAAAAATCTTGGCCCAAACACATCAAATAACCAAGTTTGCGATGTTCGATCAATTCCCTTTCACTCACCATGTTGAGTCAGGTGTTTTACTCGAAAAAATTTAAACAAATTATTTCTATGTAACACCACAAAATAAGGAGTCTAATAACTCCTTATTTTTTAATTGAATTTTAAAACAAAATGCAGTTTTCCATAAAGATCAAGTCATTAAGCTGTCATAATTTCGTTGATCTCACCCATATCCATCGGAAAAATTTGAGTCTAACTGCTGCTTTTATCACTGCTTTAGGCTTGTATTTTATTTTAGATTGGTTATATTTCGATCTATGTTAGTTTCGATAAGAAAGGCTCTATGAGTTTTTGGGAAAAACTGTTCTCTGCTGAACAACAGTATAATGAACACAAAAATCAAACCGCTTGCGTCGAGAATGATTGTTCACGTAAATCGGATGAACAACTACTCAATGCTTTAGTAAAAGCCACTGATGAAGATGTTATTAAAGGCATCAAAAAAGTGCTCATTTCTCGAGGTTATACGCGTAAAGAACTTCTTGAAATGATCAATCCCCCAATTCAATAAAAGTCTCACCCTAGTCTCTTTGCAGAAAAGAGACTAGGGATTTATTTACACGCACTACGATCCACTTCCGCTACAATCGGTCCCAAATTAAACGCTTTATCATGCTGTTTGGTTGATACTGAATATAGACTGGAAATTGAACCATCCAAATACAAAGCATGATCTATTTTTAATTGTTGTTTAAAAAATTGCGCAAATTGATAAAAACTAACTCGCTGCCGAGAAATCACAAAATACAACTGATTATTTTTAACGCCGACACCATTTCTAATCTTTAAAGAATTAGAATCGATTAAAAATCTGCGATTGATTTCTCCATTATAAATCAACATTGGTCCTGACTGTGTTGCATACAAAGCTTTAAATCCTTGTTGTTTATAGTCTTGTGTGGTTTTGATTGTGGCTTGCTGATGATTCCAAGCCAATACACCATTCGGTTGCATAAAGAAATTACCAACGCCATTCGCTTGATTGAGCTTTGAAAGCTGTTGTCCTTGTTCTACATAAAGCCCCACTGGCTGAAAGTCAGCGTGGTACATCCCCGCATTCATGGCGAATTTAAGCTGCGCGCATTTAGGCAACTCTTGGTGAATGTTTGAAAATTTTTGATAATAACGATTCGTTTGAGGATTTTTTAAATAAAGCTCCAATTGACTGAGATCCGTTACTTTGATTACATCATAAGTCACATGATCCGTATCGATCGTTTGATACTGCATTGCATGTGCCATGGGCACAAGGAAAAAGAGCAGTCCTGTCAGAAGCCATTTTTTCATCAAATTCCACATATTGTTATCGATCAGAGCTTATATTTATAGCACTACATATCGCGTTAAAAAAGTGGAGACAACCTCGACACATATTCTGCTACATCTGTGCATAAATATACTCGATTGCTCCACCTTTTTTGATTAGAATAGTTGCGTAAATGCAAAAACCTCGTATCAGTATGCAGCAAAAACATCCACATTATCCGCTCGGTGCACATCTCATTGTTAAACACTTTGGGTACAGTCATCATGGGATTTATGCAGGTCGCGGACGAGTCATTCATTATTCAGGTTTTGCCCATATTTTTAAAAAGCATCCGATTGAAATGACCTCATTACAACGTTTCGCGCGGAATAAAGTCATTTATATACGAAACTATCCTACCCCCCGCTATAAAGCCAAAGCTGTGGTACGTCGTATGCGTTCACGCATGCATGAAAATCACTATCATCTAATTATTAACAACTGTGAACATTTATGTACATGGGCTATCACAGGAATTGAATCAAGCACGCAAGTTGAACGCATGCAACGGCGTCTTGCGACCATTGGTTATGTCAGTTCAATGATGAGCTATATGAATAGCCTGATGCTCACGGTCGCAACAGCCTGTTTTGCGATTGTGTTGTACATCAAAATGATGCTGCGTCGACAAGCAAAGAAATCGACACCTGCTTATTTATTGTTAAAAGAAAAACAGTCAAAGAAATAATTAGACGTGCAAGCAGCATATCTACTTAAAAAAAACTCACGATGGTTGCATCGTGAGTTTTTTAACATCTTGAATAATTAAAAAATATTACTTCGCAGCAGTCGCTTCAGTGGTAATATTTACAGTGATCTTATCACCAACATTCGGTACATAACTTCCAATACCAAAAGCAGAACGATCAAATGAAGTTGTTGCATTGAAACCAATTGCTGGAACTTTTGCCATTGGATGCTCACCTTGTTTATTCAATACTGCATCCAACACAACGGGTTTAGTTACACCCTTCACGGTTAAATCACCTGTGATTTTAAAGTGCTTTTTGTCTTTTGTTTCCACTTTGGTACTTTTGAAAGTAATGTTTGGATATTTTGCAGCATTGAACCAAGCCTCTTCTTGAAACTCTTTATCAAGCGCAACAACATTTGAATTTACACTACTTACAGGAATGGTCACATTTACTGAAGAATTTGCTGGTTTTGCTTCATCTACTTTAATAACACCTTGAATGTCAGTAAAGTTAGCGCTTGGTGTAGAAAAACCAAAATGATTCCAGCTAAATACAGTAGCTGTATGTGTTGGATCAATTTTATAGTCAACAACTTTTGCTTGAGCCAATGTTGAACCTAGCACCAAACATACACCGAATGATAAAGCCTTTAAGTTTTTCATGTATTCCTCAATTCATTTTTAAATTTAGTAAATTGTATTAGAAAACGACAACAATAGAGTGTGGGGATTTATGACACAGTGTTTTGTTTTTGCAACGAAGTACCATAATAAAATAACGCGATCACTTAGAACGCATCTTAATGACAACTAGATTAAATTTAGCCTGTACAAAACTTATCAATTTTTAACCTTTGTACTTAGCAAACAATGTTATAAAAAATAATCAACTTTAAAAAAATTTATATTTTTATTTGGAGGAAGTAGCATGAATTTACAACAAATATTTGATCAATTAAACATAACGCAAGCCAATCCTGCTATCAGCATTTTTGTTCCAACCCATCGAACTTTTCCTGACAATCAACAAGACGCTATTGCTTTAAAGAATGCAATGAAAGAGTTGGAGACACGATTATCTGAAAATTATGACAAACGTGAAGCGCAAACACTGGTGCAACAAATCGAGCAAAAACTTGCCGATCACAACCATAACTACAACTTGGATACTTTGGCTATTTTCGCAACTGCTGAAGATACACAAATTCTAAATTTCCCTTTTAAAGTTAAGCCAAGAATTATCCTCGATCAGCATTTTGCAACGCGAGATATCCTTCGGGAACTAAACAATTCTGTTCACTATTATTTAGTGGTCGTTTCAAGAAACCAAGGACGTTTATTGGAAGTATTCAATGACCAATTAGTACGAGAGCTTAATCAAGAAGATGAATTACAAGGTTTAAATTTTCCAATTGAAAACACACATCTTTATACAACCAACTCTGATGACCGCTCAAATGCTACAAAAGAGGAAAATTATATAAAAGAATTTTTAAACCGTATCGATAAAAGTGTTCAAGAAGTTTACAAGCAAAATCCTTTACCTATTATTGTGGTTGGGGATGATCGAACAGTATCGTTCTATGAGCAAGTTTGTGATAATCCAAGTGCCATCTTTGCAACTGTGACCAATAGTACCAATTTAGAATCCGAAGCTCGCCTATTGATTGATGATGCTCAGGATAAAGTTAACTTATATAGAACAACGCTTCAGCAAGCATCACAAGCTGAAATAAGTCAGGCGAAAAGTCAAAATCTATTAATAGAAGACCTCTCCTCGATTTATCGTGCCGCCAAAGAAGGTCGTGTTGATCAGATCTTTATCCGTAAAGGTTATGTGCAACCAGCAACAATTGAGGAGGAAACCTCAAGTGTTGAACTTAATTCTGATACCACCAATACTGATGATATTGTAGATGATGTTTTATCTATTGTGATTCAACATGGTGGTAAAGCCAACTTCCTAAGTGGCGAATTTTTAGATGATAATATCAATTTATTAGCCAAAGTCCGCTATTGATTTAATGAGCTAAAAATAAGAGCATTGTTGCTCTTATTTTTTTTCAAGCTAGAATTTATTAACGCAGCTAAAATCATCAAGTGGATAACAAGGTAAAGTATGACTCACTCCGTTCAAGCCCAAAGCACCGCAACGCCCTTCCGTGTCACGCTAACAGATTCCTCTGGTCATCACTGGTATGCAGATGAACCAGCAGATCAAGGCGGTCAAGATACTGCACCAAACCCAATTCAAATCTTGCTTTCTGCTTTAGGGGCTTGCACAACCATTACGTTAGAGATGTATGCAAAACATAAAGGTATTGTGCTTACTCATGTTCAAGTCGACTTGGCTTTAAATCCAAATGGCAAACCTGAAGCAGGTCAAAATAATATTGAACGAAAAATCGTATTAACAGGTGAATTTACCGAAGACCAGCACAAGCGACTCCTTAAAGTTGCAGAAAGCTGTCCTGTTCATAAATTACTGACTTCTAATATTTCGATTCAGACGGAATTAAGTATTGGATGAGTAATATAAATATGGTTTTTATTATAAAAGCCATATTTATAAAAAATTAATATTGAATTGATAATTCAGTTCCTGACATTCAAATTCTTCCAACATATTTTGAGGAATGATCTGTTTTGCTTCTGGACTTATAATCATATAAATTAAGTCATACCAATTCACTTCACTTTTGTCATCTGGACAGTAGAAAAGCCCCTGTTTCGGGTCCAACTTAATGTATTTTTCATCAACACTTCTTAACTCATAACCATATTTATTGACTAAAAGAATGTTAATCATTTCTATAATTTTAGTCTTATATTGAGGAAAAAATTCTGGTTTTTCGAAATTATGAACCATATCCAAGCTTGCTATCTTCAAAAATTGTGTTTCATATTCATTAACACAATCAATTCCAAAAAATCGCCAATTGTATAAATTTTCGATTTCTTGCAAACTCTGAATTAAACAGTCTGTATATTTAAATAGTTGATATTTACATAAATTCTGTTTTGGGTCTTCTGTGAAAAGAATTTCCGTATCAAAACCCATATTGAGTTCAGCCATAGCACTTTGCTCAAATAAAGCATTTCTAAGTTTTAAACGCCAGTCATCAAACTCAAAATAATAAGCACGGTTGGCAGCGACTCTACAAATCATTGAGAATAAATGTGGTGGTATGTAAGTCATAATAATTGTTATTAACCTATAAAATTAAGAGATTATTTAATAATTGCTTTAATTATATATCAACATTGATTTGAGAAACTCAATTTACATTTACGTAAAAAAGCGCTCTTCATCAGAGCGCTTTTTAATACCACTTAAATCATTAAGCAGTCAGTTCTTTAACCGCAGCAACAACCACTTCAGTCGTAATACCAAAGAATTGGAACAAGTCTTTCGCTGGAGCAGATTCACCATAAGTGGTCATACCGATCACTTTGCCGTCTAAGCCAACAAATTTCCACCAGTAGTCGACATGAGTCGCTTCAACAGCAACACGAGCGCGGATATGCGCAGGTAGTACCGCTTCACGGTAAGCAGCATCTTGCTTCATAAACTCTTCAGCACACGGCATAGAAACGACACGTACACCTTCAAGTTGTGCATAAGCTTCCATTGCCAATGAAACTTCAGAACCCGTTGCGATGATGATTGCCTTTAACTCACCTTTTTCTTCAGCAAGCACATAACCACCTTTAGCAGCATTTTGAATTTGAGCTTCATTACGCGCTTGGAATGGTAAGTTTTGACGAGAGAAAATTAACGCTGTCGGACCATCTTTACGCTCAAGCGCAGATTTCCAAGAAATCGCTGCTTCAACGGTGTCACATGGACGCCAAGTATTTAAATTTGGTGTACCACGCAAAGATGCGATTTGCTCTACAGGTTGATGTGTCGGACCATCTTCACCTAAACCAATTGAGTCATGCGTATATACATGAATCACACGTTGTTTCATCAATGCAGACATACGTACTGCATTACGTGCATATTCCATGAACATCAAGAATGTAGCAACGTAAGGAACAAAACCACCATGTAAAGCCACACCATTCGCGATGGCAGTCATACCAAACTCACGTACACCATAGTACACATAGTTACCCGCTGGGTTTTCTTGTACGCCTTGGCAACCTTTCCAAAGTGTTAAGTTTGAACCAGCTAAGTCAGCAGAACCACCTAATAATTCAGGAAGTAATGGACCGAATGCTTGTAAAGTGTTTTGGCTTGCTTTGCGTGTCGCAATGGTTTCTGCTTTGGCATTGGTTTCAGCAATAAATGCATCTGCTTGTGCAGCAAATTCAGCAGGTAAATCACCATTGATACGACGTAATAATTCAGCCGCTTCAGTTGGATATTTTGCTTGGTATTGGGCAAACAATTTATTCCAAGCTGCTTCAGAGCTTTGACCTTTGGCTTTTGCATCCCAAGCTGCATACACATCTTCTGGGATTACAAATGCGTCTTCTTTCCAGCCTAAAGCTTCACGCGTTAAAACGATTTCGTCTTTGCCAAGTGGCGCACCGTGGCAATCTTCTTTGCCTTGTTTATTTGGCGAGCCTAAACCAATAATTGTTTTACAAATAATAATGGTTGGTTTATTTGTTTCAGCTTTTGCGTCAATCGTCGCTTGACGAATCGCAGCAGCATCATGACCGTCTACACGAAGTACTTGCCAGCCATATGCATTAAAACGTTGTTCTGTGTCATCACTGAACCAACCCTCAACTTCACCATCAATCGAGATACCGTTGTCATCATAGTAAACAACAAGTTTGCCTAAACCTAAAGTACCTGCAAGTGAACATACTTCATGGGAAATACCTTCCATCAAGCAACCATCACCTAGGAAACAATAAGTGAAATGATCAACAACATTTAAGTCGTCTTTGTTGAACTGTGCAGCTAGCGTTCTTTCTGCTAAGGCGAAACCAACAGCGTTCGCAATACCCTGACCTAATGGGCCAGTTGTTGTTTCGATTCCAGGTGCATAACCCAATTCTGGATGGCCTGGTGTTTTAGAGTGTAATTGACGGAATTGTTTTAAATCTTCAATTGATAATTCATAACCAGTCAAATGCAATAAAGCATATTGCAACATAGAGCCATGACCATTTGACAATACAAAGCGGTCGCGGTTCGCCCATTGTGGGTTTGTTGGATTATGATTCAAAAATTCACGCCAAACTACATCAGCGATATCTGCCATCCCCATTGGAGCACCAGGATGCCCTGAGTTTGCTTGTTGCACAGCATCCATAGCCAAGACACGAATTGCATTTGCAATACGACGTTCATTTAAAGGGGTTGTCATAAGTCAGAATCCGATTAAATCAATTAGATGAGAGAAGATGAGAAATCACCTTTCAAAAGATGTGACTATTGTCTTAAAAAAACGACATGGGGTAAAGCCTAATACACGATATTTCTTATTTTTCATTCGTTCATCTCGGATTATAAGTACAAATGTTCATGCCTTAAGCAGAAAATAAAACCATCATGTTCAAAATGAAAGAATAGTCCAACCGAAATTCTAGAGCGAAGGAAGCTCGTATATTAGTTTTGTTGATACATATATCAATAAAAACACGGTGAAAATGAAATAAATTCATGCTTTTTAGTCAGCTTGTGCTAGTCCTATAAGCTAAGTCGATGTAACATACTCTGTCTTTTTGAAAATACCAGTGATAGGACGTTCATGCGCGAGTATGCTGTTTTTACTTCAGAATCTGTAAGCGAAGGTCATCCAGACAAAATGGCTGACCAAATTAGTGATGCGATTTTAGATGCAATCATCAAAGAAGACCCGTATGCGCGTGTCGCTTGTGAAACATTAGTAAAAACAGGTGTCGTTGTTCTTGCTGGTGAAATCACAACGACAGCCAATGTCGACTTTGAAGCGATTGTACGTCAAACCGTAAATAGTATTGGCTATCATCACTCTGATTTAGGTTTTGATGGATCAACTTGTGCGGTCATCAATATGATCGGCAAGCAATCACCTGAAATTGCGCAAGGTGTTGACCGCCAAAAACCAGAAGATCAAGGTGCAGGCGACCAAGGTTTAATGTTTGGTTACGCCAGCCGTGAAACTGATGTGCTTATGCCTGCCCCTATTTCTTATGCGCACCGCTTAATGGAACGCCAAGCTGAGTTACGTCGTTCAGGTGCTTTGCCTTGGTTACGTCCAGATGCAAAAAGCCAAGTAACGTTTGCCTATGAAAATGGCATGCCAGTTCGCTTAGATGCAGTTGTATTATCGACCCAGCATGATCCTGAGATTTCTCAAATTCAACTCAAAGAAGCTGTAATTGAAGAAATCGTCAAACCGATCATTCCTGCTGAAATGTTCCATGCAGGTACTAAATTCCACATCAATCCAACAGGTATGTTTGTGATTGGTGGTCCAGTTGGTGACTGTGGTTTAACAGGTCGTAAAATCATTGTAGATACCTACGGTGGTATGGCTCGTCACGGCGGTGGTGCTTTCTCAGGTAAAGATCCATCTAAAGTAGACCGCTCTGCTGCTTATGCAGGTCGTTATGTCGCTAAAAATATTGTTGCTGCAGGTTTAGCGGACAAATGTGAAATTCAAGTCAGCTACGCAATTGGTGTTGCTGAGCCAACTTCAATTTCGATCAATACATTTAATACAGCCAAAGTATCCGAAGAGTTGATTATTCAACTTGTTCGAGAACACTTTGACCTACGCCCATATGGCATTACACGTATGTTGAATTTGATTCAACCGATGTACAAGCAGACTGCCGCTTACGGACACTTTGGTCGCGAAGGTTCGGATACTGCATTTACTTGGGAAAAAACAGATAAGGTTGAGATCTTGAAGGATGCTGCTGGATTATAATCCCTCCGCTACAATCCGATTTCATACCCAAAGCTCACAGTGACAACACTGTGAGCTTTTTTAATTCCACAGCAAATTTCTATCTATTTTTAGGATTTACACTCTCGTGCTTAAATATTTCAAACAATGAATTTTTTTGCATTGCTTGATCTTCATGATGTTGCTGTAAATAAATATGTACAACTTTGACGATCACCACAACCACAAAACAAGCTGCAACGCACAACATCCATAAACCATAAGGGCTGCGAATATGTTGAGAGCCACAATAAGGGCACGATTTATCTGTTGATGCAACAACCTTGTCGCAACATGCACAATGATATTGAGATAACATCATTCACTCCTCCATTTATTCTTTTTTATTTTCTTAGCACAACGATCAAACCGTCATACTTTTATCCTATGAGAAAAAAAATCAGAATACAATCTTGTTTTCGAACCAATACTTTAAAAGTAACACAACTTTATGACAGCTTAATACATTTCTAAGAACACCCCAGTCACGTTAATAACACGCTAATTACGAACTTTTATATAATTTGTTAGAATAGTGTTTTAACAATCTCAGAAATATCATCATGACCCAATTGATTAATAAAGGTGGATTTCGTGAACGAGCTAACCGTAGCCGCAAATATAAAAACTCAGAAAATGAGATAACGATACTCCCGCCGAGCGAATATCAACCACCAAATAAAGAGAAAGATAAGCAAACCCAAGTTGACCAAAAACCTGATCAGACATCTGAACAAGATGCATAAAAAAACACGCTTTAAAGAAGCGTGTTTTTAGTTCATTCTGCTATGATTAATTTACATCTTTAAACTCTATTTTCTTCTGATTTGGCTCTACTTCACGTGCTTCACCATCGATGATCGTAGAATCACGATACTGACCACCACCCTGTTGCTGATTCTGCATCTCTTGCATTTGACGCATCATATCAGCGAAAGGATTTTGTCCAGCAGCACCGCCGCCCATACCACCCATCATTTGTTCCATCATCGCTTGTTGACGTTTTGCCATCGTTTTCATCAAGGCATTACGAAGCGCAGTTTGAACAGCAGGGATCAATACGAGGATTGCAAGCACGTCCGAAATTAAACCTGGAATCATCAATAGAAAACCAGACATCACAAGTGCCAGTTTTTTAGTTACGGCTGGATCACCACCAAGCTGCCCAGTCATTTGCATCTGCTGCAATTGCGGCATGATACTTGATGTACTTGAACGAACAAGATTTAGACCAATAAAGAATGCGAAGATGAACCAAAAGAATACGTACCACATACTCCCTACAAGGTCGCCCACGCCGATCCATACTAAAACTTCAGCAATTGTGCCAAATACCACGATAAGAAGTAGATTCATGTCAAAGCTTCGTCTATCTCAGAAAAATTGAAAAAATGTGCAGCACAGAGTGTATAAAAGTAAAGCTTACACAGCAAATAAAAAATCATGCTAAATAAAATGATGGGTGCATTTTTTGAATTATCAAGGCTTGAGAGAGCAAGTTATATAAAAAAGCACTCAATTAAAGCCAGTTTAATTGAGCGCTATAGTTTCTTTTAATAATTAACCACAGGTAGCATTAGTAATCTTTTTAGATTTTGGATCAACTGTGACCGTCACTCGGTTTTCACGATAATCCATCGTTACAGGCTGATTCGGACCAATACTACGCACGATTTCAGATTTTGTTTTTTGTTTGATTTGGTCTTCGCTCAACCCAGATTGGCCAATGAGTTTCTGTGCTTCATCTGCTAAACACTTAGGTTGACTCGAACGGAACAGCTCCCATTCCTCTACAACTTGACCATTCGGTAACTTACAGTAACCAACCTGACCATTTGCCTCATTTCGAATTTCTAACTGACCGCCCTGATCAATACAGAATTTGCTTGCAGGATTTGCCATACCAATTTTTGGTGGCGTAAGTTCTTGATTTGGTGTTGAAGAACAAGCTGCCAGCGAGGTCAGGATTAAACCTAAAAATAAAAAGTTTTTCATATGTTTGTTTTCTTGCAAAAAAAATAAGATAACAAAAAAATTAATATTTTATGTCTATGATTTGAAACAGAAAGCGACTTTATGAGCTGTTCTTATAATTTTTTAAGTGCTTCTATAATATTTTTAAATACACTGGTTTTAGATTTCACAACTTTAGGAGGAGAAGTTTTATATTCCTCAATGCGTCTTAAGCGGTATTGCATTTCTGTTGCTATCTCTTGATTTTCACTTTGTGCATATCGTTTTAATAAAGCAGTTGCTTCTACTGTACCAATATCCGCTAAGGCATGACTAAACCATTTTGCTATTACTCCATCCTCAGAAGCAGTATAAGCAAACCTTTTAAAATCCAACTCAAGCACCTGAGCTATAAACTCTACGCTAGATGGGTGCCCAATATCTTGCAAAGTCTTCGTAATCATTTGGTGTTGATAATGCCCATCAAGCAATAACAAGCGATTTAATACCTCAATCATAATCTCTTGGTTTTCTATCTGAAATGCCACATCTACTAGAAGCTCAACTGTGTCCTCGTCATTCTGCTGAACAGCTTCCTGAAATCTATTAAGCAAATATGCTACTTTATTTTCATCAGCAATACTCACACTCGCCCAAAAGGTTTCAACTTTTGCATAGTAACTTGAAAACCAATTATTGTCTTCCAAACTCATTAACCACCCCAATTCGAAAAAACAGATACAAAAAAGCTCACAAAAGTGAGCTTTTTTTCAAGTCATACGATTCGTTTTAAGAAACTACCGTAATACCTGTTGCTTGAGGGCCTTTTTTACCATCAGCAATGGTAAATGACACGCGTTGGCCTTCGTGTAGAACTTTAAAACCGTCGCTTTGGATTTCGCTAAAATGAGCAAAAACATCTTGTCCAGAGTCAGCATGAATAAATCCGAAACCTTTAGTTTCGTTGAACCACTTAACCGTACCAGTCACAGTATTAGACATATATTTAACCTATTTTTTCAAAAAAACTTAAGATGCTTAATCGCAATTAACTTGAAATAATAAACTATGAAACTAAATCTGATAAAACGAAAGGTTTGGTTAAACTACGAAATGAAAAGATTTGCTGAATCAACAGTATTATTCTTCTAGTTGTTTTTAACTATACACCACTTTACTTTTTCGATGCAATACGTATCTAGCAACATATCGAAATTTGACCGCGGCGATTAGTACTTTAAACCAAAAAAACTTTGCGTTATAAAAACAAATATTTTTTTATATTATTTTCAAATATTTAAATAAAAGCTCATTGTGGCTATTTTACTTTTTCTAATGACTATATCCACAAAAATCTTCACACATCTTTCTAAGATGATGCTAAATCGAGTTAATTGTGTGATAAACACCTGAAGCTCTATCAGCTAGCGTCATAATTTTAGTTTAGCGCCCCAACATGCCAAATCTATTCTTAAAAAATAAAAAAGCCCACTTGTGTGAGCTTCTTTTTTACCGAATGATTTCTGTTAGATAACGGTAATGTTTGTAGCTTGTGGTCCTTTTTTACCTTGACCAAGCTCAAACTTAACGCGTTGACCTTCGTGTAAAACTTTAAAACCGCTGCTTTGGATTTCGCTAAAATGAGCAAAAACGTCTTGCCCAGAGTCAGCTTGAATAAAACCAAAACCTTTAGTTTCGTTGAACCACTTTACAGTTCCGTTAACAGTTTCAGACATAAAACCTAAACCTTTAAAATCTTTTGTTTAAAAAAAAAGCCAAATTAGAAACAAAACCGCTTCTAATTTTAACTCTATCTATTTTACTTAAATAGATACTACAAGCATACCAAATTTTAAGTCAAACGATATAGCTGATTGACCGAAGTATAGAAACTTTTTCCATCTTGGTTGAATTCAATTTCTTGACCAGACTGCAAAAGTATCTTTTTACCTACTTCTACCCATTTAAAACCATCCATCGTACTTTGCTGGCGTTTAAGTGGGATAATTTGCACACTAATTTCATTGCCATTTATGGCAGTGGCTACATGCCATTCACTAATAATATTCAAAACTTAAATACTCATTACTGAGCTCAAGTGATCGATCTAATTTACTACAATGCTAGATGAGGGAAAAGACTACATAACTAGAATTTAATAATTTTTAGCTTTATTTAAGGTTATTTAAGCTAACTCAGCTACTGCTTAATCAATAATAAACAACAACTTTTACACATCACAGAGCAATATTAATTTGGAAGCGGGGGTCGGATTTGAACCAACGACCTTCGGGTTATGAGCCCGACGAGCTACCAGACTGCTCCACCCCGCATCAGCGAATTAGCTTTATACGCCCCTACACCTGACAATGCAAACTTTATTTATAAAAATCACTTAATTTTTAAATTAACGCTCATATTTAATACAAATACGAGATAAAACTTAATTTTAATCATCTCAGCAAGCAAATTTCCAATAAATACAAAACTCAACGTCTTGACTAAAAAAATAGATGCTTTGTTCAATAAAACAACTATATCCTTATAATTCAAAATACTACAAAATTATCATGCAGCTAAAAGCGCATTATGTAACAATATCAATCATCTTTTATTGTTTTATAGTGCTGCATGTCACTCATTATTGGTATTGATCCTGGTTCTCGTTTAACAGGTTACGGAATTATCGAAAAAGATGGTAACAAATTACGTTTTGTCGATGCGGGAACCATTCGTACTGAAACGCAGGAAATGCCTGAGCGTTTAAAACGTATTTTTGCAGGTGTAGAGCGTATTGTTAAATTTCACGGACCGACAGAAGCTGCTGTAGAACAAGTATTTATGGCACAAAACCCTGATTCAGCTTTAAAGCTTGGTCAAGCACGTGGCGCAGCGATTGCAGCATTGGTCAATTTAGATTTACAAGTTGCCGAATATACTGCACGCCAAATCAAGCAATCGGTTGTCGGCTATGGGGCTGCGGAAAAAGAGCAAGTGCAAATGATGGTGATGCGCCTACTTAATTTAAGCATTCAGCCTCAATCTGACGCAGCTGATGCACTTGCTGCTGCGATTTGTCATGCACATGCCTCAGGTAGTATGACTAAACTGGCAGTGCTGAATGCTTTAGGTGGTATGGCACGTGGACGAAGTCGTTCAAGTAGTAGACGTCGTTAATCATTCACAACTTTATAAATCATTTTTCCCATTTCATGTGCTTGTAAACCACGGATACCGCTTTCAGCTAAAAGATCACCTGCTTGTGCATGTAAGCTAACGATTTCATGCAACTTAACATGCTGATGAAATTGTGCTTTTAAACTGGCAATCATCCCTGCCAAGACATCACCCATCCCTCCTGTGCCCATACCTGCATTACCTTGGGTACAGATAAATAGATCATCTTCTAAAATCAAGCTACCTGCGCCTTTCAACACCCATTGTCCTGCATATTTTTGTTGTAATTGATGAATGGCTGCAATGCGATCTTGTTCAATTTCAGCGGCAGTACAGCCCAATAATGTCGCCGCTTCGCCTGAATGCGGTGTTGCGTAAATATGTTCTTTTAAATGTTGTGGATGCTTGGCTAGAAACCAAAGTCCATCAGCGTCAAGCACAACTTCTAATTGCATATTTTGATTGAGCGAATCCAACCATTGTTTATAGATATTTTCAGCCCAATCATCTCGTCCCAACCCCATACCAAAACAGACTGCATCCACGTGATGACATAATTGTTGAATATCATTTTGATTTAAAGCATTTATGTCTCGAACCATAATATTTGGTGAACGCGATAAGATCGCTTGATGATGTTTGGCATCACACACCACACTGACTTTTCCTGCACCTGCATAAAAAGCAGCTTCAGCAGACATGATGACTGCTCCCCCCATATCTGCATGCCCTCCCACCACCAAGACATGTCCATAACTGCCTTTATGGCCGAAGGCTTTGCGTTTAGGTAAAGTGATTTTTTCTGATGATAAATAAGCCACTGGCTTTAATTCTTCGTCAGTTGGAATTAGGCTAACTAAATGAAGCTTCCCTACAAACTCCTTGCCTTGACCCGTGAACAGTCCAGCTTTATAACCAAGAATCGTAAAAGTCTGGTCAGCTTGAATGGCACACGGTAACGCCTGTCCAGTATTAGCATGTAGTCCGCTTGGGATATCAATTGAAATTTTTAAGCCTGTTTGTGCATTAAACAGTTGAATAATATTTTGCCACCTTGAATCTAGTGCTCGGTTTAGGCCAATACCAAATAAAGCATCTATATGACAATCAAAGACTGGTAGATTTGAATGAACGTTTTCTTCAGCTAATAAGTAATCAATGGTTTCAATTTCCACCTGTTGGGATTGTGCATATATATAAGCTTGCTTTAGATCAACAGAATGACCAAACTCAGAAGAAAATACAGTAACGCTGAAACCTTGTTGCTTCAGAAAAGCAGCAATATAATAACCATCACCCGCGTTATTGCCTTGACCACACCAAATCGCAACCTTTTGGATATTATTTTTTAGAAATTGATTATGAAGTTGCTGTGTAATTGCCCAAGCAGCTTGTTGCATAAGACCAAGTGAAGAATTTTGCTGAGCAAACCAACGTCGCTCCCATGCTTGAATACTTTGGCTATGGTAAACTGGGCGTTGCATGTTTATTCCCCTATTATTGGTTTATGGCTTCCACCGCATCGTCTCAAAAACTGTCTCAAAAGATTGAGCTACAACAGTTTGATCCTCAAAAACTTAAAGCATGGATAAAAGCACAGGCTTTAGACTTGGGCTTTTCTGATTGTGTCATTGCCAAACCTGATGCTCAAGATCAAATGCCACGTTTCAAAGAATATTTAAAGCGTGGCTATCATGCTGACATGCACTATTTAGAAGAAAACTTAGAAAAACGTGCAGACCCAACCTTACTCGTCCCAGGAACAAAAAGCATTATTTGTGTGCGAATGAACTATCTTGTGGCATCGCCTAAGCCTCGTTATGTACCACTTGAACCAAATTCAGCCATTATTGCACGCTATGCCCGTGGACGTGACTATCACAAGGTTATGCGTGGGCGACTTAAAACCTTAGCCACTCGCATTAAAGAAAAAGTGGGAGATTTTGAATCACGTCCTTTTGCAGACTCAGCCCCAATTTTTGAAAAGTCTTTAGCTGAGAGTGCCGGCATGGGGTGGACTGGAAAACATACATTATTAATCCACAAAAAATCAGGTTCTTTTTTTGTCTTAGGCGAACTCTTTACATCTTTAGAATTGCCCTTTGATGAACCTGCAACAGCACATTGTGGCTCATGTACTGCCTGTATTGACATCTGCCCAACGCAAGCAATTGTTGAGCCTTATATGCTGGATGCTAGAAAATGTATTGCGTATTTGACCATTGAGTATAAAGGTATTATCCCCGAAGACTTGCGGCAAGGCATTGGCAACCGTATTTTTGGCTGTGATGACTGTCAGCTTATTTGCCCATGGAATGGTTTTGCTCAAACAGCATCAATCCCTGACTTCGATCCAAGACATAGTTTAGACGACATTAGTATGCTCGAAATATGGCAATGGGATGAGGCAACATTTTTAGCCAATACAGAAGGTAGCCCAATCCGTCGTACGGGCTATCAATCCTTTAAGCGCAATATTGCAATCGGTCTAGGAAATGCGCCATACTCATCTGAAATCATAGCCAAATTGCAAGAAGCAAAAACATGGCACGATGAGATTGTAAATGTACATATTGATTGGGCAATTCAACAGCAATTGCACCAAGCAAATGTGCGTCAAATAGAAAAATGATGTTTTTTGCCCTTTGGCTTTGGCATGATTTCTGTATGATTAATCTCAACAAACGTAATCTATCATCATGGATATAACAATGACTGTACGTAATGACTGGACTCGTGATGAAATCCAAGCCCTATATGATCAACCATTTTTAGACTTAGTATTTGAAGCGCAAGGTGTTCATCGTCAACATTTCCAAGCCAATACGATTCAGGTAAGTACGCTTCTTTCTATTAAAACAGGTAAATGCCCTGAAGACTGCAAGTATTGCTCACAATCTGCTCGCTACGATTCTAAATTGGAAGCTGAAAAACGTATCGCAGTAGATAAAGTCATTCGTGAAGCATTATCAGCAAAAGAATCGGGTTCTTCTCGTTTCTGTATGGGTGCAGCTTGGCGTAATCCGCATGAACGTGACATGCCGTATGTACTGGAAATGGTACGTGAAGTGAAAGCACTTGGTTTAGAAACGTGTATGACCTTAGGAATGCTCAATCAATCTCAAGCAGAACGCCTAAAAGATGCTGGTTTAGATTATTACAACCATAACCTAGATACATCCCGCGAATATTATTCACATATTATTAGTACCCGCACCTTTGATGATCGTCTGGACACCCTTGATCATGTGCGTCAGGCAGGTATGAAAGTATGTAGCGGTGGTATTGTGGGCTTAGGCGAAAGCCGTAATGATCGTATTGGTTTATTACATGAACTTGCGACTATGCCTGTTCATCCTGAGTCCGTGCCGATCAACATGCTTGTGCCAATCGAAGGTACACCACTTGCTGATGTTGAAAAACTTGAAGTAACTGAATGGATACGCACGATCGCTGTTGCACGTATCATCATGCCGCATAGTTATATTCGTTTATCCGCTGGCCGTGAGTCTTTAAGTGATTCTGATCAAGCACTGGCATTTATGGCTGGGGCTAATTCGTTATTCTCTGGTGAAAAGCTCTTAACCACACCAAATGCAGGTGAAGGTAAAGACCAACTCTTGTTTGCTAAACTCGGTCTCACTGCTGAAAAACCGAAACCAAGTATTGCTGAACTCACAGTAGATGCCATGAGCGCATAAATTCAAAAGCCTTGTCAGTCGACAAGGCTTTTTTCTAAATAAATCACTAGTGTTAAATTGATGTAACCAATATGCCGTATTTGGCATTCAAAAACATGCCAATCCGGATGATATCCACCCCTGCTGCATGTGTCACAGACAACTCTTGCGTATGCACATCAAAATGAAATGAATCAAAGATCTCTTGATGATGCATCAACCACAAAATGGTATCGCTAATACTTTCATCTACAGTATACGTTTCAGAGTTAAAGTTTTTATCCATCACAATATTCTGATCACTTGATTTGATATAGATATCATAACCAATCGATGACTTGAAATCAGCTCGATAAAAAAACACTGAGCTAAAAGATCATTGACTCAGTGTATCAACGAGGAATTTTGTCTACTTCGCTCAGCTTAAGCCGCTTGTGGGCTGACGATGGTTTGCCCGCCTTGTAAGCATGCAACCGCTTTGGGATTAAACTCCAAAGTCAGTACATGATTATCTAAATGCACATGGTAAGCACGAATCAATGCTTGCTGCCCTTCATCAGTGTCGAATACATATTCATCTGCAATATTTAAAATGCCTTCTAGATTTGTTGTACTTGAAGCTCGATCATGACCAAACAAATCATAAATCGTTTGTAAATTAAAACTAGTACGCTGTTGTTCTGTAGAGTGACTTTTTAGATAGCCCTCTAAAAACAGGACAAATTTATGAGCAAAGAAATAGTAGTTTGGTTTATGGGTATAAAGCATGTTCATCGAAATCTCCTTATTGGTGTTTTTACCATCAGACCATGCTTAAAAACTAAGCTCCCAATCTTAAGAAATTCTTAAAACCAATTAAGCATTTTTGTTAATGCCGAACTTTTTTGACTCAAAATTCAAAAAACTGTCTCAACACTTAATGTTTGTCATAAAAAATTCATATAAAAAAAGCTAAATTTTGAACAAAAAATAAACATTTACTCAATTTTTACTTAAAAAAATTAATGGTTTTTTGCATGATTTTTCATAAAACTAACAAATAAGATTAATTTTTCTAATGAAAAGATAAAAATAAACAGGGACTTACTTAGGAATTGTATAATATATGATTAATAAAATTATTTTTGTGACGGAGTTTGCATTTTTTTTAATAACTGGTATATTTCGCTCATTACTTGTTCGGCGCAAAAATAACCTGAAAAAGTAATCTAATTCAATTTTTTAGCTGATGTATTCGAGATATTATTATGAAAAAACTTGCTTTGATCGCTACACTTTCAGTTGTAGGTATTGCTAATGTACAAGCTGCTGATGGTACTATTACAATCAATGGTTTAGTAACTGACAAAACTTGCGACATCGTGACTCCAGCAGGTAAAGATTTTACTGTAACTCTTCCAACTGTATCTAAGCAAACTCTTGCAAATGCAGGTGATGTTGCTGGTCGTACACCATTCCAAATCAACTTAGGTAACTGTTCAGAAGGTAAGGTTGCTACTTACTTCGAACCAGGTGCTACTGTTGATTTCAATACTGGTCGTTTACTTAACCAAAACGCTGCTGGTGCTAAAAACGTTGATGTTCAATTATTGGGTGACAACAACCAAGCTATTCCAGTTCTTGCTGCTGGCGCTTCTGGTGCTCAATCTAACTCTCAATGGGTTGACGTTGTAGAAGGTGGAACTGCTGACCTTAACTACTATGCTGAATACTATGCAACTGGCGCTTCTACTGCTGGTCAAGTAAATACTTCAGTTCAATACACAATTATTTATCAATAATCTTTGATAAATTTCTGCGGGTTTTTATGCACTTAAAAACTCGCAGTTTTCAATAAAAAAACATGCAACAGTAGAGTAAATATAAATGGCACTGAACGGTTACAATTTTTTGCTAGGCCTAGCGATGTCTTCTATTTTTGTCGCAAATACCACACATGCAGAAATTATCTTACATGGTACTCGAGTAATCTATCCATCCGATGCTCGTGAAGTAACCTTGCAAGTAAGTAACAATGGTTCTAAGCCATCTCTTGTTCAGGCTTGGATTGATGAGGGTGATGCTAAAAGCACACCAGACCAATCAAAAGTTCCTTTTATGATTACTCCACCGATTTCTCGTGTTGATCCAACTAAGAGTCAATCGCTTCGTATTTCAGCTCTGCCAAATGCAGCTCAAATCGATCAGAAAAAAGAAACGGTTTATTGGTTAAACGTACTTGATATTCCACCTAGACCTAAAGCTGGTGCAAAAGAGGAAGTTCCAGATAACTTCCTACAACTAGCGATTCGTTCACGTATTAAGTTTTTCTATCGCCCTGCAAGTATTAAAGAAGATGCAAATCTAGCAGGAGAAAAACTACAGTGGTCTAGAAGCGGACAGACTTTGATTGTTAAAAATCCAACACCGTTCCATGTCACAATGACATCGATATATCAGAAAAATGCAGGAAAAACTGTTGACCTACTTCCTAAAGGTTTAATGCTATCTCCATTTTCTGAAGACAAAGTTCAATTGAAAACATCAAGTGTTGAAAAACTTAGTTTTATTAATATCAATGATTACGGTGGTCGTATTGAACATCAGATCAAACTTCAATAACAAGTAAATCACTCCCACTCTATAGATGATTTTGTACCTATCGTTGAATAGGCGAACGTATTATGTCAAAGAAAAATGCAACAGCTAAATTCTTAAAGCGTCGAGTTTGTTTTTACCTCACATCAGGGGTAATCACTATTACGATGCCTGTGGCTGTATATGCGGTAGAAGAGACAGCAAAACAAGCGCCGATGGAAGCAGAGTTTGATTCTGTTTTCCTTATAGGTGATGCACAAAAAGTAGATGTCTCACGCTTCAAATATGGCAACCCAGTTTTACCAGGTGAATATAGTCTTGACGTTTATATCAACGGCAACTGGTTTGGTAAAAAAAGAATGGTTTTCCGTTCAACTGAACAAAATCAAAATGCATTTACCTGTTTTACTTCAAGTTCATTACTTGAATACGGTGTAAAACAAGAAGTACTTGTCAATCGTACAGAGTCTGCTGCTCCAAATGCTTGCTACAAGATCGAAGAATGGATTGAAAATGCGTATTATGATTTTGATACTTCTCGCCTACGTGTAGACATTTCTATTCCACAAATTGCACTACAGAAAAATGCTCAAGGCTATGTTGATCCAAGTATTTGGGATCGAGGCATTAATGCAGGATTTTTATCTTATAGTGGTAGTGCGTATAAAACTTTTAATCGTGCAAATGACAATAAAGAAACCACAAATGCTTTCATGGCTCTTTCTGCTGGAGCAAATATTGCAGGTTGGCAACTTCGTCACAATGGTCAGTGGCAATGGCAAGATGGCAAACAAAGTGAACTCGATTCAAAAACCAAGAAAAAATCTAATTACGAAGCAACTAGCACTTATTTACAGCGCGCTTTCCCACAGTATCGTGGTGTATTGACGCTTGGTGATAGTTTTACCAACGGTGAATTGTTTGATTCATTTGGTTATCGTGGTGTAGATTTTTCAAGCGATGATCGCATGCTACCAAATAGTATGCTTGGTTACGCACCGCGTATTCGTGGTAATGCAAAAACCAATGCAAAAATTGAAGTGCGCCAACAAGGTCAGTTGATCTATCAAACGACTGTAGCACCGGGTAGCTTTGAAATTAATGATCTCTACCCTACTGGTTTTGGTGGTGAGCTTGAAGTTTCTATTATTGAGTCAAATGGAGAAGTCCAAAAATTCGCTGTTCCATATGCTTCAGTTGTACAAATGCTACGTCCTGGACTCAGCCGCTACTCATTAACGGCTGGTGAATTCCGTGATCGCGATATTGATTTAACCCCTTGGACAACTCAAGGTAAGTACCAACGCGGTATTAATAACTATTTGACAGGTTATACTGGTTTCCAGTTGGCTGAAGACTATAGCGCTATTTTATTGGGTGCAGCCTTTGCTACCCCGATTGGTGCAGTATCACTTGATGCAACACATTCAAATGCAGATTTTGACAAACAAGGCTCACAATCTGGTCAAAGTTTCCGTTTAAGTTACAGTAAACTTATTTCTCCAACCAACACCAATTTAACCTTGGCGGCGTATCGTTATTCTACTGAAAACTATTATAAATTACGTGATGCGCTATTAATTCGTGACCTTGAAAATAAAGGTGTCAATACTTTTGCAGTTGGTAAACAACGTAGCGAGTTCCAAATTACCTTGAACCAAGGTTTACCTGATGGTTGGGGTAACGTCTATATGGTTGGTTCTTGGAATGACTATTGGAATCGAAATGAAACGAGTCGCCAATATCAGATCGGTTATAGTAATAACTATCATGGCTTAACTTATGGTCTTTCAGCGACCAATCGTGAAATTGAATATGGTTCGCGTAGTCAAACACGTGACACTGAATATTTAATGACTCTTTCTTTCCCGATTAATTTCAGAAAGAGCTCAGTCAATGTCAATGCCAACGTTTCTGAAGACAGCCGTACCGTAGGTTTTAGTGGTATGGTTGGTGATCGTTTCAGTTACGGCTCATCTGTATCGCATCAAGATAGACAGAATCCAAGCTTTAACGCCAATGCTCGTTATCGTACTAACTTTGCTACAGTGGGCGGTTCTTATAGCGTTGCGGATACATATCAACAAGCAATGGTGAGTGTTAGCGGTAATATTGTTGCGCACTCTGAAGGAATCCTATTTGGTCCAGAACAAGGTCAAACCATGGTACTGGTTTATGCACCTGATGCTGCTGGGGCAAAAGTAAATAATACAACTGGTTTGAGTATTAATAAATCAGGTTATGCAGTTATCCCATATGTAACACCTTATCGCTTAAATGACATCACCCTTGACCCACAAGAAATGTCAACCAATGTTGAATTGGAAGAAACGAGCCAACGTATTGCTCCTTTTGCAGGTGCAATTGCTAAAGTTGATTTCTCTACCAAGAAAGGTTATGCCATTTACATCAATACCAAAACTGCAACTGGTGAAAGCTTACCATTTGCTGCTCAAGTCTTTAACGATAAGGACGAAGCGATTGGAATCGTTGCTCAAGGTAGTATGGTGTATTTACGTACTCAAGAACCAAAAGGTGATTTGTACGTAAAATGGGGCGATGATGCCAATGAACAGTGCAATTTTGATTATGACGTTACAGCGCAAATTTCTAACGATCAGCAAAGCATGATCATGACCGAGGCAGTATGCAAATGAAAAAATTACTCTTAAATAGTGTTTTGCTTACCGCAGGTCTTGGTATCTATAGTGAAGCACATGCAAGATGCTCTATTTACAACTATCAACCTAATGATGTGAAAATGTCTGTAGGACGAGTGGTTGTTCGTCCAAGTGATGAGGTTGGAAAAATCCTACGAAAAGCTACTTTTTCCATAGGTCCAACAAACACTAGAGCTCGTTACTGCAATTCTAGCGACTACCTTATTGCCGAATTAAATCAAGGTTATCCGCTTAGTTCTCAGGGGAATAATATCTATAATACCAATATCCCTGGAATTGGAATTCGTCTTTACCGAGAAGCTGAAAATGCCAGTAATTTCTCTGGTTACTACCCTTATACACGTGGCGGACTGAACTATAACACCACTTATAACTTAGCCAATGGTTATTTTGTCGTTGAAATTGTTAAAATAGCAGAACAAACAGGTTCGGGTGCATTGGTTCCTGGGCAATATAGTAGTTATTATACTAATGGTAATGCTCAACAACCCTTCTTGACGAGTACAGTACTTGCTAATGCTATTACGATTGCATCTTCATCTTGTGAGCTACAAGGTAATATTAACAAAGTCGTTCAGCTTCCCACTGTGATGAAATCAGGTTTTAGCGGTGTTGGTTCAACTCAAGGTGAGCAATCTTTTGATTTAAATCTTCTTTGTAATGGCGGTCAAAACCCAACTGGATATGAAGAAAAAAATCAAATTAGCTTAGACTTTGATTTTCCACAAGATGGTACTAATAATCAAGTCATGGCAAATACAGCACCAAACTCTACCAAAGCAAATGGTGTGGGTGTTCAGTTAATGTGGAAGTATCAAAATAAAAATCAAGTGATTCGTAAAGGTGATAAATTACAAGTTGGTACTGTTAACTCTAACCAAACTGTTCAATATAACATTCCATTATCAGCTCGCTATTATCAGACTGCAACCAATGTAACTGCTGGTACTGTTCGTGCAATGGCAACAGTAACCGTCCAATACGATTAATCTTTTATAAGACCTCCATTAAAAAAGGGGGTCTTTTTTTATAAAAATTAGACTAAAGATCTTGAAATTTTCATTTTAAAAAATTCAAACTCATTAAAAAGTATGAACTTTTAGTTTTATTTTAAAAATTTTTAAACCACTTAACTTATAGGAACCATCAATGAAAAAAATTGGCATATTGGCGATTAGCTTAGCTTAGCCCTGCTTGGCTGCGGTGAAAATCAAAATAACTCACAAAGCGACACGACTCCCCAATCTAGAGCAGCAACATCGACAAGCTTAAGTTTACGTAGTCTAAACCAGAGCCAAACATGTCAATATAACTTTGATGCCACACAAGAAGATTATGATGATTTATGGAACAATCAAAATTCAGATTATCTGATGGGTATATTTCCAAACATCAATGGGCAGAAGTTTAGCTTAACTGTTGCTCCTCCATATTTTTCAAATAATGACCCTGAGTATAGTACTTTTAATTATTTACAATACTTAGCAACCAGTAAAGCAAGGTTTTATTCGGCAATAAATTCTCCATATTTTCCATACTTACAAGATGGTTTAGGTGATTTCAACTTACCAGCAACAGGGATTCTTGCACTGGAAATGCAGCTCGATATTCCTGGTGCTCCACTGAACGGTGGCTACTATGGTGAACCTGGTTCATCTTATATAGCTGATATTAATTTTAGTGGCGTCACAGAAAATAGTTATATCGTAAAATCTAGTTATAATTTCATAGCAGGTGGCGCTGATCCTGAGTTTGGTGAAAATCCACCTTCTTTGTCATACTCTTTCAACTACCAAAATAGCGATGGTACAGAATATAACTCAATTGCTGGCTATCACAGTAAGATGACTGACTATCAGAGTAAATACCATCGTATAGAGATATATATCAACCAAAACACCAAACAGGTCGGATTTATTGTCAATGGCGTTGATCAAGGGTATCAAGGAACACTCCCTGCCCCATTGAAAAATATAGGTTTTGACATTCGTAGCTTGGTTGGTTCTGATAGGGATGGTACATTCTCTGATAAACTCGCAAGATTGGATTTTTTATCAGAGCTAATCACTGACCGCAATGCTTTGCAGTTTAATTATCCGCAAGGTACAACAGACATTTGTGGTAATACTATTTAAACAATAAAAATTCAAACCCAATCTTAAGATTGGGTTTTTTACATTAATATTAAGCGTTATATTTCATCATTTTTATAACTATCAATTAAAATCCCTTATAAAACCAAAAATTCACATTAAAAACAAAATTCGTGATGTAGTTATCACAACCAGGAAGTAGACAAAACTATCAATAAAAAGATAAAACCAAAACCACATCACATTTAAAAAATTAATTTAATCAATATTTTATTACGATATTGCCTTCATAATAATTTCCATGTTAATTAATAATATATACATAGATAAAAGGAAATAATCATGTATAAAAAATCATATAAACTATTATTAGCATTCTCATTGATATCAATTTCGACAATCAGCTTTGCAACGGGAACCATTCACATTAACGGCAATATTGTTGAAGATACATGTACAACCCATCACCACAACCCCGATTGTGAGAGAATTAACGATTTATTTAAGAAAATAAATAACCAATCAACATCTTTAGAAGATTTAAATAATCAATCACAGAAAAACAGTATAACTGAAATCAAAGTAGAGCCCCTACCCGATGAAAGGAGTGCAGTGATTATCGCGAGTTATTACTAAAGCAGAGGTTCAAATCATTATTTAAAATTGACATGTGCTATTAAAAATAACATCTTAGCTTGATTTAATAGCACATCAATCAAATCATAAATATTTTCTGTTATTCATATAATCTTCAAAAGGCTAAAATTTAATAAAGAGCTTATGTGAATACTATAAGTCAAATGCTCAAACTCAAAAATTTTTTAAAAAAATAAAATTTGATCAATCAAAATCGAAACCGATCAATTGAGATTTTTTCCAATGTTCATTCAGCCGCTCTAAAATTTTTACTTTTGATAAGCCCTCTTCTACATAAAACAGACGAGTCTCTTTATCTTTCTTTAACAGCATTAAATTGTAATTGATCAGGCTCTTCTTCATGGTCAAAGTGAAATCCCTGTTTGAGTGGTCAACCAAGTCCTGCTCTGCCTTTCTCACATCATCATGCTGAATCACCCAATTTAACTGCACAGGATCATTTAACTCGGCTGGCAGTACAAGAACCTCACCATCTTTAAACCCACCTAGATATGCTATTTTCATATTTTTCTCATTTTATTTGTTGTTCATATATTTATTAAACCATAAAACCATTCAACCGCAAATCAAAGTTGGATAAGCATTGAACTATCCTGACCTGATCGCACCAATATCACAAAACAAAATGAAGTTTGGATGGCTTGAAAATGATCAAAACTGCACAATATTGTCTTTACTCAACACATAAACATCAGATAGAATCAGCTCAGTTTTGATTTTACACACTATTTTTAGTGATTTGATAAAATCATCTGCTTGTAATTTAAGTTAAATTTGACTAAGATCAGGCAACTATAAATCATATCAAATATGATTTAATTTTATAGGGCCTATAGCTCAGTTGGTTAGAGCAGCGGACTCATAATCCGTTGGTCCCGTGTTCGAGTCACGGTGGGCCCACCAAATATTAAACCTTCTAAACCATGCGTTTAGAGGGTTTTTCTATTTTATCTCTACACTGTTATTGGATTTCGTTAACCAATTACATCAACAAATCCTAAATATTCGGATATATATTTTCCTCAAAACTCATATTACACTGCTGACACGAAACTGTAATGATGATAACCATGAGAAAAATTTTAGGAAAATCCATCTTTAAAGCGACAGGTTGGACATACAACGTTGATCCAACAATTTTAGAGAAGAAGCAAGTTATCATTGGGTTTGAACACTCGTCCAATCTAGATACCATCCTATCTCTTGCTTTATTTGAAATTTTAGAACTAAAAATCCACACCTTAATCAAAAAAGAACTATTCAAAGGTCCTTTAAAACCTGTTTTGAAACGTCTCGGTGGTATTGCCGTCGATCGTAAAGCAAGTAAAGATATCGTGACGCAAATGGTTGAGCTTTTTAACCAGAACGATAGCTTTAACCTTGTGATCGCACCAGAAGCAACGCGTGCAAAAAGCACCGAGGAACGCAAACCCATTCGCACAGGCTTTTGGCATATCGCAAAAGCGGCTAATGTTCCAATCATATTGATGTACGCCAACCCTCGAACAAAGCAAGGTGGCATTTTAGGTAAAATCTATCCAGACGATCTACAACAAGACTTAGAAAAAATTAAAGCGCTTTATGCCGAATATGGAATAGATGTAAAAATTAGCTAAGTAATCGCCCTTAATTGATCAATCTTTGAAGGTTGAGCAAGATTTTAGATTTGAATATAGGGTGCCGATAGTTTTCAACGAAACCATCGCTATGCTAATATTCAGTCACTTTTTGAGTTTAAATTTTTTGGAGTTACTTCCATGGCGGGTCATTCAAAATGGGCCAATATTAAGCATCGTAAAGCCAAACAAGATGCAAGTCGCGGCAAGGTTTTTACTAAATATATCCGTGAAATCGTAACTGCCGCGAGATTAGGCGGTCCAGATGCGGCAAGCAACCCCCGTCTGCGTGCTGTAGTCGAGAAAGCACTTTCAGTCAATATGACACGCGACACCATCAACCGTGCAATTCAACGCGGTGCTGGTGGCGATGATAATGATAATTTAAAAGAAGTCACCTACGAAGGCTATGGTGTTGGTGGTGTTGCAGTGATCGTTGAGACGATGACAGATAACTTAAACCGTACAGTACCAGATGTTCGTCATTGCTTCTCTAAAACAAACGGTAACTTAGGAACTTCTGGTTCTGTTGCTTATATGTTTACCAAACGCGGTGAAATTACTTTTGAAGATATATCTTTAGAAGATCAAATTATGGATGTCGCATTAGAAGCAGGTGCTGAAGATATTGAGGTTTCAGAAAATGAGATCTTAGTGATCACAACACCAGAAAGTTTCGGTGACGTGCAAGATGCGTTAAGTGCTGCTGGCTTAAAGTCAGATAATGCAGAAGTTGTGATGAGTCCATCAACCAAAGCAGAAATCACAGATATCGATCAAGCTAAGCTCATCATGAAAATGATTGATATGTTTGAAGATCTAGATGATGTTCAAAACGTTTATACCAACGTTGAATTCTCTGAAGAAGTCTTAGAACAGCTAGATGCTTAATCATTAAAAAGTCAGAAAAATGCATCTTAGGATGCATTTTTTATAGCTTATTTAAAAGTTTATAACAGTTAAATACGTTGTATTCTTTGATCACAAAACTTGAATGTAAAGCAACAACACTATCAATTTTACCGATACGACGTAACAAGATTTCACTGTAGTCATCCATGTTACGTGCAACAAGCTCTAAGATAAAATCTGCACTTTGCCCTGTAACTAAAAATGCATTCGTTACTTCTGGTATGTCTTCAATTTCGGCTAAGAACTTATCAAAAGTTTCGCTGTCATGTTTACTCAATGAGACCTGCAAAAGAATATGCAAGCTAAAGCCTAATTTATTGAAGTTAATTTCTCGTTTAAGCTGCCCCATTACTTTTGATTCAATCAAGTTTTTTATACGTCGATGGACAGAACTTACCGATAGATTAATGCGTTCTGACAATTCATTCAGATTTACATCTTCGTGCGTCAAAACTTCAAGAATTTGTTTATCAAAACGATCTAATTCCATTTCACCATCCCTTTTTAAATCTCGAAACATAAGAAAATACAGCTCTTCCGCCATTATTCCTGTCTTTTTATTTTTTGCAAAGAACATTTGGTAAAATTTTCTAGTCATTTCTAGATTTACTATTGTTTCTTATTATAAAATTTTCATATTGACCTATAATTTCTCACTCTTTGGTTATTTTTATCGAGATTTTTCCAATTAAGATCTTGTCGTTAAATACTTATTTTCAAGCGGAGTTTTATGCAGTGTGATTTACAAACTAAACGATAGAAAAAGAAAAACCGAGCTAATTGCTTAACTCGGTTTTATTTCAAACATGATCACTGTTAGCGTTAAGCAAAATGTATTATGGATTCACAACTTGTAAATCTAAGCCCGCTGTATTTGCTAGTTCAGTAAAGGTTGGGAAACTTGTTGCGACCGTTTCTGTACCCAAAATGGTAATCTCGCCTGAAGTACGTAAACCAGCAATACTAAAGCTCATGGCGATACGATGGTCATGATGTGATTCAATCTCACCACCAGAGAAGATTGCTGACCAATCACCTGACTTACCTTTACCTTCGATAATGATGCCATCTTCAGTTGGTGTGCAATCAATTCCCATGATTTTCAAACCATCTGCCATCACTTGGATACGATCTGATTCTTTAACACGAAGTTCTGCTGCACCAGTAAGAACGGTTTGACCTTCTGCACAAGCAGCGGCAATAAATAATGCAGGGAATTCATCAATTGCTAAAGGCACTTGATCTTCAGGCATGTGAATACCTTTTAATGTTCTCGACCCTTTGATATGAATATCAGCAATCGGCTCACCACCAGCGATACGTTCATTTTCAACGCTGATATCTGCACCCATTTGCTTAAGAATTTCAATTACACCCGTACGTGTTGGATTGATCCCCACGGCTTCTAGGACAACATCTGCATTTTCAGTAATTGCAGCGCCGACCATAAAGAATGCAGCCGAGGAAATATCTGAAGGTACTTGAATATCCGTACCCACTAATTTACCGCCACCAACAAGGGAAATTTTATTGCCCTCAGTTTTCACATCATAGCCAAAAGCCCGTAGCATACGCTCGGTATGATCACGTGTAGGTTCAGGTTCAGTCACAGAAGTTTCACCTTCTGCCCATAAGCCAGCCAATAAAATGCCAGATTTCACTTGAGCAGAAGCCATTGGTAAGTGGTATTGAATCCCTTTTAACGCTTGGCTGCCCGTAATACTGACTGGCGGTGTACCTTTCTCACCTGTGGTTTGGATTTGCGCACCCATTTCACGAAGAGGCTTGGCAATACGTTCCATCGGACGTTTAGATAACGATGCATCGCCCGTCATCACCGAATCAAATTTTTGCGCTGAAAGCATACCTGACAATAAACGCATACTGGTACCTGAATTACCCATATACAGTGCGCTTGCAGGTGCTTTTAGACCGTGCATACCAACCCCATGAATGGTGACTTCACCATTCTTTGGACCTTCAATGCTTACACCCATATCACGGAACGCTTGTAGGGTTGCTAATGCATCCTCACCTTCCAAGAAACCAGTAACGTGCGTTGTACCTTCGGCAATAGCACCAAACATAATAGAGCGATGTGACACAGATTTGTCACCCGGTACAGTGAATTTACCTGAGAATGTTTTCTTTCCCGGTAAAATACTAAATTGCTGTGTCACCTTATTTTTCTCCATCAAAGGTTTATTGGCTAACATATGGTTGAAGTGTTGACGAGCGGCTTGGGCATGACCAAGTAAACCCATCAACGCTTGAGAATCTTCCTGTTCAATTAATTTTTTTAAAACTGACAACTGCTGTTCGAAACCATCAACAGCTTTCAAAATTGCAGTCTTATTGGCAAAGAAAATGTCATGCCACATCTGCGGATCACTGGCTGCGATACGTGAAAAGTCTCTAAAACCACCCGCAGCATAACGGAAAATATCTAAATTATCTTCACGATTCGCCAGTTGTTCCACTAAATTGAATGCCATCAAATGTGGTAAATGACTGGTATGAGCCAACACTTCATCATGCTTGGTCACATCCATGCAGATCACTTCTGCTTTCGCCGCTGACCAAAGCTGAATCAACTTCTCAACTGCCCAATCCGCACTACTAGGAAGAGGCGTCAAAATCACTTTGTGATTTGCAAATAAATCAACTTTACCAGCATGCACACCTGTATGTTCCGCGCCTGCAATCGGATGCCCTGGTACAAATCCAGCTGGTAGATTTTCACCAAAGACGGCTTTAGCGGCATCTACAACATTGCCTTTGGTACTACCGACATCCGTTATAATGACATTATCCGCAAGAAAAGGCTTGATCTGCTCAAGGACTTTCTGTGTTGCCCGCACAGGGAGTGCTAAAACGATTAAATCTGCCCCCTGTACCGCTTCCTCAGGATTTGCATAACCGTGTTGAATTAAACCTAATGCTTGTGCGTCTGCTAATGTTTTTTTTGAACGTGTTGAAGCCACAATTTGAGCTGCAAGTTGTTCTGCCACAATCACACGTGCAAGACTAGATCCGATCAGCCCAAGCCCAATAAAAGCGACTTTGTTAAATAATGGTTGAGACATAAAAGATGTTTGCCCAATGAGACGACTTGGATATGGATAGATGTCTCATTCACCTACCCATACGAAAAAACAGATTATAAAACTGCGATTGGATAAGAACCAAGAACACGCAACTCTTTCACCATCGGACGAATTTCATCAAGTGCAGCAGCGACATTTTCCTGATCGATGTGCCCTTCTAAATCGATAAAGAATACGTATGCCCATTTTTCAGGTAACGCTGGTCGCGTTTCAATGCTGGTTAAGCTAATTTGATGTTTTGCAAAAGGTGCAAGAATTTCCAATAAAGCACCTGCACGGTCATGTGCTGAAATTAACAACGAGGTCTTATCATTGCCACTTTGAGGAATTTTCTCACGACCGATCACTAGGAAACGCGTTGTATTTTCCGGATTATCTTCAATATTGCTGTGCAAAATCTCAAGATTGTACATGCTTGCTGCGATATCAGACGCAATGGCAGCCGAGTGCCATTCATTACGGATACGACGCGCAGCTTCTGCATTGGAATTTAGGGCAACACGTTCAACACCTGGATAATGTGCATCTAACCATTTACGGCATTGCGCCAATGTTTGCTGATGCGCATAAATCTGTTTAATACTGTCTTTTCGAGTATTTTCAGAAACAAGAAATTGATGATGAATACGTAATTCAACTTCCCCGATCACATTTAGGGTCGATGCTTTAAAACAGTCAAGTGTGTGATTCACAATCCCTTCAGATGAGTTTTCGACAGGTACCACACCATAATGTGCGCTTCCCGCTTCTACTTCACGAAACACCTCATCAATTGTTGGTAATGGGCGCACAATCGCATCTTGGCCAAAGTGTTTAAGTACGGCTGACTGAGTAAATGTACCTTCAGGCCCTAAGAATGCAATACTTTGTGGAGCTTCGAGCGCTAAGCAAGCAGACATGATTTCACGAAACAACCGTGCCATGGTTGCATCAGATAAAGGACCTTGATTGCGTTCCATCACTTTACGTAAGACTTGAGCTTCACGTTCTGGACGATAAAACAAAGGATTATCTTCGGCTGCAAACTTCGCTTTAGCGACAGTTTCTGCCAGCGTAGCGCGACGATTGAGTAACTCTTGGATTTGTTGATCAACACTATCAATATCGTTACGAATTTGTTCTAAATTAAGTGAAGTCGATGTATTTTGTCCATCGTTTACCATTGAATGCAGCCTCAGCAAAATCATCTATAAGAATGGATTACAATTCATCAATGAATTGTTCAATTGAGCTAGTATAACAAGACTTTCATACATTAAACACGCTGAGTTTTAACTCTTTTACTATGGGGTCAATATTCAAAAAAGCAGTCAAGACAATCAAAACCCACCAAAAACTACAAAACAATCCTGTGCTTTATATGTAAGAAAAATGAGAATTATTCAGTTAGGATTGTATAGACACATAAATGGCGCAGAGACCTATCAACTGGGTTTCTAAGCGCGTTTGGCATGATGCTTTCTAATTGGAAACCAAGTCGTTCACATAACGTTCTCGCATCTTGATTTTCTTGATCAACAAGAGCCTCTATACGTTTAAAATTATAATGCACCTGTAAAACCTCAAGTAAGCGTTGTATCGCCTGCTTCATCAAACCTTGTTTATTGAATACGATGTTTCCCCAAAAACCAATTTCTAGTCGGGGTATTTCCCAACAGAGATTATGCAACCCAACCAGACCAATTAACCGTTCTGTTTTCTTATGTCGAATAACAAACACGACATCCTTATTTTTTGATAGGTTATCTTGCACGTTCTGGCAATATAATTTCGTATTCTCTAAACTTTGTTTATTTAATACCCAAGGAATTGATGCGGGATACTTCTGCAAATGAGCTAAAGAATCCATGATCGCATCATATATGTCTTCAGCATCTTCTTCACACACTATATGTAAATCAATCTCATCATTTGCGAGTGCCGAAATAAACTCCTGATTTTGAAACAAGTTTATCCCCATAAAATGATATTTTTTAAATATAAAAAAAGTTGAATCAGATTAACTGATTCAACTCAACTTACACGTTAAAATCGCTATTTAAAAGTTATCCATTCTTAAATTAAGCTTTACCAATCAACCCGCGCGCCACGATTTCTTTCATGATCTCGTTGGTACCACCATAGATACGCTGGATACGAGCATCTGTGAAGAAACGTGAAATTGGATATTCGCTCATATAACCATAACCACCGAAGAGTTGAAGTAGATTATCAGCAACTTTCATTTGCATGTCTGTACTAAAACTCTTGAGTGCAGCCGCAGTTTCCACATCCAACTTACCTTCGTTATATAAAGCCACATTCTGATTGTAGAATGCTGCTGTCGCTAACTCATCAATTTTCGCTTGAGCCAACACAAAACGGGTGTTTTGGAACTGAGCAATGGCCTGACCGAACGCTTGACGTTCTTTCACATAAGCAGTCGCCAAATCAATTGCACCACGAATCGCCCCCAATGCCGTAGAAGCAATCGCTGTGCGCTCACGTGGTAATTCCTGCATCAAGTATGCGAAACCTGAACCTGCATTACCCAATAATTGATCTTTAGGTACTTTGACATTGTCAAAGAATAACTCTGAAGTATCTTGAGAGTGCAGACCAATTTTGTCTAGGTTCGTACCTTTCTTAAAACCATCCAAATGCGTATCAACCAACATTAAAGAGACACCTTTGGCACGTGCTTGAGGATCTGTTTTTACTGCAAGCACAACTACATTGGCATGCTGACCATTTGAGATAAAGGTTTTAGAACCATTTAATAGATAATGATCATCTTGTAAAATAGCACTGGTACGCATTGCTTGTAAGTCTGAGCCAGCACCCGGTTCAGTCATACCAATCGCCCCAACAACTTCTCCAGATACCATTTTTGGTAGCCAATACTGCTTTTGTTCCTCAGTGCCAATATGTTGAATATAAGGTGCGGCGATTTCAGAATGACATGAAATACCTGTCGATAATGCACAATATCCCGCACGGGCAGACTCTTCAACCAACATCAGTGAATAATGTGTTGGAACACCATATCCCCCATATTCTTCTGGCACGTCTACACACAAGAAACCATTTTCACCTAATAATGTCCAAACAGAGCGTGGCATGAGGCCTTCACGTTCCCATTGCTCATAATGAGGCGCAATATGTTCACTCATAAAACGTTTAAAATTATCGCGGAAGAGTTCCAAATCTGCATCGTAAGCTAACATCATTATTTCCTTTCGATTTCATTTTTCTTAAAAAAATACTCCGCAGCCATGCTAATGATTTTTAAGCGCACTGTCATGTTCCTTTTACATCAAATCACTAGACTCATTCGGTCAATAATATTATTTACACCAGTAAAAATTTGCGCACAATTGCTTAATGATTAAACAGCTCAACTTATTTTTTACGCTAAACACTCCACTTTTATGTCATATTAATTTTACTCCTAGCGATGGCTTCAATCTGACCATGAATACAAAACGAAATATCTATAAAACTTCAGAACATCCTTTCGCTCAGTATGTTCGTATCTTGGGTAAAGGAAAAACAGGGTCTCGCTCACTCAGCTATGAAGAAGCCTATCAAGCATTTAGCATGATCTTGAAAGGTGAAGTTCTAGATGTTCAGCTTGGTGCATTTTTGATGCTATTACGCGTCAAAGAAGAATCAGTCGATGAACTTGCTGGTTTTGTACAAGCAACCCGTGATCAACTCAATTTTCAGCCACTTGAAGCGGATTTGGATTGGTCATCCTATGCAGGTAAGCGTAAACATTATCCGTGGTTTTTATTAGCGGCTCTGACCTTGGCTCATCATGGTTATAAAATCGTGATGCATGGTGCATCGGGCCATACGATTAATCGTGTTTATACCGAACAAGTTTTACAATACTTAGGCTATTCTATTTGCCAAAATGAACAAGATGTTAAAGAACAATTAGAAACTCATAATTTTGCTTACCTCCCCCTTGAAACAATTTCACCTATTTTAAGCGAACTGATTTCACTGAGAAATGTGATGGGTTTGCGCTCTCCAATTCATACGCTTGCACGTTTAATTAATCCATTTAATGCTAAGGCAACTTTACAAGCCATCTTCCATCCTGCTTATCGTACTTCGCACCAGCAAACCGCTTTTCGTTTAGGTTATCAAAATAGTGCTGTAATTAAAGGTGAAGGCGGTGAGTTTGAACGTAACCCTGATGCCAAGACACTTATTTGTGGAATAAATAATGGCGAACTTTATGAGCATGAATTACCAAAACTTACGCCCGATCGCAGCCCAATAGAAGAAGAGCTAGATCTGGCAGTATTCAAAGCTGTTTGGCTCGGTGAGCAAACCCATGAGTATGGGGAAATGGCAATCATAGAAACCATGGGAATCGCACTTTATACCATGGGCGCTGTCAACAGCTACGATAAAGCCATGGTGAAAGCAAAAGTGCTTTGGGATAGTCGTTTAAATTAGAATGAGTGAAGCGATTTCTCAGTGAAATCGCTTTCAATAACTGAAATTTCAGTACAGATCTCATTTTTGGTTATCACTTCTATCTTATGCTTCTCTGTATACCACTCATGATAAGCTATGCCAAAGTCATAACTCCCAAACTGATTGCAAAGTCCTGCATTATGAGGTTTTTCTATTTCGTTGATAGAGGTACCAATAAGCCGCTCTGGATTACTAAAAAACTCTTCAATCTGTTGTTTATTTTTGACTATTTCAAAGTTTTTATCCTCAGAAAAAAAACTAGGATTCAGTGAATAATTCTTTTTAAATAACTCTTCATAAACAATAATTAGAATAACTGCAATAATTGGCAGTAATATAAACAAATGATAATTTTTACTTAGCCAAAAATAGATAGTTAACCTTAAAAGCAACCCTATTACTAGGCCTCCATAAATATAAGACAAGCAAATCTGGATTTTTCTCAATTTTAAATAATAACAAAACCAATATAAACTGAGTGTAATGACACTAAAAACTAACAATATGAATGAGTTAAAATGAGAGAAACAGAGTACACCTAATAAGAAACACATAAAATTAATTATAGGCATGACTTAACCTCCATCACATCACCTTAAAAAGGTGGCAACATTCCAGTAAATAGATTTTTTGAAGGCAGATTTTAGATTGACGTATTATTTTCACCCTCCAAATTACATCAATATTTAACATCTACCCGCCATCAAACTGCCAATATACTTCGCCCCAATCTTGATTTTTAATCTCAGGTAAGACCTCACCTTGTTTAAAGTATTGACGTGAATTTTCTTGTGCGACCGTAAACCAATAGCCAGTTTTTGGGCATACTTGACCTGCTCGAATACTCAACTTTTCAATAGACTCAGCATTGGTCTGGGTACCTTTGATACCAATGTTCTCAATGTCAAAAACATATGCTTTTTCTTCTTCTGGAATCGTTCCATCTAAATAACGTTTATCTTCCCAGATTAAACGCCATTTGACATCTACCCACTCATCAGTGCCTTCTAGTTGATAATCTGTTGCTCTCGAGCCATCTAAGAAATAGTTAGGACAACCCACTTTTCCATTAATTGGCAACCATGGCTCATAAATACCCGTAACTGTTACTTCTTCACCTGTAGCTATTTGCCCAATTGGATTTAGGTTAAAAGGTGGACACATTGGAATCGGTTCAGGGTAAATTCTTAACGGTGGCCATTCTTTAGAGAAAAAAATAGTTTCATAAGACCATTTTTGAGATTTTCGTATTGTATTTTTATCAATATATGCAAATGGCTCACTTACCTTACCTGCTAAATAACTCTGCATACAAATATTACGATAGGCTAATGCAATTAATAGTAAGCGTATAGAACCTGTATGTTCTACTTTTCGCCCAAGTGGATCAGTCTTATAATTTACTGGTTCAAAAATATCAGTTGATCTGGAAATACCTAGACCCAATATGATATAAAATGGATCTTCATATATTATATTTTCATCAGCATATCGATCAAATAACCAATCTGTAAAATCGACATTACAAAAACTATTATATGCTTCTCTTTTATGTTTAGTCGTTCTAAGTAGTGTCAAACCATTCTCTAACTCAACTATTTTATTTAGGTAATGAACATACTCACCCTCATGCCTTTTTTGTAAATGCTCTGCATATTGGTGTTGCAACACTTCTTTCGGTGGATTTCGTAACTGCCTTTCAAAAGCATCTAAAAATTGCTGGTATAAGACACGTGCCTGATCTAAAAAAGTATAACTTGTGTACTTTTTAATTAAATAAAATGCTTTATTTCGTGCTTCTTGCTCTTGCATTGGTGACATCGTTTTAGGGTTTAACATAGATTAACGTTTCTCAGATTGTGATTGTTTCTGCTGTTGATATTCAACACCCGAACGTGTAGTTGATGAAATTCCCCGTAATATTTGTCCTTGCTGGACAATTTTTGCTGATCGTTCACGCTTTTCCAGATATTCAACCATTGTTTCCACATCACTAGGAATTTTAGCATCCGTCCAACCTGTCGCCTTTTCTTTAATCATTTTATCAATATATTCTTTTACAGGTGTATGATGAGGATCTCTAAAATTAATAAAAATTTGAATATCACCACCTGGCAGTAATAAATTAGTGGCCTGATGTCCTCTTTCTAAACTATTCTCATTATCAAGCTGTTCTGCAATCTTTCCACGCCAGACACGTAAACCATCCCAATTATCAGGTACAGTTATACCTAGCTTTCTCATTTCAGCAACAGTAGGCACATGGTCTAATACCACATATGCACCATTAGTACTCCATGCACCTTTTACAGCACAATCCAACCGCCATGCCTTACCATTTTCAGACATTTTTTCTGCCCAATACCCCCCAGATTTCCCAGGATTTACTTGCTCCACTACCCGAAATAAAGGAACTTTTGATCCTGCTTTCAATAATTTAGGTTGAATCGGAGCTTTACTACTAAAAGAGTGGATATCTGGATAAATAGTAACTTTCTCATCATTAATAATAACTTGTTTTTTATAACCTTTTAAATCAGGCCAACCTTCTTTATGTTTATAATGACTCAAAGGTGCAGGCGTATGCCCTTTACTTGCAATCGCTTTAGAGGCAGTTGAACTTAGACGAGCTTCAGTGGTCATCACTTTGGTCTGAGTACCGCCAATCTTCGCACCTGCCTCATTCATTTGACGAATGATCTCAGTACGAACTTTATTTAATGCTTGATCCAATTCTTTGATAGCTGAAGGAATCATCTTATCTGCAAGACGTCCCAACTCATCTAATTTTGGCCCCATTGAATTCACATAAACACTGACACTCTCTGGTAATGCTCCACCCATTTTCTGGCTAATAAAAGCAAAGCCATCTTTCATCCGAGTAATACCATTCTTAAATTCAGACAAAATTTTACCTTGGTATTGAGCAAAATTAAGTTTTTGAATGAATTGAACCGAATTGCCATAACCCATTTTTCTTAAAAAGGCGAGTATCGCAGCAGCCACTTCCGCAACCTTCGTTGCATCTTTCATCACTGTGATTAAGAGACGACCAATTCCTTTTAAAATACCTCCAAAAATCGGAATAATTGGCAATAAACATAAAATGATTTTGACCCAATTAATCACTTCAGAGGCTTCTTTTTTGTCATCCGCCATCTTCATTAAAATTGCAACCAAGTCCCGTGCGGCAGTTACTTCACCAGCTATAGGAAACATACTTATTGCAGCATCAGTAAAAATCTGACCTACAGTTGCTTTATCGTTAAACTCTCCCTGTAAAGCACCGCCAATCCATTTTCCTCCAGCAACTACGCCATCTTTAACCTGTTTCGCACCACCTACAATTTGGTTTCCAGCTTGCGTCGCTCTACTCCAAATGTCTGAGCCGATTTCAATGATTGCTATCTTCTTCTCTGCACTACTCATTTATTCTTTTCCTTAAGTGCTTGCTGATAAGAGGCTTCAAAATCATCCATTGCCCAGTCTGCTTTATGTTCAGGGTTTTCATCTGCTATAGCTACGACCTGATATGGTCTTTGATCTTCACCAAAAGTAATAACCGCTTCACCTTCTGGTGCATCTTGAATATCTGCAATTCCTTTATTATTCGTTATTCCAGAATAACGCTGCCCATTTGCATATTTAATTATAAAATTTGCGCCCTGAACTGGTTCTTGATCATGGTATTGTAATAACAACTGTTTTCTAATTTCATTTGGAATCAAAGGAATATCTATGGCTACTTTCTGTCCCCCCATAAACAAATGCTGCCCAGCCTTGACCTCAAACTTGCCACCTGTTGTTGGAAATATCCCCGACCCATTCAGCTTAAGTTCCGATGTTCCTGCTTTAAATACAATTTCTTTGGTACTGCTTATCTCGATTTTCTCTTCCGTTGAGATGATTTGTATTTGTTTTCGCGCAATGAAGTCAGCAGCATCACCTTGTGCCTGTATCTCAAACTTACCTTTTGCTGCGACCTGTTTAATCCCAGCTTGTGCTGCAAATAAACTGATCTTTTGACTGGCTTGGGCGATCAAATTCTTTTGCGTGGTTAGGTTAATGCTATCCCCTGCAAATTGGTTCAGTTGTCCGTCTGCAGATAGATGAATATCTTCTGAGGTACTGAGTCCAATGCCATTCGGAGAACTTAATAAAAGTACAGCCTTATTAAAACGTGCAATATCTTGCTGTATCTGTTCAAAGAATTCTTTTAAATTCCCCACCGATTCCAACTCATCGGTTTGTTGGTTCTTCGCCACTTCACTCAAGGCTTTGGCATTGTTTTGGTTGCCTTCCAGTTGTTGTTTGGCTGTTTGCGCTTCGAGGTGTTCACCTTGTGCTTGTTGTTGTGCATGGGTGGTGATAAGTAAACCTTCGCCTGCTCGGATCGCGCCCCATTGGTCAGTGCGTAGTTCAAAGCCTTCGCCTCGGTCTTCGCTTTCTGCTTCTGATTTGGGATGGCTGAGTTTACCGAGATTGAGTTGGCTGGCTGCATGGCTGCTTTGTAGTTGTGCGCTGATCTGTCCTGTGGTGTCGTCAAAGCGGAGTTGGTTGTAACCTGTGCCTTGGTATTCTTTGGATTTGATCCCTGCCAGTTTTTTGGTATCTGGCAGTTGTCCTTGGTCATCGAATTTTGTTGGACTGCGTTGTGCTTCGTGCAATCGTCCTGTGACATAAGGGCGATCGATGTTGCCGTCAAAGAAGTCGATGACGACGATTTCACCGATACGTGGCAGGAAGCGTGCCCCATAGCCTTCGCCTGCCCATGGAGTGAGTACATCAACCCATGCTGAATCGGTATCGTTGTCGTTACTGCCTGCACCACCATCGTGTTGGTGGTCGTCATTTCGAGTGAACAGAAAGCGGACTTTGATTCTGCCCCATTCATCGACATGAATTTCTTCACCTGATGGTCCAACCACTTTGGCGCGTTGTGGATGGGCTGCTGGACGGTGTTGTAGTGAATGGTATTCAGGTACGGTTTTGATGCTGCGACGTTGTAGCGTCAGTTGGTTGGCTTGGCGTTCTGCTGAGTTGGTACTGTTATTTTGCCACTGACTTTGGTCAATTAAGCTTTGGATTTGTTGGTTTAAGTCTTTGGGTAGGTTGTTTTGGTTGTAGTAGTTTTTAGCAATGATCAGAAATTCTTGGTCTGATCCGCTGTGTTGATCGATCTCTGGGTGTTCGTTCAGTTTAAACCAGTAGCCCACTTGGCTATCGCGTACGGTGCTATGGGCAATAAATTGTTTGGCTTGGGCATCGTGGTAGTGGCCGAGGTTTTGGTTGAGTTTTTCAATTTGGTTGTTGCCTGATGCAGTTGCGCCATCGTCGCCTTTGAGGTCTTGCATCCATGCTGGGGTGAAGTGCCATGCATCTTCGAGTCCCAAGCTGGTATTGTCGTGTTGTTCGCTATGCCGATGTTTGCTTTGGACGCTGCCTGCACCGTCTTCTTGTTCTAAGGCATCAGCTTGCCAGCGTTGGATATGCACTGCGGTCGGTTGTAGAGAGCGTTCCGCAATGAGGCTGGTCATGCTGTCGTATTGTTCGGTGGCACTGCTACGGTGGTAGCGAATCGTTCTTCGATTTAAGGCTTGGTATTGGTTGTTGTCATCGATCAAGCGGAGTTTTTGGGCTTGGATCGGGCTGTTGCTATTGGCAACGTTGAGTTGGGCTTCATCGATAAGCCAGTTGATACCTTCGCTTCTGAGTAAGCGGCTAATAAAGTCGTAGTCGCTTTCATTGGCTTGCATCACAAAGGGTCGGATATCGTAGTCTTGTGTCACGCCGCTGATATCAAGCGTAAGACTGGATGCGAATAAGGGACTGCGTTGTTGCCATTCTTTGAAAAGGGTTTGAACAATATCCAATACGGTTTTATTCATAAACACGCGGCTGTTACGGCGTTTATGCCACAGTGCAGTAGGGTCTTGCAGTTTGAGTTTATATAGGGTCAGTGAACCGTCACTTTGCCCTTGTACAGCTTCGGTGATGATGCCTGTGGTTCTAAATAATGTGCCTGTGTCGGTGACTTGATCGACGGCGACCTGAGAGCCAATGAATTGTTTTAATGGGATGGTGGCATTGGTTGATAGGCAGATCAGTTCTGCTGTCATACCTGTATTGAGTTGATGTTGCCCTTGTATTTTTTGGAGGAAGACTTGTTGATTTAAGCTCGGATTGGCAAATTGAATATGTATCGCGCGTTTCTGTGCGGTTAAGCCAAGTTGTTCTAATGCAGCATAAATAGTCTTGAACATTGCTTCTTATTGAGTTTTTTTAAACGTGAAGGCATTTTACAGGAAAAATTAACCATATGCTCAGACGGTTTTGTCTATTTGTGACAAATTTTGTCTCATTTTATTGCAGCTTTATGTTTTAGCGACTATTCAATGATACAGATGATAAAAAACATTGTTCACAACTTCTAAATATTATCAATCAGTTTAAAGAACAATAAAAAATGCTCCTTAATATTTAGGAGCATTTGTTTAGACAAGCAGTTTACACAAATCGAATCGGTTTAAACTCAGGTTCATTTTTGTGATGATCATCATCACACTCCTCGCCTTCTTCTTTCGTACCACGATCGATATAACCACTACGCTGTTCTTCTGGAAGGTTTTCCATTTCCCATGCATACACAGCTTGCATACAAATTTCGCGCTGCTCTTTGGTTAAAGCGATACCATTTGGCCATTTACCAATTTCAACGGCAGTTTTTAGACGCTCAACAATCTCAGGATTTAAAATAGCGAGCATTTGTTCAATATTCATGAGTCGTCCTGCTGAAAAGATTCAAAGTCTTGGTTCCACCCCAATTTGGTACGACATGCCATATAAAAGTCATAGCCAGGCGGATGTAATAAGCTAAGTTTAAACGGATGTTTACGAATATGCACACTATCCCCGACATTTAGTGCAACACTATGTTGGCCATCCGCACTCACCATTGGTAAAACACGATTTTCTCGAATAACAATTTTGATCTCACTTTGACCACCGACAACAATGGGGCGAGATGATAATGTATGCGGGTGCATCGGTACTAAAGCAATTGCATCCATACTTGGATGCACAATTGGTCCACCACCTGAAAGCGAATATGCAGTTGAACCTGTTGGTGTCGAAACAATTAAACCGTCACTATGCTGACGATATACATACTGCCCATCAATATTCAGCTCAAAATCAATCATATGAACAGATTTACCTGAATGCAGAACGACATCATTGAGCGCAATAGCATCATAAATCGTTTCACCATTGGTACGAACTTCCATTTCTAGTAAGAAACGGCGATCCAATTGGAAATGACCTTGTAGAACTTGATCGAGTTTAAAAATCGCTTCAGCAGGTTTGATATCAGTTAAGAAGCCTAATCGACCACGGTTAATCCCGATTACAGGTGTATTATGCCGCACTAACGCACGAGCAGCATGGAGTAGCGAACCATCCCCCCCCACTACAATCACTAAATCGACGACCTCACCAAGCAGGTTACGGCTTACGGTCTGCCCATGGCTATAAGGTACAAGTTTAGATGTTTCCTGATCAAAAACAGGATTTAAACCCAAAGTGATCAAATGATCATGGATTAAACATAACGTTTCTACAACAGAATATTTATCTGGTCGCCCAATTAGACCAATATTTCGAAAGGATTTATGTGAAATTTGCACGAAAAATTTGGCTCCGCTGCGATTCCTGCCTATCATATCACTAACAATCAATGTTGCGTTGATGATTGATTAAAAAGTATAAAAATGTCTATTGCTTATTTTTATACGATGAATATCAATAGTTTCTGAATTTTTTTATTGCATGTTGCTATTTATTCACAGTTTTATGATTGCAAATTACTGATAAGCTATCGCATCATTACTCCCATTGTTTTGGTTTTAACGCAAATCTATGAAGTGTGAACGTGGTATTGGTTTTATAACACTAATTTTTTCAATTTTAGTGATTGGTATTTTTGTTGCCTTTAGCATCTATCTGATTCGCTTGGATAGTATTATTCGCAATAAGTTTGAAGGCCAGCGCTGGGACATCCCCGCTAAGGTTTTTGCTCGCCCATTAGAAATTTATGCGAATGCGCCTATTACTCAAGAAAATTTCATCCAAGAATTGAAATTACTGGGTTATAAAAACACGTCAAACTATGAAAAATCAGGTAGCTATGTTACACAAGGCAACCAGATGTATGTGCATACCCGTGGTTTTGACTATGGTGACAGTACTGAACCTGAACAGGTACTAGAAATTGGTTTCTCAAGTGATCGTGTTGGAGATATTCGTTCGACTAAACCCTCAAGTACAGGGATCGCTCGTTTAGAACCACTATTGATCGGCGGTATTTATCCGCAACACAATGAAGATCGCGTACTGATTAAATTAGATAAAGTACCCAAAACATTGATCGAAGCATTGATTTCGACGGAAGATCGTAACTTTTACAATCATCATGGTGTTTCTGTCAGAGGAACAGCACGTGCTCTGGTCAGTAATGCGACAGGAGGTCGACGCCAAGGTGGTTCGACTTTAACGCAACAATTGGTGAAGAACTTTTATCTTTCCCCTGAAAAAACCCTTAAACGTAAAGTAAATGAAGCCCTGATGGCTTTATTAATTGAGTTTCACTACAGCAAAGATGAAATTCTTGAAACCTATCTGAATGAAGTAAATTTAGGTCAAAATGGCAATTATTCAATTAATGGCTATGGTCTCGCTTCACAATTTTATTTTGGCTTGCCATTACGTGAGCTTAATATTTCACAACAAGCGTTCTTGGTTGGTCTAGTACAAGGTCCATCGTTATATAACCCTTGGCGCAACCCTAAAAATGCAAAAAAACGTCGTGATGTCGTGTTAAATAACATGTTGGTCATGGGTTATCTAACAGAATCTGAATATCAAGACGAAATTGCCCGTCCTTTAAATGTAATTAGTAAACCTACGATTGGACCTGCAAAATTCCCTGATTTCCTTGATATTGTACGTCGCCAATTGCGAACAGAATATCAAGAAAGTGATATCACCAATCAAGGTTTAAGAATTTTCACGACCTTAGACCCGATTGCACAAACCAAAGTTCAAAATGTGTTTAAAAATTCGGTCGAGCGTTTAGCACAAAGAAACCCAGCACGTTTGAAGAATTTGCAAGGTGCTGTTTTAGTGGCACACCCTGAAAATGGTGAACTGATTGCAGCAGTGGGTTCAACACAGGATTTTACAGGTTTTAACCGAACACTTGATGCGAAACGTCAAGTCGGTTCACTCTTGAAACCCGTCATTTATCTCAATGCAATTGAATCTGGTCGCTATACTTGGGCGAGTCCGATTGAAGATACTGCGGTAAATATTCCGATTGATGGTGGTAAAGGTTGGTCACCAAAGAACTATAGTGGTAACGAAAATGGGGTTGTGCCAATGCAACAAGCTTTGGCGAATTCCTATAACCTTTCTACTGTGCGCTTAGCGAATGAATTTGGTCTATCAACATTTAGCAATAAGTTAAAGCAATTTGGTGTCAGCTCAGATATCCCAGCATATCCATCAATTTATTTAGGGGCAGTCAATATGTCACCGATGGAAGTGCTTGGCATTTATGGTAACTTTGCAACGGGTGGTTTCAAATATCCACCGCGTTCGATTCGTACTGTGGTTGATGCACAAGGACGTTTGCTCGATCGATATGGTTTAAATGTTCAGCAAACTATCGATCCAGCTGCCGCTTATATTTTAAACTATGGTTTACAACAAGTAATGCGCACAGGGACTGGTCGCTCTGTGTACAACAGTTTACCTGAATCATTAAATCTTGCTGGAAAATCAGGTACAACCAATGATACCCGAGACTCTTGGTTTGCTGGTTATTCTGGCAATCATGTTGCTGTCGTTTGGTTAGGTCTAGATGATAACAAAGTGACAGGGTTAACAGGTTCTTCTGGAGCGCTCCCAGTTTGGACCAATGTGATGAAACAACTTCGCCAAGAACCTGTCAATCTACGCCAAACAGACAATGTACAATGGCAATGGATTGACCGTAACAGCGGCGATCTTTCTGCTCAAGGTTGTGAGGGAGCGATGTATATTCCACTGCTCCGTCAAACTGTGCCGCGCCGTGCAACGCTTTGTGGGCAATCGCATTACGAAGTTGAGCCAACCTATATACCTCAAAATGATGGAACAGCTGATGATGACAGCATCAGTAATTACATTCGTGAAACTGAAAACCAAATGGATACTGACTTATCCAATCACACCTCTACACGCGTTATTTCTAGCGGTAGTTATAACGGTGAGAACTAATCTAAAAGGATGATTGGACATGATTAAGAAAGCAACGTTCGCTGTTGGGATACTAGTACTAACTGGCTGTACGATAACACCTGAGCGTCCAGCACCTCAAACACCACAGCCGAAGGCAACTGATAGCCAGAAGAAAATTACGCCACCTTCTTCTGGTGTCAAAATCACGCCTTATGAGCAAAAAGAGATTAAACGACAAACTGTTCCAGTTATCGTTGTGCCTGAACAGAAAGTCCAACAAAGATTTAGTAATGACGGCTCTCAGCTACCAGCTTTTAAAACGCTAATGCAAAAAACCCAAACAGCGTATAAGCAAAAGCAATTTGCGGATGCAGAACGTTTTGCGCTTCAAGCTCAACGCATCGCGCCCCAAGCGGCGGAGACCTATTTATATTTGGGATTAATCGCGGATCAGCGTAAACAGTATGCCAATGCAGAGGCACTGGCTCGCCGTGGTTTAAGTTATGCTCAGAGCAATAGTATGAAGAAGCAACTCTGGTTAATCGTGCTGCGTGCGAGTGAAGCACGTAACCACCCCGTTAAAGCCCAAGAAGCGAGAAGAGCAATTCAGGCGCTTTAAGCAGCGATTCAATTTATTGACTCAAAATGGCGAATCCCAGCAAGCCCATAAGCATTATGTTTTTGGGCTTTTTCTAAATCTTCGGGCGCAACGCCACCTAAGGCAAACACTGGAATATCACTATTTTTGGCTAACTGCTCAAAACCACTCCACCCTAATACTTTCGCATCGGGGTGTGTATCCGTTGAATTTACAGTGCTTAAGAACACTGCATCACAACCAATTTGCTGCGCATGTTGTAAAGACACCGCATCGTGACAAGCAGCAATCAAACGCTTTCCGACAGGTAATTCAGCTTTTTTTAAACTCAATAATTGTGATTGTTTTAGATGAATCGTTTGTATTTTCGTTTGAATTACGGCATTCAACTGCTGCCAAATATCAAAGTTAAGGATTAATTTTGCAAGTTGCTCATCCGATAAAGCAAATAATTGTGCTTCGATTTGATCAACATCTTGCGACTGTATACGCCAATAGAACAAACAATCACTTTCAGGCAGCGCCATGAGTTCCGAACTGACTTTAATCAAGTGCGGCCACATTAACCTTTGAAGAATCTGCGTATTCGCTTTAGGAAAGTTAAGCTCTGCTAACTGATCTCGACTATACCAAGTCCATGGTTGGTGTATCAGATCAAGTAGCTCATCAGGAACATAAGCATGAAATAAATGTAAATGAACGATCACATCATCATATTCATGTCGTATCACATCAAAAACATGCCAGTTTTTTATGCCTATACCGACTTCTTCGTATATTTCACGACGACACGCTTGTTCAGGCGTTTCACCCTGCTCAACCTTCCCACCAGGAAACTCATGTTTATTGCCTTGATGTTGACTCGCCTGTCGCCATCCCACCAATATTTTTGATTTATGTAATAAAATTGCGATCGCAACATTGACTGTATTCTTTGACATCAAAGTCTTATATTCCTCATCTATATGTAGCAATTTTAAGTAATTTGTTAAGCCATTCACACTTGCAAAATAAAAATAATAAATGATTTTGTAAATAGACAAAAATTTACGTTGACAGGCTTATTCGATAATGATTATCATTTAAAACATTAAAAGACATACCACGGAGTATAACAAATGAACGCACCATTCAGCCTTTTTACACGCAGCACAGATTCAGCACAATCATTGCCAATGCTGCACTCGAACAACCTTTTTGCCTTAGGACGTGAAATACGTATCATGCATGCTGGAGAAGAATATCGCTTACGCTTGACTCGAAACAATCGCCTGATTTTAACGAAGTAATATAATAAAAATCAGAGAATAAAAAAACGTGGGAATAGCAGTATGTCAGCGCGTACTGCTTTTTTTTTGCTTGAAATAATTGTATTAATTTAAAGGAACAACTCTCAGCACTTCTTCTAAAGTCGTTACACCCTCTATGACTTTACGTGCCCCCGCGATTCTTAAAGGTTCAACCCCTTCTTTTTTCGCTTGAGCTTTCAAATCATTCAATGTGCCATTTGCACTGATCTGTGTTTTCAACTCCAAACTTACAGGCATAAATTCATAAATACCCACTCGCCCTTTATAGCCAGTCTGGCGACATACATCACAACCGACAGCTTTATACATGGTACTTGGCATATCCATAATGTAGTCGAATGTTAAGTGTTCCCATTCCTGCTCATTGATTGCGGTTTCTTGCTTGCAGTGTGGACACAGTTGACGCACTAAACGCTGTGCAAGCACGCCAAGAATCGTGGCTGCAGTTAGGAATGGCTGTACACCCAAATCATGCAAGCGGGTTAAGCTTGATGGTGCATCATTGGTATGTAGTGTTGATAATACCAAATGCCCTGTTAATGCAGCTTGAATTGCCATATTGGCGGTATCATGGTCACGAATTTCACCGACCATAATAATATCGGGGTCTTGACGCATTAGGGCGCGAACCCCATCGGCAAAGCCCAGTTCAATATTGGGATTTACCTGCATTTGGTTAAAGCTCGGCTCAAGCATTTCAATCGGGTCTTCAATGGTACAGACATTAACTTGTTCGGTTGCAAGCTGTTTGAGAGAAGAATACAGTGTCGTGGTTTTACCTGAGCCTGTAGGCCCCGTCACCAAGATAATACCGTGACTGTGCTGTGTAAGTTGCTGCCAACTTTGTAATAAATGCCCCTCAAAACCCAATTGTTGAAAACTGCGAACCAAGACTTCTGGATCAAAAATCCGCATCACCAACTTTTCGCCAAATGCAGTAGGCAAAGTTGAAAGACGGAGTTCAGTTTCTTGCCCTTTTGGTGTTCGTGTTTTTAAACGGCCATCTTGAGGTTTTCGTTTTTCAGCGACATTCATTCGCCCTAAGATTTTGATACGCGAAATCACGGCGGTCAGTGTATTTGCAGGCATATTATAAATGGTGTGTAAAACCCCATCGATACGAAAACGCACCTTGCCTTTGTCTTTTCTTGGTTCTAAGTGAATATCGCTCGCGCCCTGTTCAAAGGCAAATTGCAGCACCCAATCCACTAGCTTGACAATATGTTGATCATTCGCATCAGGGGTTTGCGTATCCCCTAACTGTAATAGAGCCTCAACACCTTTATTATCACGATCAAAAGCACTGGTATTTTGTGACGAGTTTACAGCACGACTGACTTGATAATATTCATGCAGATAACGTTGTAATTGTTCAGGATTTAATAAAACTCGCTCAATCTTTTTAGGCGCCAAACTACGCTGTAAGTTATTTTCCCATTCCGAAGTAAAAGGTTGATCCGTACCAATCAGAATACGATCAGCATGTACTTCAACAGCCAAAATATGATTTCTAACAGCGAACTCTTGCGACATCACACTGGTTAAAGCAGCAACATCCGCTTTTAAAGGATCAATCACAAACATGGGCAAAGCCGCTTTTTCCGCCAACCACTGACACAAACGATGCAGAGTTAGCGTTGCAGCAGGATTTAGCTGATCTTTTAAATTAAAATTGGCAATCCATTGTAAGGGATGCCATTTCAATTGTTCTTTTTGACGGTGTGTGGTTTGGATTAACAACTTATCTCGTTCAGTAATACGACCATCTTTTTGTAGTTGCTCTAAGCACCACGTCACATCAATCGTAAAAGAAAAGTTCGTAAATTTTGCCTCAGCTTGCATGACCGTAATTTCCCCAAATTTATGAATCATTTATATTTTTAAATTAAATTATAGTGGACTGCTCTACACTCACCACTGTGACATTCTTTTCATCGACTGTAAAACGAATATTCAAGTGAGCGAAACACATCCCATACACCCGCTCAGCATCTTCTTGATACGCCGGACGAGGATCTAAAGATAACACTTGTTCAAGTTCATCTAATATCTTTTTATCTAGAATAGCCTGATTTAACAGTTGTTTTTGCTGTAGCGAAGCAGTTTCTGCCCATATGACGTCCTTACGGATCGGCTCATCTTGAGCATAACCACTGATCGATCCCTCAATTGCATCTGAATATTGAATATAAGGCTTAATATCAAGAATTGGTGTGCCATGTAATAAATCACTACCTGTGACGTATAAACGAATCACTTTTCCGTGCTTCTCGACACGAAGAAAACGAACCACAGACAAACCAATCGGTGATGGACGATACATACTTCTCGTCGCAAAAACACCTATTTTTTGGTTACCCCCGAGACGCGGTGGACGGACTTGTGCACGAAATTTAGGCGTTTGATTCGGAGCACTATCATTTTGTTTATTCTCATGAAACTGCCACAACAACCACAAATGACTAAAATCGTCTATTCCCTCAAATGCCAAAATCTCATTATAAGGTTCAACCATCTCTATGTACGACTCGATTTGCACCAAGTTTGGCTGCCTTGGAATGCCGAATTTCTCACGATAAGGAGAATGCATATAACCGATTATCGGCATCATTACAGAGTTACTCATCACTTTTTCTGATAAACACAATTAAATATATTCAGTTTATCGAGAATGATTTTAGATTAGAATAGCAATCTGTTTCTTTTATATGTGATCGAGACCTTTAATGGCTGCTTTTAACGTTGAACGCATTACTCATGTTCACCACTGGAATGACACTCTTTTCAGCTTTAAAACAACACGCGATACGAGCCTACGTTTTAAAAATGGTCAGTTCGTGATGATCGGACTTGAAGTGAATGGCAAGCCTTTAATGCGTGCTTATTCGATCGCAAGTGCGAATTATGAAGAAGAGTTAGAGTTCTTCTCAATTAAAGTACAAGATGGTCCACTCACCTCGATCTTACAAAAAGTAGAAATAGGTGATGAAATCCTGATTTCTAAAAAACCGACAGGTACTTTAGTACACGACGATTTGTTACCAGGTAAAAATTTATATCTTTTATCTTCTGGTACAGGACTTGCGCCATTCCTTTCTCTACTTCGTGATCCAGAAACTTACGAAAAGTTTGAGAAAGTCATCATGGTGCATGGTACGCGTTATATTTCAGAACTTGCTTACCAAGACCTGATTCTCAATGAGCTTCCAAACCATGAGTTTTTTGAAGAATTAGGCATCAAAGATAAATTGATTTACTACCCAACTGTAACGCGCGAACCGTTCCACACTCAAGGTCGTGTAACGACAGCGATTGAGACTGGTGAACTGTTTGAGAAAATTGGTTTACCTCGTTTTAATCGTGAAACTGACCGCGCAATGCTTTGTGGCAGCCCAGCTTTCCTAAAAGATGTAGCTGCGCTACTTGATCAGCATGGCTTAGTCGAATCACCACGTATGGGTGTTATGGGCGATTATGTGATTGAGCGCGCATTTGTTGAGAAGTAATTTTCAGATGATATCTAAAAGAAACCGAGTCAATTGACTCGGTTTCTTTTATTTAGCTTAAATTCATGATAAATAAAAATTAAGTTAAAAATGATGACTTAGGCTGCATCCAAAGTAATTAATCGTTCAATATAAGACCAACATTCTGCAATTTCAGTATGATCTTTGCTTACTTTTGCATACGCTGTCATACCATCTAAAATATTTATATACATAGATGTCATTACATGCGGTTGGTCAACCTTTGCCTTTTCGAACAAATCCTCAAGCAATCCCATTAACCACTCTCTATACGCTACAATTGGACCAATAATGGATGGGTATTGTTGTAAGATTTCCAATGATGCTTTTTGAAACATACATCCATGAAAATCATCAGAATTGAACCAACCTAAGTGCCAAAAATAGACCGCTTTAATTTTACCCAAGTAATCATCTTCTTTGAGTAAGTTAATTTCTTGCTCAATCGCTTCTTGAATACTTTTATTTCTTCGAGATAAACACTCCTCGATCAAAATTTCTTTGGAAGGAAAGTATTTATAGAACGTCATTTTTGCAACGTTGGACTCAGCAATAATTCGATCTACGCCGACTGAACTGAAACTATGACGATTAAAAAGGTTTAGAGCCGTTGCAATAATATCTTCTTTTTTTGACATTTTATTATCCTTTTTAGAATTCTTTAAAAAAAATTAATGTATTATTTAGGCATGGTTTATAAGCTGGACAATTCTGGCAACCATGCTTTTTCATATTATGTTAAGATCATTACAGAAAATACAAGTTTTTCCTTATTATCTCTCTTATAAATTAAGCAAAAATGAGGTTATAAACAAGCAGATTTGTAAAAAAAGTTTTCTATTTCAAAAAAAATTAAAATATATTGTGCATTAATTCACCTTTTAGTGCAATTTTGATTAATTATCAATCTAAATTGAGATTATTTAGCTTATTGAAAAAATTGATTTCACAAAAAATTCATCTTATATTTAATTTATCCAATAAAAATATCTTTGGTTGGGCCAATAGTTATATTCATAAGCAACCAAAAAAATCGAACTATACCATTGGAAAAGCAATAATATTTATTAATTCATTGAGTAAAAAACTATGCCAAAAAAATTTGAAAACTTTGACAACCCTAGACAGAAAGCTATAGACGGAATGAAAAATAGTATTTCTGCCGATGCATGGAACAACAATGTGAATTTTCTGAAGACATTAAGAGCAGAAATTTCAAATCATCCAGTATCTAAACATCCCGCGATCCAACTTCTAAATGACGGTTTAATTGATAAGGAGACCTTAAAACACATTCATTTAGAATATCGCCATGCAATCGTACAAGTATTTACCGATGCTTTGCTGATGGCGCAATTCCAAACAAAACAATTAGAACCTCGACTATTATCTGGCTCCAAAATGTATCCTCGTTTTTTATTAAATCTTAATATATTAGATGAGTTTGGTTTCCGCCCTGCACTCGATAAAGATGAATATTATTCTGGAAATCCAGAATATGCACATTATCCATTATTTGAAGACGTCCTTGATGATTTTGAATTAACTCAAGCGGAACGCAATAACTATTTACCTTCAATCATCGCGCAAAAAGTTCGTGCATATCTAGAAAACTCTTTTCATTGCTATCGTGCAGTCACGGCATTATTAGCTGTAGCAGAAGAAGAAGTGATTTTATTTAGTCCGGCGCTTCGTCAAGCAACCCATTGTGTTGGCTTTGATGTAAGTAGCGGATATTATCACGTGCATGGCGTCTCGCATGATGCAACATCTGAAGCCGCAGACGATGATCATGAGGATGATTTATGGTTTGTCCTTGCTCAAGCATGTACTGAAGCCGATTATGCATCTATTCGTAAAATTTGCTTTGAGTACTGTGATTTATGGCAACAATTTTGGGATGAACAAATTGTGAGCTATCAATATGAAGCGAACAGAAAGTTAGCTTAGAATTAAAATCAATCAAAGGTCATCTCCATTTTTCTCATGGAAAATGACCTTTAAGTTTTAGTTAAAATATAAGCGATCTATGTGCTGCCACACCCGCCATTGTTCCATCCCCAACAGCGAGTGATACCGAACCACCCAATCGTGCTACATCCCCGCAGGCAAAAATGCCAGCCACAGATGTTTCTTTTAGCGCATTGGTTTTAATCACCTCACCCATTACATTTTTCTCTATTTCACAGCCTAAATGTGCTATCCAATCTTGTGAAATTAAACATTGAGTTGTCACAAAAATACCATCCATTAAAAGATGTTCTTCATTTTCAAGAATAATCTCACTTTGCCCCACGATTTCCTTAATGATTCGTTGTTCAATAATGACACCGCGCTCAATAAGTTGTGCCTGTATTTCTGCCTCGATTTTTTGTCCATTTAAAAAGAAAGTCACACTACCCCATTCAGGCAACATCATCGCCATATGCGCAGCGTTTTCTGAGCTGGCAATAAGACCAATAGATCCTTGGTTGAGTTCATAGCCATGACAATAAGGACAATGAAAAATACTTTTGCCCCAACGCTCCGCAAGTCCTTTGATTTCAGGTAGTTGATCTTTCACGCCTGTTGCTATAATGATTTTTTTCGCGCTGACTGCATGTGTTCCATCAATACAAAGATGAAAGTTATCGTCTTTGTGTTCAATCCGTTTGACGAGTCCATCCATCCAATCTACAGTTTTATACTGAAGTAATTGTTGCTTTCCAATTTGGGCTATCTCACTCGCTGCAGTACCATCTTGTGTCAGAAAGCCATGTGAATAATTTGCAAAACGATTTCTACGCTGCCCTGCATCGATGACCACAACACCTCTTCTCGCTCGTCCTAGAGGTAACGCTGCAGCTAAGCCCGCATAACTCCCTCCAATGATTGCAACATCGTAATTCATTTCAACACCATTAAGTAACTTTTAAAGTTACAGTAATACTTTTTATTTTTGTTTGCAACTTTTAATGTTACATTAGATATCCTTCTCTAAGTTCGATCTTTTTCATATGCGTCTCGATAGCAAACTTTCTCGTATGCTGCATGTACTGCTTCACATGGCTAGGGAGAATAAAATTTTTACTTCAGAAGAGATCGCCCACATGCTTTCAACCAATGCTGTAGTGGTTAGGCGCACGATGGCTGGATTAAAGACCGCTGGTTTTATCCGATCAGAAAAAGGACCTAAAGGTGGTTGGCATCTTATTGCCGATTTAGAAAAAGTAACTTTACTAGATATTTATAATGCAGTGGGTGAACCAACAATTTTTGCTATGGGTAATGAAAGACAAAATCCAGAGTGTGGTGTCGAACGTGTTGTAAATGCAGCCTTAGAAGATGCAATTCAACAGGCACAAGATATTCTTTTAGCAAAATTAAAAGCAACGACACTTGCTGACCTTGCATACGAGTTTGATCAACTTTATCAAGCAAAAACGCATGACCACCATGCAGTAAAATCTTAATGTCGTCGTATTCAAGATTATTCACAGAATTCGCTTACTTTGCGATCATGTAAATTATTAAAGAGCAGCCTGATAAATTGCGATACAATTCAACTTTATTTATAAATGACAGCGATATGTTTTCACAACTCGATATCAATCTATTGGTTTTGCTCATCTTACTCGCTGTTGGTGTTTTTAGTCATAATACTGCGGTGACGATTGCAACTGGGGTACTGATACTCGTAAAACTCACACCGTTAGAACAATTTTTCCCTTATATCCAACAACATGGCCTAAACATTGGAATTATTATTCTTACTATCGGCGTGCTTGCGCCTATTGCCAGCGGGAAAATAAGTGGCGAAGATATTTTAAAATCCTTTATCAGTGTGAAGTCTTTAATCGCGATTGCTATCGGACTATTGGTCGCTTGGCTGGGAGGTCGTGGTATGAAACTCATGACCAGCCAACCCGATGTCATCGCAGGCTTATTGATCGGAACTGTCGCTGGTGTTGCGTTACTGAGAGGCGTTCCTGTTGGTCCACTTATCGCCGCTGGGATTTTATCTGTTTTTATTGGGAAATCTTAATCTTCATAGTAAATCCGTTTTTGATAGAAAACCGTCTAACAGGCAGCTCAGAAAAATTAATTTCTCTCACCACCCATTCAACAGACGCTTGTTTTAACTATTTTTCATAATAAAAAGCTCGCTTCTGCGAAAATTTTTCTAACTGTTTTAAAAAGCCTTCAAAATAACTCTTATCTTTGTCTTCAGAACGATAGCCAGCATATAAAGTACGTCTTAGCCCTTGAGGTGAAACGCAATCCAAACGACGACTGACCACCCAACCTTTTTGCTCATATTCATTGACCACCCAATCAGGCAACGCAGCAATCCCTCGCCCACTTGCAACGAGCTGAATCAACATCTGCGTCAAATCGGTAGTTCGAATATGCTTAGGTTGAATATTTGCAGGAATGAACAAATGCGCCATGATGTCCAAACGATGTTTATCGACGGGATAAGTGATTAAGGTTTCTTCTGCCAAATCTTGTACAGAAACATGTTCCGCACGGACAAAAGGATGTGTGTTAGATAAGACCAAGCGTGACTCATATTCAAAGATTGGAAAATACGCGATCCCCTTGAGTGCAATCGGATCTGCCGTAATCAATAAATCAAATTCCGCATTTTGGAGTAATTCATGTGGGTTTGATTCAAAGCCTGCGGCAAAATCCAAATCGACATCGGGATATTGATGACGATATTGGTTTAATAAAGGCATCAACCAATCAAAACAACTATGACACTCAGATGAAAAGATGATCCGCCCTGTTTGCCCATGTACGATACGTGCAATATCAGTTTGGGTAATTTGTACCTGTGGCAATACATCATCTGCAAGTTTGAGCAAACGTTCTCCAACATTAGAAAAGGTCACTGGACGGCTACGGCGATTGACCACTTCGATACCATACCAATGATCAAGCTCTTTGAGTTGGTGAGAAATTGCCGAAGGGGTAAGACACAAATCAGCTGCGGCGGCAACCAAAGAACCATGCTCTCGTAATGCTGTTAATGTTTTTAAATGACGAAGTTCTAGCACGACATGAACCAAAAATGAATATATTTCATTTTAACACTAAATTAGTGAGATTGTCTCAACATGAGCTGTTTTTGATTAGTTTAATCGCAGTTGAATTTTACTCATTTTAAAAGTGATAATCTAGGATGTTGGCTTTAACACCTATTCTTGGGTAACCAAAATTTTTAGGACATGCTTTTATTAGAATAATTCAGTTCAACCTGAGAATATTTCATTTAATTCAAATTCAAGAAATGTATAAAGCCTTTACAATAGATGATTATTCACTTATTTATCTTTGTTTGCCATGTCTCTTGAACGTCAAAAGCTTACACTGCCTGAAGGTCACGATAAATTATTATTACATTCATGCTGCGCTCCCTGCTCAGGTGAGGTCATGGAAACATTAATCGACTCTGGTATCGACTTTTCGATCTTTTTTTATAATCCCAACATCCATCCAGTCAAAGAATATTTGATTCGTAAAGAAGAAAATATTCGTTTTGCAGAAAAGCATAATATTCCGTTTATTGACTGTGACTACGATACCGACAATTGGTTTGCACGTGCCAAAGGTATGGAAGACGAACCTGAGAAAGGCATTCGCTGCACCATGTGTTTTGATATGCGTTTCGAGAGAACTGCACTGTATGCCCATGAACATGGCTTTGGCTTAATCAGTAGTTCGTTGGGTATTTCGCGTTGGAAGAATATGCAGCAAATCAACGACTGTGGTCTTCGAGCCGCATCTCATTATCCAGAAATGCAATATTGGGATTATAACTGGCGTAAAAATGGTGGTGCTGTCAGGATGCTGGAAGTCAGTAAACGTGAGGAGTTCTATCAGCAAGAGTATTGTGGCTGTGTTTATTCACTCAGAGATACCAATCGCTGGCGTATGGGCAATGGACGCGATCGCATTAAACTCGGCGTAAAATTCTATAGCAATGCGATGGATGATGAACACAATGAATCAACTTGATGAATAGAATGAAAAGCAGGCAAATGTGATTAAAAGAGGCTAATCCATTCTAGAGATTAGCCTTTCCATTTCTTAATTTACAGACAAACTAATAATGCTATAGAACTGATTACTTGGTTTTTTCTTGCTATCAACCGACTCTGTAACTTCGACTAAATATTCCCCTGCACTTGGGAAAACTAAATCCACTGTCCCATCTGTATTCGCTTTTAGGGTTTTCGCTTGTTCGTCCGTTGCACCTTTAGCGCGAAGCACAACTTCTGCATTTGCCAAAGGCTGATTCGCTTTTGCTACCTTCACTTTCGTGGTCTGATTCGCTTTTAACTCATTTGGATGAGTTAAAAATTCAACTTGAATCGGCGCTGCAGTTGACTGTACAGGTGAGCTTTTCTCTTTTGTAATATAGGTAAATAATGACCATTCCCGCGTCACTTCAACTGGGGCAATTTTCTTACCTTTGAGATCAGCAGGAATCAGATAATCCCGTTCAGCTTTTGCTGGTGCTTTGTCTTCCGCTAAATCAAAAAATAATTTCCATTCTTTTTGGTCTTGTACATACTTCAATGGATAGCTTGCTTTGGTTTGTACGCTATAAGTACCCGCTTCAGGTAATTTCAAATCAAATACTGTGCTAGAACCAAGCTTCGAATCTGGCTCTATCGTACTTTTAACTTGTTTCGGATTTGTGATTTCAAACTTAGGACTTTTTAGCGCATATTCACTGTTCAAGGCTTCTTCAGCATAACCTGCTAAAATTGCAACTTGCGTATTTGTCGTTTGATATGCAACAGGTGCAACATAAGGCTCGTGTGCGGCACTATAACCTGAGATTAAAGCCAATGAAGCAATCAATAATTTTTTCACAGTTGTTTCCCATCCATTCATCCACTTACTCATTGATTAAGTGTAGTGGTTCAGCCAATTATTCTATGCAATGCATTATACATAAATGAAAATAATTATCATAAAGATTTAGTATTACTATTTTGATCGACTCTTTCAATCTTCGGTTGCATATATAAAATTTGTGTTCTTTTTCACATTTCTGTGATCTGCTCGATATAATATCGTCGCTTTATATGTTTCGAGATCGTATGTCTTCCCCAAGCTCTCCCTCTCTTTCTTCCCCGTCAAAAAACTATTCTTTATTTCTGGTGATTTTTTCACTTGCGATTGGTAGTTTTTGTATTGGCACAACTGAATTTGTTGCAATGGGACTGATCCAAGAAATAGCCACAGATTTAAATGTCAGTGTTCCCCATGCAGGTTATTTCATTAGTGCTTATGCGCTCGGCGTGATGGTTGGTGCACCAATTATTGCGATCTTAGGTGCTAAAGTCCCGCGCAAAACCTTATTGCTGGGTTTAATGCTGTTTTACGGTTTGGCAAATGCAGCTACAGCGTTCGCAACCACATCAGAAACCATGCTCGTTTCACGTTTTATTGCTGGTTTTCCACATGGTGCTTACTTTGGTGTTGCTGCTCTAGTCGCAGCCGAGTTAGCAGGTAAGCAACGTCGTGCGATTGCAATTGCGCAAGTGATGATGGGTTTAACCATTGCCAATGTGATTGGTGTACCCATCGCAACATGGCTCGGTCAACAATTCGGCTGGAAAACTGGTTTTGAATTTTCTGCTGTCATTGCCTTTATTACCTTGATCGGCATCGGTCTTTTTGTGCCCAATATTCGCCCACAAAAAACAGCAAGTATTAGAGCAGAATTGAAAGGCTTAAAAAATATCAATATGTGGCTCACCCTAGCAGTCGGTGCGATTGGTTTTGGTGGTATGTTTTCCGTTTACAGTTACGTCTCTCCAATCCTAACTGAATATACACATGCCGATATTTCCGTTGTTCCAATTGCATTGGCGATCTGGGGCGTGGGTATGGTGATTGGTGGCTTGGTTGCTGGTTGGCTTGCAGATCGGCATTTGTTTAAAACCATGATTGGGATTTTAATCAGTTCTGCACTCACCTTCGTGCTCGCCAGTTTTATGATGGCAAATCTATATACGGCTATCACTGCTTTATTTTTGATTGGTTTTACGGTGATTGGTTTAGGTAGTGCCTTACAAACGCATTTAATGGATATTGCAGGTGATGCACAAACATTAGCTGCATCACTGAATCACTCAGCCTTCAACCTAGCCAATGCATTAGGCGCTTTTTTAGGTGGATGGGTACTGAGCCATAATATGGGTTGGTTAGCACCGATTTGGGTAGGTTTCGTACTCAGTTTAGGTGGTTTGGTTATTTTATTAATCGCGTTAGCATATGCAAAATACGCTGATGCAAAAGAATCTGTCGTTGCTTAACGACAGATTCTGCTCAATAGAATACAAGGCGTCATCACTAAATGTTATTTCACAACATCAGCTACTTCTTTCAACATCGCCTGCATACCACCCAAACCATTATTCATTAAATACCAGTTGCTCGAATCCAAATAAACAATATTGCCATTCTTCGCCGCTTTGGATTGATTGACAATATTGTTATTTAACACACGTTTTGCACCCTCTTGATTGCCCGTGATTGCAGCACCACGATCAATTACGAATAAATAGTCTGGGTTTTTCTGGGCAATGAACTCGTGTGAAATGGCCATCCCATGCAAGCCCACTTTAATCGAAGCATCTGCAGGGGTAAAACCGTATAAATCATGGATATTACCAAACCGTGAACCTGAACCGTAAGCAGCAATCTTGCTATTATTCACCAAGATCACCAATGCAGTTTTACCTTTGGTTTTTGCTTTTAATGCTGCAATGTCTTGCTCCAAGGTTTTTAATTGTTGTTCTGCCTCAGGTTTCTTGCCGACCATTTCTGCAATATTCAAGGTTTGTTGTTTAAACGAATTAAACTGATCGTTGTAATCCACATCTACAAAATAGGTTGGTGCAATTTGTTTAATCTGATCCACCAAATTTTCCATACGCCCACTCATCAAGATCAACTCAGGCTGACTACCTGCAATTTTTTCCAGATTTGGCTCTTTTACTGTGCCAACATCCAGATATTGACCATCACTAAAATTTTGTAGCACCGCAGGTAACGGCGTACCTTTGGGTAAAGCAACCACTTTGTCATCTGCCCCAAGTGTATGAATGGTATTCAGGGCGTTGGTATCTAATACCGCAATACGTGACAAAGTGGATGGAATCGAAATCTGACCCGCTTTACTGCTAAAACTCATCATCTCATGTGAATTAGTTGTTCCTTCCTGTGCTGCAGAAGGTTCATTTGAATGACCACATGCAGCCAATACTGCACTCAACATCATGATCGGCAACGTCTTTTTGAACAGCATAACGAACTCCTAACTAATAAAATACAAACCTAATTTGTGTTGCTGAATTTGTTGAATCGGGATATGAAAATCAAAGATCGCTTCTAAAGTTGTTTCATTCATGATCTGCTGTGGATGCCCTTGATAGACCAACTCGCCATTTTTCATTGCAATAATGTGATCTGCATACACAGAAGCAAAGTTAATGTCATGGATCACCACAATGATGGATTTACCATGATTTTCAGCAAGATCTTTCAGCACACGCATAATTTGCGCGGAATGCTTCATATCTAAGTTGTTCAACGGCTCATCCAATAAGATATATTCTGTGTCCTGTGCCAAAATCATCGCTATATATGCGCGTTGGCGTTGTCCACCTGACAACTCACTTAACTGACGATGACGCATCGATTGCAGATCCATATAAGCAATGGAGCGATCAATAATTTCATGGTCTTGCTTGGTCAAACGCCCCTGTGAATATGGAAAACGACCAAATGCCACCAAATCCTCGATACTCAGACGCAACTCGGTATGATTGGACTGCTTTAAAATCGCCATTTTTTTGGCGATATCCGCACTTTTCATGTCATGTAAATCTTGACCATCCAACAATACCTGCCCCTGATCTGCATCAATCAGACGACTCATGATGGAAAGCAGCGTACTTTTACCTGCGCCATTGGGTCCGATAAATGCGGTAAATTGACCTTTGGCAATCGTGAGTGAGACTTGATTGACGACGCACTGTTGATGATAGCTTTTTCGTAAATTCTTCAGCTCTATTGCCATTTTTTATTTTCCTTCAATAAAATCCAGAAGAAATAAATTCCACCGACAAAGTTAATAATCACGCTCAATGTGGTTTTGAAATTCAGTACATGTAATACGATAAATTGACCGAGCATGAGACAAAGCACGCTCACTAAAATAATGCCGAGCAGTAAAATGTGATGTTGATGGGTTTTAAATAGTTCCAACGTAATATTGAGTACCAATAAACCAAGGAACATCATTGGACCTGCGAGTGCTGTTGCAGATGCAAGTGCAAACACCACTAAAACCAGTAACAACCGACTCGTTTTGTCATAGTCCAGCCCAAGATTTAATGCATGATCTCGTCCCAACGCCATCACATTCAGCTTGTGATAATGTCTAAAACTGTAAAAAAGAATGGGGAGAATCGTCAGTAAAGATAGTGCAACCGTTTCCATTTTCACGACATTAAAACTGGCGAACCCAGCATACGCGGCAACCTGAAACTCATCAGGATCGAGCAACACCTGAAAAAAGGTAGTCATGTTGTCAAATAGAGTTGAACAAATCAGGCCAACCAACAGCAAAAAATAAATATTTTGTTGTGCAACTTTCTGAAAAATGAAGCGATACAGTAATAAAGCAAAAGTCACCATTAACAATAAACTGATCAAATAATCAGTCACAAAGTTAAGCGACAATAACGTACTCGCACCAAAGAAATAAATAATTGCAGTTTTAGATAATTCGTATAATTTATCCAAACCTAAGGCTTGTGGTGTGACCACGCGATTATTCACAATCGTATGAAAAACCAAAGTTGAAACACCAACAGCAACACCTGCAACGACAATTGCAGCGACCGTTCTTAAACGCAGTCCCAGTGCATACTGCCATGCAATCCCGAGATTCCAACCGAGATATAATCCAATGCTAACCAATACAGCAATCGCAAGCACAACCAGCTTCGTCGTATTATGCATAACGATATCTCCTGAGTAATAACCACAGGAAGATCACGCTACCAACCACACCCATTATGAGGCTGACAGAGACCTCATACGGATAAATCACCACCCGACCAAAAACATCACAAAGCAAGACCAGCAATGCACCAAGCAATGCCGTATGTGAAAGTGTCTTACGAATATGATCACCTAAATAAAGGCTCACTAGATTTGGTACGATTAAACCGAGAAATGGAATCGCCCCCACCGTAACAATCACCACACCGGTAATCACCGAGATCAGCAGCAAACCTAAAAAAAGTGTCTGTTTATAATTTAAGCCAAGATTCGTTGCAAAATCCTCACCTAAGCCCGCCAACACAAAACGATTGGCAAATATATAAATCAGTACCAGTACAGGAATACTTAAATAGATCAATTCATATTGACCATTCAAAATGGTCGAGAAATCCCCTTGTAGCCACCCTGCTAAGCTCTGCAACAAATCAAGTTGCAAAGCAATAAAAGTCGTAAATGCAGAAATAATACTGCCAAAAATCATCCCGACTAATGGAACAAATACCGTATCTCGATGCTTTAATGTGGCGAGGATGCTCATAAACGTCATCGCACCAACCAGCGTGACAATGATGGCAAATCCAGTTTTGGCAAAAATGGAAGCACTTGGAAGTAAAATAATCGAAATCAAAACACCTAGCCGCGCACAGTCATATAAACCTGCTGTGGTTGGTGAAACAAAACGGTTGCGACTCAGTGACTGCATAATTAAGCCACAGACACTTAGACCAGCACCTGCAACAACAATCGCCATCAAACGTGGTAAGCGACTCGTCCAAAAAAGCTGCCAGTCTTGCGGATTGCCTGCAATCAGACCAGCAATGCTCATATCCCCAACACCAACGAACAAGGAAATCAATGCAAAAGGAATGAGTAACACAAGTAAATAGCGCCGTTTAATCATGGCGGGAGAATTTCATTTAATAAACAACCTTAAAAAATGCTTAAAAATTACGATAAACATCAAATAAGAAAGTATCATAAATGATAATTATTATTGTTATCTTTTTTTAATTTTTACTAAACCACCAACACCCACATTAAGTTTTATTAAATATTATTCAGTAATAGAGCTGATTTAAGATCATAATATTAAAATAAGATAAATCACCATACTTTTCCACTAGACTAATGCAACCTATTAAAAATTATTAATAAAATAATGTGATCCACAGATCAGACTCTCAAAAAATTGGCTAGTCTAGTTAAAGCCTTTAAAAGCTTAGTGGATAATAAACTGAACTGAATCTTTAATCGGAACAATAACTGAGGCAACCAATAACAATGCCATCGCGGTATTAAACCATTGTACTTTATGGGGATGATTTACGATCGTTTTCAACCTTTCCCCCATATAGGCCCACACCCCAACACTTGGTATACTCACCAAGCCAAAGATCACACCGATAAAAATAAATTCCACCAATCGACTATTTGCAGAACTATAAGTGGTAATTGCACCCATTGCCATAATCCATGCTTTGGGATTGACCCATTGAAACAACGCTGCGCCAATGAAACTTAATGGTTTATCAACTTTGGTATCGGTTTTAATGCTACCTGCTCGATAAATTTTATAGGCTAAATACAATAGATAGCTAATACCTACGATTTTTAAGACTTCATAAAGCAAAGGTGAAGAACCAAGTGCAGCACCAATCCCGTAACTGACCAGAATCACCATCACACCAAAGCCAAAACCAATCCCTAAAATATGTGGAATGCTTCGCTTTAGGCCAAAATTCAAACCCGAAGCGGCCAACATAATGTTATTTGGACCAGGGGTAATTGAAGTTACGGTTGAATAAACAATAAAAGAGAAAAAAGTCAGTAAACTCATAGAGAAAAATAATTCATTTGTTTAAATTTTCATTTAATATAACATCAAATTCATCTCATTTTTCATTGATTATTACAATAAAATTGACATCTACTCGGATAACTTTTCACCACAATGTGGGCAATAGGTTTTTTGTTTCTGTTGGTTTGCTTGCTCTTGTTCTTCTAGCAGCTTTTCCTTGACCAATTGCATAATAATTTCATGGGTTTGCTCTTTTGGTAAGCCAACACCAATACGAATCTTTTCAATTTCACGTTGATCATGCAATAAATCAAGCCCCCGAATTTGTAATGCTTCGCGAAACTCTTGTTCTAATCGCTGATTCCTTTGGTTTAATTCGTTGGCTAGTCCTGATGCCAAAATACCCGCGGGCAATGCCGCAATACCAACACCCAAAATCGTGATCAAAGCGCCTAAGAATCGCCCCATATTGGTCACAGGCGTAACATCACCATAACCCACCGTCGTTAATGTGACGACTGCCCACCACATGGATTGAGGTATTGAACTAAATGCTTCTGGCTGTACTTTATTCTCAACAACATACATTGCTGAAGCCGTCATGATGATCATAATGACTAAAATAAAAATAACAGCCTGAAAAGAACCTTTTTCGCGTTGAATGACTCTCAGCAAAATTTGTAAAGAAACAAAATAGCGCGTCAATTTTAATAAACGTAAAAGTCGTAAAATTCGCAGTACACGTAAATCGAAGTTGACAAAGAAATTCAGGTAAGCAGGTAAGATTGCAAGCAGGTCTATGATTGCCCCACCACTTTTCATCCATGCAAAGCGTTGTTTCCATGCGGATGATTCTGGATCTTTTTCTGCAATACTCCATACTCTGAGTAAGTATTCAATTGAAAAAATAGCAATCGATACATTTTCAAATATTTCAAATAAAATTTTATATGGATAAAAAATTGAATCTATCGACTCAAGGATGACTGCAGAGGCATTCGCCACGATCAAAATAATTAAAAAGTAGTTAACACAGCGGCTAAAGCGGGTTTGATAGTCATCATCATGTAGTGTTTTATAAACAAATTGACGTAATTGTTGCCATGAAAATAGAGTCATACCGCACTTATAGTGATGTTAACCAAGTTAAAAATGTAACACAGCATCAAACAATTTGATAAATGATTTTGATCTAGATAAATAACTTTCCTAAATCAAACAAAAAAGTGATTAGATCTTTCATCATTATTTAGCCGTTTTGTATTTCTGCCATCGGCAAAATAAAAAGGATTTATATAACGTTGAATCTACAAAACTCCCTTTGAATTCTAGTCTCTCACTTTCGATAATCACGTCTTAACGATTGTTTCTTTAACGATTCATTCATAAAGAACTATAAATTTTATTAAACCCATGATCACAAGGGGAATCCACATGGGATTTAAGCTCCTCCCTACGCTTATTTCTTTATTTATTACATTGATTATTTGGTTCGTTATACCTGTGCCGATAGGTGTCGATCCGAATGCTTGGCATTTATTGGCGATGTTTGTTGGCGTAATCGCTGCAATTATTGGTAAAGCCATGCCAATTGGTGCAATCGCGATTATTGCGATCATGCTCGTTGCAATTACTGGTGTAACCAATGATAGTCCTAGCGGCGCTATCCAAGATGCATTGAGCAGTTTCTCCAATCCTTTGATTTGGTTGATTGGTATCGCAATCATGATCTCCAAAGGTTTACAGAAAACAGGACTTGGCGCTCGCTTAGGCTATTTATTTATCGCAGTATGGGGCAAGAAAACCATTGGTATCGGTTATAGCATGGTACTTTCTGAGTTAATTCTTGCACCTGTTACACCGAGTAATACCGCACGTGGCGGTGGGATCATCCACCCTATTGTTCGTGCGATTTCGACTAGCTATGATTCAGATCCCACCAAAGGAACTGAGGGGCGCATGGGAAAGTATTTAGCTCTTGTCAGCTATCAGGCCAATCCGATTACCTCTGCGATGTTCATCACAGCAACAGCCCCAAATCCTTTAGTTGTTGATCTTGTCGCAAAAGCAACAAACAGCGAAATTTATTTAAGTTGGAGCACTTGGGCACTGGCGATGCTACTCCCCGGTCTAATTGCATTGATCGTGATGCCATTGATTATGTACTGGATGTATCCACCTGAAGTGAAAGAAACACCCAATGCAGCTCAATTTGCTAAAGATAAGTTAAAAGAAATGGGATCAGTCAGTCGAAATGAAACCATCATGCTCGGTGTATTTGGTATTTTACTGTTGTTATGGGCGGGTATCCCTGCCATGATTTTTGGTACAGCTTGGGCTGTTGATCCAACCACAACTGCATTTATTGGTTTGACATTACTTCTGCTCACTGGTGTGCTGACTTGGGAAGATATTCTGACGCAAAAAAGCGCTTGGGATACCATTACTTGGTTCGCCGCTTTGGTGATGATGGCGACTTATTTGAATAAGCTCGGCTTAATTGCATGGTTCTCAGGTGTATTAGAAAGTGGTATTGGTTCACTTGGTTTAAGCTGGGCACCTGCATGTCTATTGCTGATGCTCGCTTATTTGTACGCACATTATATGTTTGCCAGTACCACGGCTCATATCACAGCCATGTTTGCTGCATTTTATACGGCTGGACTCGCATTGGGTGCCCCACCAATGTTATTTGCTTTAATGATGGCAGCGGCTTCTAGCATCATGATGACCTTGACGCATTATGCAACAGGCACATCACCTGTGGTATTTGGTTCAGGATATACCACGCTCGGTGAATGGTGGAAAGCTGGCTTTGTCATGAGTGTTGTTAATATCATCATCTTTGTGGTGATTGGCGGACTTTGGTGGAAAGTGTTGGGTTATTGGTGATTTCTAGATAGCAATATGGCATTACATTTGTAATGCCATATAAGATAAATTAAAAGAATAGACTATAATATTTATATCCTATGAACCTAGATTAGAAGGGCAAGTCATCATCAAGTTCATGTTGTTGAGCCTTTAAGCTTGTAATCAATACCAATTCATTATCCCAGTCATTAACATTCATTGGTTTTAACTTCATATCATCAAGAAAAATTTTCTTACTTACTTTTATAATTTTATTATTATAACGCCATTCAAAATAAGTATCAGAATCAAATAAACTATCAAGATATTGATAACCAAAAGCATCCATAAGATTTTTTAATTCTTCTAAATTAGTAAAATAAACCCTAATATTAGTACCTATTGAATTTTGTATTATACTAAAAACAGGATGATTAGAAAATAGAATCTCTCTAATAGCTTCATTGCCTTTTTCTTTTTCACTTGTCAAGTAACTAACTAGTTGTTTTAAAGTTTTTGCAGTATCTTTGAGCTCCTCTATAATTTTCACGTCTTTTTGCTTTGCAGCATCACTTAATAAACTATGAAACAAACTAGCCCACTGTTCTTGTAGGTATTGCACTATATCATTAGATGTTTCAAAACCTGTATATTGATTATTAATTGGCAAAGCGAAAACTTCATCTAAAAACTGATAAACTTTCAAGTCATCAACTGCTGAAAACTTCATCATAGAAATAATGTCAGAATTCTCTTTATTATGCTCATAAGTTCTATATTCATGTAATACTGCTTTTTCAATGAAAATATAAACTTGTTTCCCTTTTTCTAATGCTGTTCTTAATTCTTTTTGTGATATCGAATAACCACCACTTTCGAAGGCAGTTGAACCGAATCTTCCACCAATAATTGATATTAAAATATCACAGTTCTCTATTTCTTTATAACAATATTCTTCTAATCTTGCTTGGCTTGAATAAGCAATATGTCCCTTTTCATTGAGGATCGGCTCATAATTTCTTTCTTTAATATATCGATCTAAATCACTTCTAATATTACGCAAATCAAAATAAGTTGAACTAATAAAAATTCTAGGTTTTGCCATTTTATATAAATCGAAATTTTAGTTATAAAAATTCTAAAGAATTTACTTAGGAAGTACAACATAAAATAAGGGCTGATTCATCAGCCCTTATTTTTGCTCTTGCACTAGGGAAAGCCTTTCGGCTTTTCTTAAATCCTAGCTCATTAAGTCAATTGAGCAGCTTGGATTTTCTTGGTATCAACTTGATCAGCTTCTTTTGTATATTCGCTCATCTTATCGAAGTTTAAGTATTTGTAGATGTCAGCAGAAGCGCTGTCGATTTGCGACGCGTACTGTTGATATTCTTCTGGGCTTGGTAATTTGCCAAGAACAGCAGCTACAGATGCAAGCTCAGCAGAAGCTAAGTAAACGTTTGCACCTTGACCTAAACGGTTCGGGAAGTTACGAGTAGAAGTCGATACACATGTCGTGTTCGGTGCTACACGTGCTTGGTTACCCATACACAATGAACAGCCCGGCATCTCAGTACGCGCACCAGCACGACCATAGATGTTATACATGCCTTCTTCCATCAACTGATGTTCATCCATACGTGTTGGTGGAGCCAACCATAGACGAGTCGTTAATGAACCACTTGGTACTTTATCAAGTAACTGACCAGCCGCACGGAAGTGACCGATGTTAGTCATACAAGAACCGATGAATACTTCATCAATTTTGTCACCTTGAACGTCAGAAAGAAGCTTCGCATCATCTGGGTCATTCGGGCAGCAAAGGATTGGTTCTTTGATGTCAGCAAGATCGATTTCATACACTTTAGTGTATTCAGCATCCGCATCCGCTTTTAACAAGCTTGGGTTGTCTAACCACTTCTGCATGTTTTCTACACGACGTGCCATAGTACGCGCATCGCCATAACCTTCAGCGATCATCCACTTCAACATAGTCATGTTTGAACGTAAGTATTCAGCAACTTTTTCTTCAGAAAGCGTGATCGAACAGCCAGCAGCAGAACGTTCAGCAGACGCATCAGAAAGTTCGAATGCTTGCTCAACCGTCAAGTCATTTTCCATTTCTGTTAAGTCAATCTCAAGGATACGACCAGAGAAGATGTTTTTCTTACCTTTCTTCTCTACAGTCAAGTCACCTGCTTGAATCGCATAGTAAGGAATCGCATGTACAAGGTCACGTAAAGTAATACCAGGCTGCATTTTACCTTTGAACTTAACAAGGATAGATTCAGGCATATCCAGTGGCATAACACCAGTCGCAGCTGCGAAAGCAACAAGACCAGAACCCGCTGGGAATGAAATACCGATTGGGAAACGCGTATGTGAGTCACCACCTGTACCAACGGTATCTGGAAGTAACATACGGTTTAACCAAGAATGGATAATACCGTCGCCCGGACGTAAAGATACACCACCACGGTTCATGATGAAGTCAGGTAATGTATGGTGAGTTGTTACGTCAACTGGTTTTGGATATGCAGCAGTGTGACAGAAAGACTGCATCACTAAGTCGGCAGAGAAGCCCAAGCAAGCTAAGTCTTTTAACTCATCACGCGTCATAGGACCCGTTGTATCTTGCGAACCAACAGTGGTCATCTTAGGTTCACAGTAAGTACCCGGACGGATACCTTCACCTTCAGCTAAGCCACATGCGCGACCAACCATCTTCTGCGCTTGAGTAAAGCCTTTGCCTGTATCAGCAGGTTGTACTGGCGTACGGAACAACGTAGAAGGTTCTAAACCTAATTCGTCACGTGCTTTTGAAGTCAAACCACGACCGATGATCAAGTTAATACGACCACCAGCACGTACTTCATCTAGAAGTACAGGAGTTTTAAGTTCTGCTTCTGAGATTTGTACGCCATCTTTGAATGCAGTTACTTTTGCAGCAGCATGATCGATTTTCAATACAACTTCGTCACCCATATTCATGTTGGCAACATCGATTTCTACAGGTAACGCACCTGCATCTTCCATTGTATTGAAGAAAATTGGCGCAATTTTAGAACCTAAGCACACACCACCATCTTTTTTGTTTGGAATGTGTGGAAGTTCATCACCAAAGAACCAAAGAACAGAGTTAGTTGCAGATTTACGAGATGAACCCGTACCAACAACGTCACCTACGTAAGCAACTTGGTTGCCTTTCGCGATCAATTCTTTGATTTGGTTTAATGGACCAACTTCACCTGGTTTTTCAGGGTTGATACCATCACGTTCATTTTTCAACATTGCATTCGCATGCAATGGAATGTCTGGACGACTCCAAGCATCTTGTGCAGGAGACAAGTCATCTGTATTGGTTTCACCAGTTACTTTGAACACAGTGATTTTAATTTCTTCTGGAACGTCAGGACGGCTTGTGAACCATTCCGCATCAGCCCAAGACTGTAAAACAGCTTTTGCATTTACGTTGCCAGCTTTCGCTTTTTCAGCAACATCATGGAATGCATCAAATACTAGAAGTGTCTTTTTCAATGCTTCAGCAGCTAAGCCTGCAAGTTCAGCATTGTCAAGAAGTTCAACAAGTGGCGCTACGTTATAACCACCAAGCATCGTACCAAGTAAGTAAACAGCACGTTCTTTAGTAATAAGTGGAGAAGTCGCTTCGCCTTTTGCAACCGCCGCTAAGAAAGCAGCTTTTACATAAGCAGCTTGGTCAACACCTGCTGGAACACGATTTTCAAGCAAATCTACTAAATATGCCTCTTCACCTGCCGGTGGGGTTTTTAATAATGCTACGAGTTCAGCAGTTTGAGCATCATCAAGTGGCTTCGGTGGGACTCCGAGTGCGGCACGTTCTGCAACGTGTTGGCGGTAAGCTTCTAGCACAGTGTTATTCCTCTTCTTTAATAAATTACTTGTAGGTTCCAGCTTTGTACAAGCTCTACAAGCAATATGGACAGCAAAATTTTACTAGACTTCGCGTTAAAAGTTAATGCAACTGCCGTATATCTACGTGATGACCATTATTTTATAGCGAAATGTTCATACCTTTTAAATACCGCTTTGGTCTTACTTGAAAGTCTAATAAAACATTACAAACATAAAAAAAGACAACGTTGTTGTCTTTTCGATTAACACATTAAAATGACTTATAACTCGGTAGCTTATCGTGTGGAGTAGCTAAACACTGATCCGTATATTGCTGCTTCAATTTGTCGCGTATAGCCTCTGGATCTGCTTTTACTTGATCTACAGGCATCGCATATACATTTTCAATAATTTCAAAGATAAATTTACGTGTTGTTTCATCTTCAATTTTGCCAGCATGTTCTGTTGCTTGCTTTTGCTCAATTCCATTTTGACGATCCAACGTAATAGAACGCGCTGCATTGCCGACACTAACACAATAGCCATGCCATTGTTCTTCGGGTGTTAATGGTTTTTTTTCAGCACAACCGACCAAAACTAAACCTATTGCAATCAACAAAACTTTTTTCATGATCATACTACGGCTAATTTGATGCGCACATCATACTAAAACTGAATTATTTTGCAAAAGGACGCATTTGAAACTGACCTTTTAGCAATAAAAACATACAAATCCGCCACTACTATACATGGTATTGCCCGTCTTTTGGCATTTAACGCCACATACAGTGATAAATCGTTCTCTACCTACAAACGATCATATTCCTATTCATATTCAAACATTCGCTTTTAAGAATATGCCAAGGCTCGGTTAAAATGACTATAAATAAAAAACCTGCTTTATTTACATAAAACAGGTCTGATATAAAATTTAGAATCGCCAGTTATAGAATATATCTATCGCTCGTTCCAAAGATTGGCTGGCTTCAAGATATAAGCGGCGATTCATTTGATAGCGCAAGGTCAATTTATTTACAGGGGTAAATACACCGATACCATAGCGGATAAATAGATCAGGAGTGATATATCCTGTCAAACTGACTTGGGTGTCATCGCCCGTTCCTTGTGCATCAAGTGCTAAGCCACTTAAACCAAAAGTTCGTCCAATTTGGTTGGTGAGTGCCCGTGTGCCACCCAAGCCCATACTAATACCCGCCGCGGCAATAGTATTATTGACATCCGACTTAAATCCTTCAGTATTACTTAGACCACTGTTCCCTTCATTGATACGCCCTGTCAATAACGCATTCAATGCTTCTTGCTCAGATAGTCCAGCATCGTTATAGACTTGAATATTCGGAACAGTCGCGGTGCCTGTCACACGTATCCCAACCATACTGCCTTGAACGGGCTTATTGGCATCAATATCAAGGGTTGGATTGGCAAGTGGGCCATTAAAACGTGCAATCGCTCGATTTAGGTCTAAGCTTTGACCGTATGCTTCAATTTTTACTTTTTGACTGACACCAATTGCACCATTGGCTCGCATGGCTGTTTCCAAACCACGTTGTGATAAATGTAAACGCCCAACCAATGGAATATTACTTTCAAAACCTTGGAAAATAACTTGATTGCCCAAAGTGAGGGTCATATCCGCACGAATATCCCACGGTTTCGATGCCTTTAATGTTGCAAGCAAATCTTGTCCTTGATGAACAACGCGAACATCTGGTGAAAGCGTCACGACGTTTGCTGTTGATTCTGGCATAGAGATTCGAGCACGAGGCACATCAATTGTACCTTTCAAACTTAATCGCTGGTCAAAAGGATATACATCTAGACTCAGATCTGGTTTAACAATTGCTGTAATCATTGGGGCTTGGCGAACCAAGAGGTTGTCACCTTTTAAAGTCAGTGCCAAATGTGGTTTATCTTTCCAATCAAAGCTTCCTTTCAACCGCCCAACACCTTGACCACTATTAAATGCGCCATCAATACTTGCCGAATCTTGGCGAATAGATGAGTAAAGCTGCATATTGGTTAAATTTACAGGCAGCGAAATCATACTGATTGCACCATTTTTCAAACGCATTTCACCGGTAAATTGCGGCTGCGTAAGTGTTCCGTTAATTTTACCGGCAAGCGCAAGTGTGCCTGCCATAGAACGGACATCTTTAATAAACGGTTTAAAGATTTTCAGTTGCACATCATTAAATGCAACCTCACCACGCATAGGCATACCCGTTTGAAATGGATCGACTACAACGTTTGCATACCCAGTTCCAATATCAGGTGTTTTCATATCGACACGGAACAAAAGTCCATCATTGACACTTTTTGCAATTAAGCTTAACTCGTCATAGGTCACTGTCGTTGCAATATCTTGTGGATCTTCTGCGGCTAAACCAATCTCACCTTTGCGTGTCACTAAACGTGAATCTAATTTAGGGCGAGTGCCTTTTACCCAAGATGCTTTTGCATAACCATTTAACTGTCCAGTTACAGCCAAGCCTTCAGGCATAAATGCGGCAAAGTCTTTTAGATCTAAATCTTTGGTAATAAATGAAAAACTGCCTTTTTCCTTACTAATACGAGCAGGTTGATCTAAACACAATTGGCTTGCTGCACTTTGCCAACAATGCTGACCGACATATAACTCAGATCGTGCCGTCGTATATATAACAGGAGTATTTTGATTTTGGGCAAGGTCAATGCGGCGCGAGTTGAACCTTCCTTTCTGGATTTCACCTAGCCAATCATTGTTTTGATTAAAACCACCAGCAAGCTGCACATAAAAATTGGTGTGCGCATTTTTACTTTCTAGTTTTAACAAATGCGCTTTCCGTGTGCCCGCTAAATTGATCGTTGCCTTTTCAATCTCACGTTTTCCGCTGCGTAAATGATCCAATGTTGCAGTCAATTGCGTTGCTGTTGTTTCTGAAGTTGGTAACTCACCTTGGACACGCAATGATTTGATACTTGCTAAGTCACTGAAAGCAAAATTATCGACAGCAATATTTGCAGTCGCCTTGAGTCGTGGTTGAGACTGTACATTTAAACTGCCGTAAGCACGCCCACGTAAGCCAGGATATAACTCATATAATGCAGGTGCGTTTATCTTAAATTGTAAACTTTGTGCATTTCCAGTGGCTTGAAGCTGGTTCTGCCCATAAGCAAAAAATAAATTATTTGCTTCAAACTGCTGTGGTAAGAAACCAGTCTGATTGGAATCCAGTAACAAAGACAGATTACCACGACCGCGTACAGGCTTATTGTTGAGAAAACCCGCTGCATTGAGTTCTCGAATATCAATGCGTTTCACTTGATCTGACCAAACGCCTTGCGTTTTTACATGACCTGAGACTTCACCTTTAAGACTAGAAACAAAGTAATGAGGCTTAAATCGGACTAAGGATACTTCCATGTTCCAACCAAGCTTATCTTTAAGATCGACTTTACCTGTTGCAAACATTTTGCCTGCAACACCATCATGCTTTAACTCATTAATTTGAATCTCGGTCGGTGTTCCTGCAATATTAATCTTTAACAGCCCGTTGCCTTGATTTAAAGCATTTAACGAACCATCATAATCCACCGAAAAACGTTTAAATCCACCGCCTGCTTGAACATCATCAAACATCAATGTCGTTGTACTTTTTCCTTGCAGCACAATCGTTTCATTTTGATTGGCTTGAGCAAGTTGTCCTTTCAGATCAATATGTTCAAGTTGAATAATCTGTTGGTTCGGTTTTGCAAAACCAGACGCTTTGATTTCACCATTCAGTAGATTTACAGGTGCTGCAGTCGCGACTGTTTGAGGATTAAAGTCTTGTGCTTTAAGTTGGGCTTGCCATGACAGTTGCTGCTTTTCATGTGGTAATTTAACTGTCGCTTTCCCAGTTAAACTGCCTTTATCCGCTTGATAAAGGAAATTTTCAACATTTAGAACATTCGATTTCAAATCAACTTTTGCATCATATTTCCCTGCTGGCAATAAACCTTGTTCATTGGGACGTACAGTCGTTGTAAGATAAATGTCTTGTTGATCGTCTCTTAAGGTCACATTGGTTTGACCTTCCGCGCTACTTAACCAGCCGATATAAGGCATCGCTCGATCAATACCTTGCCAAGCAATATCTAACACCATCGGTTGAGTTTTATTATTTTTTACTTCTGCCTGATTTAATTTCACCTGCCAAGTTTCATATTTATCAAAGGCAAGCTGCGCATTGAGTGCTAGCCCATTTGCCAATGAACCCGCAGCACTAATATTTGCATCCAAGCTTGGCGGCAAAAAGTCCTGAGCAATTTGCGGTAGCGTTTTGTCTTTTGGGTTTAAGCCATCTAATCGCCCTTTTATATCCCATGACACTTGTTCATTCCAATTTACAAAGCCATTTAATCCAACCGATCCACCCATTAACTGACCATTAAAGTCTTGGATGTTGAGTTGATTTTTTAGGTCCGTTTCCATGAGGGCATTATACTTGCCTTCGGGAAGTTGCTCACCTTTCAGGTCCGTATCTAAGCTTAAAATCAGCTTTTCAATATCACCACTAAATCTTGCAATACCATCTTTTGCAAAAAGCTTTTGATCTTTCAGTATAGGAAGATGGTAGTTTTTAAATAACAATGCGCCCTTCATTGGTACCTGATCACGCACAGGATGAACAACTGCCCAACCCGTTAGCAAATCAGGTGTGTGTGTTGCCACGCCTGCTCTTATGGTATCCAATGTACCAGTCGCCACAACCTTAATGGTCTCTACGTCGATACTTTTAAGCGATGGAATAATCAGATCTGCTTTTAGATCTAAAGGATACTTACCATTAAAATCCATTTGACCCTTGGCATTTTTAACTGCCAAATAACCCATATCCATACGCGAGTCTTCAAACTCTAATTTCGTATCTGACCAAAGTGCATCTTTTAAATAAATATCATTAAAATCAATTTTTGCAGTTGTGGTCTTTATTTCCAAATGATCTAAAGTGGCTTTATCAATACGAAGTACAAATGGAAGTTTGATTGGCGCAAAATCGAATGGTTTTCCTGATGGCGGTTTTTTACTAATAATAATGAGATTGGAAATATCCGCATGACTCAAATGTACCTCTTTATTTAAAATCGCTCTCCAACCCAAAGAAACGTCTGCACGATCCAAAGAAACATCAACTGCCTCTAATTTCACCAAAACGTTTTTTAGAATGATGCCTCGTAGTAAATTGCCACCTTCATATTCATATTGAATTATTTTTTGGTTTTGTAGCACACGATCGAGTAAAAAACGACTTCCCTTATCTGTTGACATCATCACAAACAATGAGCTGACCAAGAATAAAAGAATGAACAGCACCACCAGCACGATACTCCGAAGAATACGCCGTTCTCGTCTTGGTGCAGTTGGAGGTGTGAGTTGCTGTTCTGCTTCCGTCATAATTAACCTAAATTTTTTTCGCTTTTAAAGGGTTATAAAAAGTCTTTAAAGTTGTGATCCAATAAAGAAGTGCAGTCGAATTGGGCGGTTCTCATTAGAAATACCCGATGCAACATCCAAACGAATCGGACCAATTGGAGATCTCCAACGAATACCAACACCTACACTATATTCAGTTGGATTACTAAAATCTTTATCAAAAGCATTACCAAAGTCAGAAAAAATTGCAGCGCGCCAACCATCTTTAAATTGATAGTTATATTCTAAAGATCCAACACCTAACGCCTGCCCACCAATCTTATATCCATCTATTTCTGGGGATAGACTTTTATAATCGAATCCACGTAAAGATTGATCACCCCCCGTAAAGAAACGCAAATTATAAGGGACTTTGTCAAAATCATCGGTAAAAATATAACTTGCATCGCCACGCCCGACAAATTGATGATTGTCATTTTCTCCTAGCGAGTAAATAAATCTCCAACCTGCTCCCAAAATCGCCATATTGGCATCTGAAAGGAGTGATTCTGATCCCAGTTCAAGCTTATATGTTTGTTTAAACCCTTTAGTTGGATTCAAGCGTGTATTCGTGTTTGTCTTAGAAATTTCATAACCTAGGAGTAATGATTTCTGCTCAGAATTAGTACCTGCCGCTTTAAAAGCATCAGGCAACTCAGAAACATCAACATCCCCTCTTTCAGTTAAACGGTCTAAACGATAACGTAAACCAAAAGTATGCTGCCAATTACCGAGTGGTTTTTTAATGACACGCTCACCACCGAGGACAGCCGACTCAACCAGTAAGCCAATATTCGGGCCAATATCATCTCGATCTTCGCGTTCATAACCACCAACAAGATTAAAATAGTCATTGAGTGGGTGCTTATAAGGAATACTATAACGCCCATCTATTGATTGGCGAATTTCTGAAACCTCGACGTTGGCATCAAAGGCATGACCATGTTTATTGACGATCGCACGACGATACTGAGTACGAATACGTGCTCCAGTATCCGTACCATAACCAATACCTGTCTCGATACTATTTAACCGATCGGCATTTAAAGTGACCACAACAGGAATTTTCCTTTCTATACGTGCTTGTTCTTCAAGTGCTTTACGATCATCTTCATCATCCTGTATGTCTGGCATCGCGCGTGCCAAAGAATAAGCTTGTGCGGGTTCACTTCCCGAGAACTGGGACTCATCTACAACATCTTGGGTGACTTCTTCGGCAGAGGTCACTTTCTGTCGCGCTAAGTCAGCTTTTTGCTGCGTATTTAAGAGCTGAGATTGCTCGATACGTTGTTGATCGACCAATGCTTGCAAGTCAGGTGGTAACTCTAACGGCGGTTGGTTCAGATCCGGTTTAATGGTATCGACCAACGTGTAATTAAAATAACGCGTATTGGTTAGGTTATTTGCTAAAAGATTGACCCGCCAAAAAGCATAATCATCACCCTCTTTCCAAGGAGCTAAGCTATCCAAAACTTTCTGTGTTAGTGGTAAAGGCTTGCTCGAATCACTCATCTTATATTGAACTTCTTTGAGTTCGTATCGCTCGCCAGTTTCATATTTTAAATTAATTTCAGCTGTTTTCTCAGGCTGGCTAATTTTAACGTCGTGTAATCGCCAAAATGCATCGAAGAAACCATTGTCTGAAGCCGTTGTAGCAATTCTATTTTTTGTTGCTTCATATTTTCCGTGATTGAAAATATCGCCCTCATCCTGTTCAGGAATTAAACCAATCACTTGGAATTGAGGGACATTTTCACCCGCGCCAGTAAATTCAATATTTTGTTCTTTTATTTTGACGGGTTCATTTGGAACAACATTCACTTTGACTTTGCTATCACTCAACTTCTCAAAGGTATAGGTCGAATCATAATATCCGACTGCTTGTGCCGCCTGATTGGTCAAAACTCTTAATTGAGGCAAAGCGACATTGAACTCTTCGAAAGCCTCCTGTGTAAAACTGGATAGTTTTGCTTTAATATTTGCAGCAAGCACAGGCGGAGCACCTGTCACATCCGTACTAATACGCGGGATTTTTTCTGCGCCAAGCAAATTTTCTGGGCGTAATCTATTCAAAATTCTTTTAAAGAACCCAACTTTTTCTTGCTCTTGATCTGTTTGAACCTGAAATTCAGACAATGTCTTACCTGATTCATTTGCTTCAACAATGATCTGGCTATCAGTCTGGATCTCAGTCATTAACTGATCAATATTAATAGGCGCTTGACTGATTTCGGTAAGTTCAGTTTGTGTTACTTCATTGACTAAAATATCGGTGTTCTTCGCAGTGTCTGCTTGATGTGCCTGTGCTTGATTTTTTGCGTCTTCGGCAACCTGAAAAATTTCATTTGCCATATTTTGATCAACGGTGATCACTGGCAAATTGTCTAAATTTTCATCCAAATCGATCGGCTGCAACACATCAATTTGATGTGCTGATTGTTCTTGTTGTTTCAGCGCAGCCACACTATCCTGTGCTGAATTGAAATTTTGTTGATCTATTTGAAAAGCTTGAATTGGGATTTCTGGAGCAGGAATGCTTTTCACCTGATCTTTCATTCGTTCAATTGTTTGATTTTCAATCGCTTCGGCAACTTGATCTTCCGCATAAGCATTTGATATAAAACAACTAATCAAAAAACCACTACAAATAAGTTTAGGAAAGCTCTGCATTTTAAAAATTAAATGCATAGAATGAACCAATGTTGACTGTTTAAACTTAGATTTAGATAGCATGTAGTACTCTAATCTTACTTTTTAGATTTATCGTTTTTGATGGCTGAAAACCGCTTCAAATCTTTGATTTTTCATCCAATCAAACATAAAAGTATCATACATGTATTTTATAGTATGTTTACAGTACGTCACATTTTTTTATAAATCACAATGAAGTGAACACATGATGAAACAAGATGAGCGCTTAATGACATCACGTCGGTTTGCCCCGATGTTTTTCACTCAATTTTTCGGCGCGCTGAATGATAATGTCTATAAGCAAGCCCTTCTTTTAGTCATTACTTATGGTTGGATTCAACAACAAACTGCAGCCGTAAGTACACTCAATAATTTAGCTGCATTACTGTTTATTTTGCCTTACTTTTTCTTTTCTGCAACTGCTGGTCAAGTTGCTGATAAATATGAAAGATCACAGCTCGTCCGCTTGCTTAAGCTGCTTGAAATCGTGATCATGCTGATCGGTACTGCGGGTTTCTTGCTCGGTAACTTGTGGCTACTGTTATTGGCTCTTTTTCTAATGGGAACACATTCAACCTGTTTTGGCCCAATCAAATACGCCATTCTCCCTGAAATATTAAAGCCAAATGAACTCATGTCAGGAAATGCGCTATTCCAGTCAGGTACATCTATCGCCATTTTATTCGGGATGATCTTGGGTGGCGCTGTGATTGCAACCTCTGCAGGCAATTTATTGTGGATTAGTATTACGGTTGTTACGATTGCTTGCTTAGGCTATTTGTGTAGTCGATTTATTCTCCCGCAAAAAGTTGCAGCACCAGACTTAAAAATAGACTGGAACTTTTTCCGTACAAGCCTGCAAACAGTAAAATACGCGAAAAGTATTCCTGTTATTTTTATGATTCTGCTCGGTAACTCTTGGTATTGGTTTTATGGGGCGACTTATTTAACTCAGATTCCACAACTCACTCAACAGAATCTTCATGCTTCAGAGAATGTCGTCAGCTTACTACTCACCTTTTTCTCTGTAGGTATTGGTGTCGGTTCTTTACTGTGTAGACGAATTGGTGGAACTGACATTAATATCAAAATGGTTCCTTATGGCGCGATTGGTTTAACCGTTTTCGCGCTTTATTTGGCTGCTAGCTTAGCGTTTGTACCAGAACGCACAGGTGAACTGCTGAGCTTAAAAGATGTCTTTACCGAAGGTGCTGTGTATTATCATGTTATGCTTGCAGTCACTTTGCTTGGCATTAGTGGTGGATTCTATATCGTCCCCTTATATGCAATGATGCAAGCCTATTCACCACGCTCTCATCGTGCTCGAGTTGTTGCTGCAAATAACATTCTGAATGCTATATTTATGGTCTCTTCAGCAATTTTCTCAATTTTAATCTTAAGCATCTTAAAAATTGATATTAAAATATTATTTACGATTACTGCTGTTTTAAGCGCAATTTATACTTTTTGGTTATTAAAACGCCTAAAACCTTTATTGGAAAATGCTCCCAATACTTTAGAGGATTAATCTATGCGTCAGTACACAGGTCTCGACCAACTCATTAACTCCTTTGACCAAGCATTACGCAGTTTAGTTCCGGGTGCGACGGCCTCTCAGCGCGCCAATCCTGCACATGACGAAGCTGCACAATTATGCGTCAGCGACGCACGCCATGTCGCGGGTTTAATGCGGGTAAACCATAGTGGTGAAGTATGTGCGCAAGCGCTTTATCACGGTCAGGCATTGACAGCAAAACTTCCACATGTCCGTAAAGAAATGCAACACGCTGCGATTGAAGAACAAGACCATCTAGCTTGGTGCGAGGATCGCTTAAAAGAGTTGGATAGCCACACCAGTGTCTTAAACCCAATATGGTATGGGTTATCTTATGGCATGGGCGCAATCGCAGGAATTGCAGGTGATAAATACAGTTTAGGTTTTGTAGCAGAAACTGAACGCCAAGTAAGTCAGCATTTGCAAGAACATCTTCAACAACTACCAGAACACGATGACCGTTCTCGTAAGATACTAGAGCAAATGAATGAAGATGAGTTGCAACATCGTGACACCGCATTACAAGCAGGTGGTGTTGAACTACCAGCACCTGTGCGCATCACCATGACCGCCATTTCAAAGTTGATGACTAAAACCAGTTATTATTTATAAATTTTAGGGAATTATTGCAAAATAATTCCCCTTTCCTTTTGAAGTATTCAATCGAATTTAACGAAAAATAATCTTGCCTTTGTCATTGGAATCACGGTCATACCAAAAACTTTGTGCTTGCTTTTCTAGATTCGTGAAAATTGTATAGTTAATTTTTCCTTGTTTGAAATTTAATTGATCTTTCTTCTTTAATGCAATGGTTCTATTATCATTGACCCAGACACGTTGCTGCTGATCAATTCTAATAAGGGCTAATACCGTTCCATCCTGTCTTTCTGCGATCCACTGCGGTTGCTGCATTGATGCGCTCGGAGTTGGTATTTCTACTTTTTGTTCAATAAATTCAGCTTTAAAATTTTCTTCTTTCGATTTATGAATATCACAACCCTGCATTTCACTAACTTGTGTACAGCCTGAATGTTCTAATTGTTGTCTATATTTGGCATCAATTGCATGAGCGGAGTTCATGATTGCACATGTCATCAGCCCTACAATAATAAAATTCACTTTCATGCTGCATCCTAGTTTCATGAATCAATTGAATATTTAATCATTCATAAATTTATTAGTATGTAATTCAAATGTTTTTCCCAAAAAAATCCATAGTCGAAATTATGGATTTTTCAGAAGCAATTTTAAAGCTTAATCTAAATCGTGTTCAGCTTTAAAACGCTCTAAGTTTCGAACTGCATCGTGATAACGTGATTGCACATTGCGACTATTTAAACGTACATCATGTAAACGTTTTTTATAGTCATCTCTCTGTTTAGACGTTAAATCTTTACGCTCTAACTCGTTTAGATAATGACTTAAATCATTTTGTGAACGATCAAATTCAGCATTTGCCTGATAATAATTATTTGCAACCTGATAATAGCTACGCAAAGACTCTCGTTTCTCTAAAGGACAGACCCGAAAATCACCACGACCATCTAATGCTTCGTTAAAAATCGTCTCAGGTCGACAATAATAACCCAAGCCTTTTTGATAGCCTTTTTCATATAAGCTTTGATTTGGAACAACATTGGCTTTTTGGCAAGATGAATAATATTTATCTAAACGAGATGCATGCCCAGCCGAACCATCTTTCTCACCGACATTAAACCAATTTGCTGTTTCACATTGCTCAACACTCATTGACGCACAGCCAGAAAGTAAAACTGCCAAAGTGAAACCGAGTAAAATAGTTTTCATAAAGCGCTTCCTAATTATTCGCTATTATTTATAAAAATTATATTGTAATAACAGGATACTGCATATTTTGGTCATAACTTAATGCAGTTTGCTGCCATAAATCGCTCAAAGGAATTTTTACGTCTAATGCTAATGGTAACTTTTTTGGATTAAATTGCATATTGTCTAAAGTATTGCCCCAAGCAATCACATCGATATCTAAACTAATATGGTGTGATGGACGAATACGTCCCGATTGCTCTTCAAGTTTTTTGAGTATCTCTATTATTTCATCAACAGGTAGATGGCTTTGCAATAAACATGCTGAGTTCCAATAATCAGCACCAATACCATCACGACACGGAATTTGATAAATAGGAGAAAACTTCACCGTACCTAAATCTGCAAGTTGAGTATAAGCAAAAGTAAAATTTTGCTGCTGCTGAACATTACTCGCCAGTGCGAGCGCAAAAATCGTTTCTGTTGCGTTCAAGACGAATTCCTACTGCTTGAGCTTGTGCAATGATTGCAGGTTTGCGAATCGTGATAATAATAGATTCGACTGAAGGGAAAGTAGAAAATAAACAATCAAGCACTAACTGAGCCGCATGCTCAATTAGTTTGGGTTGAGCTTGTTGAATCACTTCGGCTGCAAGTTCACAAATTTGAGCATAGTTAAGAGTATCATCTAACTCATCAGAGTTTGCAGCCTGACTGAGATCATTATGAATGGTGAGATCTAACATCAAAGGTTGAATAATTTGGCGTTCCCAATTGAAACAACCAATGATCGTATCAACCTTTAATCCTTCAATAATAATGGCATCCATAATGACCTAATAATGAACCGAAAAATAAATTAATGCTTTAAAAACGAAGCAGGTTCAATATTGTGAACCATTTTCAAACGTTGGTCAGCATAAATATCGGTATATGGTGCAAGAATACGCATGAAACGATCAAAATATAACATTTGCTTGAATAGTAAAGCGAAATCGCGCGGGAATTTGATCCCATGACGCTCGCCAACACCGATCATATCCATCATGATGTCATTCAAATCAGCAGGATTTGAACTCAAAATTTCTTGAGGGTCAGCCAATAATACGCCGCTAAATAAACGCTCTAAATCATCAGCCAAGACTTGTGTATCGATCTTTTTATTGGTCATTCCCATCTTGAGCATGTTTTCAGCCATAGCGGTATAATTGGTATGCTGCAAAGCATCCATAAATGCCATACACGCTGTCCACACCGCAGGATTGAGTTGCCCAACAATACCAAAATCAATAAAACCAACACGCCCATCTTCAAGTAGCATTAAGTTCCCAGCATGCAAATCTGCATGGAAACTTTTACATAGCATTAAGCTACCGAACCAAGTGTTCATTGCTGTGATTAAAACTTGTGTAGGATCTTTTGCATATTGTTTAACAACATCAAAATCCGTTAATGACACACCGTACAAACGCTGCATCGTTAAAACACGGCGTGTCGAAAACTGATGATAAACCTTTGGTGCAGTTGCAGCAGTATTGCCTGAAACATTGAGATATTGAACAAAATCATCGAGGTTTTGTGCTTCTTCAATAAAGTCGACTTCACGTACCATACGTGTTTTGATCTCATCTACGATTTCGGACAAAGATGCAAATTTAATCTTTGGAACCGCTTTTTCTAGTAATTTTGCAGCCCAATGTACAACATTTAAGTCCGTATATAAGATGGTTTCAACCCCAGGCTTTTGTACTTTCAATACAACGTCTTCACCTGTGACTAATTTAGCAGCATGCACTTGAGCGATCGATGCTGAAGCAAGCGGCTTTTCATCAATAAAACTAAAAATCTCATTGAGATTTTTACCCTCAAACTCTTCAGCCAAAACGCCTTGAATATAACTAAATGGCAAGGTTGGGGTTTGATCTAGACAACCTTGGAACTCTTGAACATATTCACGAGGAAATAAAGATGGTGTACTGGCAATAAACTGCCCGAGCTTAATATAAGTTGAACCTAATGATTCAAAGGTTTCACGCATAAGTTTCGCGTTACTCGGTTTTTCGGTTGCATATTTCACACCTGCTTGTGCTGCAACCATAACTGTCTCACCAATACGTGCAACAGAGCGTAGTCCATCAAATAAAATATTTCTTTTCATAATCTTTCATTGCCTCGAAGATGGCATTAGTTTAGCAAAGTTTGCTGATATTACCGATCAAGTTGCCTGGCAAACTGGACAATTTGTATCTTTTTCAAATTGTAGAATGCGCTGTGAAAGGTTGAAACCATTCCAAAGTAACAGTTTTTGCTTGAGCGGTGTTAAACCCAAGCCTAAATAAAGCAAAGTGTGATGCGCTTGTAATGACGCTATCATTACAGGCGTGGTCGCTAGCACCCCAGACTCGGCACAACGTAAGCCTTCATCTACTTGCTGCTCTTCAGGAAATAGACATTCATAACAAGCTGAATCGGTATCTACCATAAATAATTGCGCTTCAAAACCAATCGCAGACGCACTGATCAGTGGGACTTGCTGCTTTCTACAGGTTAAATTCACTAGATATCGGGTAGTAAAGTTATCACAACCATCTAAAACTACATCTTGATGCTGTACTAAATCATCAGCATTCGTTTCATCAAATCGTATATTTTGATAGTTGACTTGTATATGTGGGTTAATATCTTGTAGATGTTTAGCCAGAACTTCTGCTTTGTAGTGCCCCAAATCATTTGAGGTAAACGCAATCTGTCGTTGTAGATTGCTCATTTCAATAGTATCGGCATCAACAATCGTTATTTTTCCTACACCAGCACGAGCAAGCAGTTCGGCACTGGTACAACCGATCCCCCCTGCACCGACAATCAAAACATTAGCAAGTTTCAGTCTTTCTTGTGCTTCAATATCCCAACCATCCAATAGAATCTGACGACTATATAGATGCATTTCATCGTCACTCAGTTCAAATGCATTTTCTTGATGGTCAGACACGTTCTCTCTTCTCTAATGAATCACTCGTTCTCGATTTTAAGTGTGCAAAATGATTTAGCAAAGTAATAAGTGTTATATCTTCAATGATTTTACTTTGACAAACTCATACTTTTACCCCAATATTTCCATTACTCTTTAACAGCCTAATAAAATCAATAAGTTACGACACTCTGTAAAATCTTTGGGTATTTACATAAATTAGCGCTCAACTTTATGTTTTTGCTTAATTTATTTATGCTATTTTATAGTTCACTGCCGCATAGGCAGCTTAGAAAATGTCCGACTTTGAATCAGATCGAATCAGGCACGTTCACTGCCGCATAGGCAGCTTAGAAAATGGCTGCATAAGTTAAGTAGGCTTTATTGCCGTTCACTGCCGCATAGGCAGCTTAGAAAAATTGAACCGCGTGATTTGCCGAAATTAAAAGGTTCACTGCCGCATAGGCAGCTTAGAAACTTATTTATATTGCTTTTGATACCAGCTTTGGGTTCACTGCCGCATAGGCAGCTTAGAAATGTAGGGAGTACGGCGAGCACATTAGCTGCGCGTTCACTGCCGCATAGGCAGCTTAGAAATGATACTCGCCGTTATGCAGCCTTGGGTAATTGTTCACTGCCGCATAGGCAGCTTAGAAAATTCACTTTGATTTTGTAGTTATCCATCTCAAGTTCACTGCCGCATAGGCAGCTTAGAAAATAGCGGCAGGCTGCATGTTAAGAATCCCTTCGTTCACTGCCGCATAGGCAGCTTAGAAAAAGCATGTGATCAGAAGCAAATTCTATAGATGTTCACTGCCGCATAGGCGGCTTAGAAATACACCGAGTCTTAAGCCCGAACGTTCTGGCTGTTCACTGCCGCATAGGCAGCTTCACCCCCTACTTCTTCTGATCATGCATAATTTCATAAGACTGCGCTCTCAATAACTCCTCTTTAGTACCAAATGTACTATTCCGAAGTTGGTTAATTGATTTCTGTTTGTTTGCATCATCCATATCACTTTGCAAAATTCGCTGACGCTCTGACAGATAATGATTGACCTGTTTTTGCCATACAGCTTCTTCATGATCAACTTTTTCTAAACGATCAGCCGCTTCTGGTCCCAGCAAAGTTTCTCGCATATTACGTAATTCTTGAGCTGAGCCACCCTTTTCTTTAATTTCTTGAGTAAGTTGCTGCAATTCAGAAAATTGCATTGAAACTTTCACACCATCTGCCATCGTCTCAGGTAAATGATCAATCGTCTTCGCCAACTCCATTGCCTTTTGCTGAGTGGTTAAACTCTTATTGGCGTGAATGCGCATTTGATCAATACTAAACTGATTCAGACTTCTTTCATTCCCAAAAAAAGCTTGGATTTCAGCCTCATTAAAAAACTGTTGCTGTAACTTCGCCATTTGATCAATGATATTTTGAAATTTATCAATTTCATCGCTTTTAAAATGAGTACTGGTTCGAAGGTTCTTCAAGCTATGAGTATAGGCCACATATTGATCAAGTAAATAGCTTGCATAACTTGCAGCCGTTTCAGGTAAAGTTGCGGTTAAGTATTGTCGAATATCTAAAATAAGCTCGGGTTCAGTCTTTTCTCCCAAACTCGAAAAGAAATAATCAAAACAACTGCGAATACCAACAGTTAAAATCAACGTCCCCTTTGCATCAACTTGAATCGGACAATCAATTTGAGTGCCCTGTAAAGACGGAGCAAGCGTAGGCATTTTCCCGGTCTTACTTTCATTCTCACCATTTGGCAGAATATTATTTTTCATCAAGCTTTGAGTATGCAGATCATTTTGACTACTTTGATTTTGCACTGAGGGTTTAAAAGCCCAGTAAATTAGAGCCAATATAATAAATAAACACGCAACACTTACTAAAATTATTGTCTTATTATTTAAAAACTTGGCACTCATATTCCGTTACTCTATTTTCTAATTAATTATTGAATCCATGTTAAACCAAGGGAGTAAATCCATTACTCCCTTGATCATATTTTTAAAGGTTTTGGTTTTTCAAGCGGTTAGCATGGAGGCGAAATGGTGTCACAGGATTTTGTAAAAACCCCACCAGCCCTAAGACCTGATTAACTTCATCTAAATGATTAAATGCATAGTTATCACGTATTACTGTGCCCAAATGGCTTGAACAACGAGGAACGAGACCATCACTTTCACCCGGTATTATTAATGATGTCGCGGTTAATGCATAATCCATCGGATCTAAAGCATTAGTAAATGGACTTGTTCCACTCCATGAATAGTATCGTACCCCATTACTAGCAAGCTCTGTACCTGATCCACAGGCTGTTGTTGGTACACCTGCTGGAAAGCGTTGATTAAAGTCAGCAGATCCAGCCGTCGTTAGTGAATTAAGCCCTGCTAAAGAATTCTGATCATAATAATTACCAGAACCGATACCAATCAATGCACCAAATGCATTCACCGCCGCTGTAATCACAGGAGTTGCGGCAGGGCCAACTGGAGATTGAGTAAAGGCATATACTGCATCAGCAACATCTGAACCTTTAACTGGACCTCCTACTGCCGTAACAGATGCAACTCGATTCGGTAATAAACCTGCCACATATCGAATCGAATGTGTACCGTGGCTATGTCCGATCAAATTCACCTTTTCAGCACCTGTAATCGCTAAAACTTGTTTGGTTTGGAGTAATAACTGCTCACCACGAACTTCTGATGAGTTAAAGGATGCTTGTTGTGCCACAAAGACATTTGCACCATTTCCAACCAAGTCTTCTGTAATCCCATGCCAGTATTGCATTGGGCCAACAGCCGAAAAACCTGCCATCCCATGTGCTAACAAAATAGGATATTTGGTTTTTGCATAGTCAGATGTCACCCTTGCACTTCCACCAACAGAACAGGAGTTCACATTACAATTTTGCCATGATGCTTTTGGTGATAGAAAGTCGAACAAACCTGCATGAACAACAGATCCACTACTAACTAACAAGCCCGTCATTAAAGCCATCGCATTTAAATATTTTTTCTTCACGTTTTTTGCTCCAAGCATTTTTCATTTTTATTACAACAATATTGTCTTTAAACTTCGTATGAGGAATCATTCCAAACATACAAAAGACTTGCAAAAGTATACTCGCAAGAAATATTGTGTGATTTTTAGACTAAAACAAACCACGCCAAAATCATATCATTACACGCCAATTTTTTTATTGAGTTACAAAATTCCGATGAATGTACATTTTCAAAGTATAAGTGCTACATTATTTTCTAGATCAATCGCTTCAATTTAAAAAAGGATTTTTATTCGCGTTATGAGTATTCCGCGCCATCATAATCAACATTTTATTAGTAGCTCGTATGCCCACTTGATCAGTGAAGTCGTATCACGGTGGGATATTTCGATTGAAGAATTATTTTGGGGGACAGGAGTTGAAATAGAAAAATTAAATGATTTGAACTATAAAATTAGCCTTTCTTCTTTTAAGAAAGTGATTACCCGTACAATTGAGCTGACGCAAGAACAAGGAATTGGATTCTATGCGGGTAGTCAATTAAAAATCAGCTCTCATGGTCTGCTGGGGTTTACAGTCGCGATATCAAAAAATGCCCTTGAAGCAATTGAAACGATCAATCAGTTTGTGAGCTTGCAGTGTTCCTTTGTTGAATTAAATTTTACAATTGAGCAAGAACGGGCGTATTACCATATTATTTATGACGGTACTGCGATTGATTTTAATGATCGTACTGATTTGCAAGCCTATGAATTTAGCTGTGTTTTCTTTTTGACGGGTTTTGTACATTTAGTTAGGTTTTTCATTCCAGGCTTCAAACCAAGCATCAATTTACAGTGTAAATATCCAGAATATTTTTCTCGTTTTAATGAAATATTGACCGCTACTTTTGAAGAAATCTGTTATGAACAACCACGTACTTGTTTAATCACCTCGACCAAGCTTTTGGATATGCCGTTAAGCATGTCTGACCCACTCACCTCAGAAAAATTCAAACTTCTTTGCCAAAAAGAATTAGACGACCTTGCAGCAACACAAGATATTTTGTATCGGGTAAAACAACTGATTGATGATGAAGTTGAAGGTTTGTTAAGCATTGATCAAGTTGCAAAAAAGTTAAATCTCACCAAACGAACATTACAACGGATGTTGCAAGAAAAAGAAGTGAGTTTTCAACTACTGTATGATGATGTACGCAAAACCAAAGCTCAAAGATTACTCCTGAACCCTTTTATAACCAAAGATGACGTCGCAAAAAAACTGGGGTATTCATCTATATCCAGTTTTAATCGCGCCTATAAACGGTGGGCAATTTAATAGTCTTGTTGGAGAAGTCGCGTAATTATCTTTTTAAAAGTTATCCGCTATTTATATTCAAGAATCACGCAATTAAAAAACAAAAAGCGATGACCATAACCATCGCTTTTTTTAAACTAACCGATGAGAAAGTTCCAATCATCTATTCTCACTTGAACAAATGAATATATGTAGAACCTATTTTACAGCTTTCGCATAGCGTTCATTGACTTTATTCCAATTCACTACGCTCCAAAATGCATTGGTATAATCAGCTCTACGATTTTGATATTTTAAGTAATAGGCATGTTCCCAAACATCTAAGCCAAGCAAAGGTTGACCTTTCTTCTCCGCAATATCCATCAATGGATTATCTTGGTTTGGGGTTGAAGTAACTTCTAATTTGCCTTGTGGGTTTACAATTAACCATGCCCAACCTGAGCCAAAACGACTGGTCGCTGCTTGATTAAATTGTTCTTGAAAGGCTTTGAATGAACCAAAATCTTGATTAATTTGCTTTAATAACTTGGCATTTGCCTTCCCTGTTTTATTGGTTGGCGCTAGGCTCTCCCAAAAGAAAGCATGGTTAAAATGCCCACCACCATTATTACGAACTGCGGCGTTATATTTAGAAATCTGTTGTTGGATTTGCTCTACGCTTAATTTATCCAATTCAGGATACGTCTTGATCTGAGCATTTAAATTATCAACATAAGCTTTGTGATGTTTACCATAGTGAATTTCCATCGTTTGCTGATCAATGGCAGGCTCTAAAGCATCACTTTTGTAGGGTAACTGCGCTTGGGTGAAATCTGCAAAAGCAGACATACTTAAGCTCGAGCACACAACTAAAGCAAATAAACCTTTGTTCAGATATCGCATTATTTCAATCCAATTTGATAATAGTTTTCATTATCAATATATAAGCAAATTAATCATGCGTCAAAATAGGCTACAAACAGAATACATTCCATCTATCAATCAGAAACGAAAAAACGATGGGTTATGACCCATCGTTTTACATTGACTTCAAATTTACTTAGCAGCCATACGAATCGCACCATCCAAGCGAATCACCTCACCATTTAGATATGAGTTTTCTGCAATATGTGCAACTAGACGAGCAAACTCCTCAGGACGACCTAAACGAGATGGATAAGGAACCATTTGTCCTAAAGCATCCTGTACATTTTGTGGTAAACCTTTGAGCATTGGTGTTTCCATAATCCCCGGTGCAATCGTCATCACACGAATCGCATGCCGCGCTAACTCACGTGCAATGGGTAAGGTCATTGCTACTACAGCTCCTTTAGATGCTGAATAAGCCGCCTGACCAATTTGACCATCAAAAGCAGCAACTGAAGCTGTATTCACAATCACACCGCGATCTTCATCATCTTCATTTACAGTATTTTTACTCATGGCATCTGCCGCAAAACGCAGCATATTAAAGGTCCCTGTGACATTGATATGCAAGGTTTTTGAGAACATAGCAAGATCGTGCACCCCTTCTTTTCCGATTACTTTTGCCGATGGCCCAATCCCTGCACAGTTCACTAAACCATGCAAACTGCCATGTTTTTCCAGCACAGTTTTAAAGAATTGCTCTGCTGCCTGTTCATCAGTGACATCTAGCTTGAAAAACTCCGCCTTTTCACCCAAAGCCTGCGCTTGTTGTTCTCCAACTTCGACATTCATATCCACCAAGGTAACAGAAGCACCCTTTTCAACGAGATATTCAGCAGTTGCAGCACCAAGACCTGAACCACCACCTGTAATAACAAAGTGCTTTCCTTGAATTTTCATTTACTTTTCCTATCAAATTAAAGTGATATATTTTTATAACAGAGAGTAAAGACAACTTTTTTCCGATACAATTCCAAAAATTAACAAATGTGATGCAACTTTTGAGCATTCAACCGATTTACCCTCCTATTGTTTCTATCGCATATGAGCCTAAACCCAAGTCTTGATCTTCATTCCACTAAAGATACAATTTCGAATGCGCTGATTCGTGAAGCAGTGAGCGTAGCTGCAAGTCGTGGTTTGAATATTGTACAGATTGCCAATCGCGCTGGCATTTCAGCTGAGTTATTAACATCAACGAAAGCCCGCATTCCTGTCACACAGTGTGCACAATTATGGGTAGAACTTGCTGAAAGCATGAATGATGAATTCTTGGGTATGGATACGCATCCAATGCGCCGAGGAAGTTATAAGTTATTGGCCAAACTGGCATTTAATGCGGAAACATTAGAACAAGCGATTAAGGAAATTCTGAGATTTTTAGCGCTAGTGCTTGATGATATTGAAGCTGAACTTATTCAACAAGGCGATAAAGCGTATTTAATATTACATGATCGCGAGCAACCTAAACGCATGTTTACCTATGCGACCTTTTTAATGCTAGTGCATAGTTTAATGTGTTGGTTAAGTGATCAACGCATTAACTTTCACAAAATGACATTTAAATGTCATCAGCCTGTAGAAATACAGGACTATCGTGTCCGTTTTTGTGAAAATATTCAATTTAATGCTGAACAAAACAGAATTGAATTTGATGCACATTATCTCAAACATAAAATTAAGAAAGATAAAAATGCCTTAAAGGATTTTCTAAAACATACACCTTACAATCTGATTGTACGTTTTAAGAATGAAAATTCTTTAAGTTTGCAAATCCGTCGTCAACTGCTCGTACAAGCGCCTTCTCAGTGGGCTGAGCTGAAAGATTTTGCACAGCAATTGAATATGTCCACGGCAACGATTCAACGCCGCTTAAAACAAGAAGGTGTCAGTTATCAACAGCTTAAAAATGATATTCGTTGTGATATTGCGATTGAGAGATTAAGTAAAACTAATGATTCAATTCAAAGTATCAGCGATGATCTTAATTTCCATGACCCCAGTGCTTTTCACCGCGCATTTAAAAAATGGAGTGGCGTAAGTCCGGGTAGTTATAGAAAATCATCACCGAGTAAACAAAATTCTCTCGGTCATTTAGAGTAGTAAATGGAGGTTAATGATGTTCTTACCTGAAATTTTTGTGGAAAAAGATCTTGAGAAGTTATACGCATTTATTCAAGACTATCCTTTTGCAACCTTGATTAGTCATAGTGCTGCAGGTGTAGAAGCCAATCATTTGCCATTTAAGTTATTACTCGATAAAGAAAGTGATACTGCTGTTTTAATCGCGCATATCGCCAAGGGCAACCCTCTACATACACAAATTGAGAACAACACAGACGTCCTCGTTATTTTTCAGGGTGAACAAGGCTATATCTCACCTAACTGGTATCCAACCAAGCAGCAACATCATCAGCATGTACCGACATGGAATTATCAAGTTGTACATATCAAAGGAAAGATTAACTTTTTACATGATGAAAAGTCTTTGCGAGGAATTCTGGCAAAACTCACCCGTACGCATGAGGCCAAACAAGCTAAACCTTGGAAAATGTCAGATGCACCAAGCGAATATATTGCAGAAGAATTGAAAGGTATTGTTGGAATTGAGGTTCAAATTGAAAACATTACGGGTAAATTTAAGCTTAGTCAAAATCGTGAGAAAATTGATGCTTTAGGCGTTGTCGCTGGTTTAGAGCAACAAGGCGAGCAAGGTTTAGCCAAAGCTGTACAGCAATATATCGAGGATTAAAACAGCTTTTGTCCTAAGCTGACTCGATCATTACCACCATAATCTTTGATCGTTTCGATTTCGCTAAAACCGAACCGTTCAAAGATTTCACGTACTGCTTGTCCTTGATCATAGCCATGTTCAAGGACAATCCATCCTTTAGCCTTGAGCCAACTTTCCCCTTGAGAAATGATGGTTTCAATATCTGCAAGCCCATGCTGATCTGCAACTAATGCACGTTCAGGTTCTGACTTGAGATTTTGCATATGCACATCATCAGGATCAATATAAGGCGGATTTGATACAATTAAATCAAACTTTTGCGCGTCTAAAGCATCGAACCAAGCGCCACAAGCAAATTTAACTTGAGTTAAGCCATGTCGAACCGCATTTTCTTGAGCAACATCTAATGTCGGCTGGTAAACATCGGTTGCTGTCACTGACCATTGTGACCGTTCACTCGCAAGTGCTAAAGCAATTGCCCCTGTTCCTGTGCCCAAATCCACCATGTTGATATCCTGAGCAAGCGCTAAGTTCAACACAGTTTCGACGAGTATTTCAGTATCTGGACGAGGAACCAAGGTGTCATGAGTCACTTTTAGATCTAAAGTCCAAAATGGTTGTGAACCGATGACATACGCGAGTGGCTCACCTTGCGTAAGTCGAGCAAGCCCCGCGAGGTAAGCTTGCTGTTGTAGTTCAGTCAACTCTTGCTCAAGCCTTAGTTTTAATTCCAAAGCACTGACACCTAAAAGATGTTCAAGTAGCCATGCTGCTTCTTGACGTTCATAGCTATCAATCTCGCCATTCATCTCTAAAGCTTGAGCAATATTCATTAGCCGCCATTTTCCTGCGCCAGCATTGCTAACTGATCTGCTTGATATTCACGATGTAAACTATCAAGTAATTCAGTCAAGTCACCTTCCATAATCGCATCCAACTTATATAACGTCAGATTGATACGGTGATCTGTCATACGACCTTGTGAATAGTTATAGGTACGGATACGTTCTGAACGATCACCCGATCCTACTAAATCACGACGCATTTCAGAGGTTGCTGTTTCCTGTGCTTGGCGTTTTGCATTTTCCAATCGAGATACCAGTAGAGCCATCGCTTTGGCTTTGTTTTTATGTTGAGAGCGCTCTTCTTGGCACTCAACAACTACACCCGACGGAATATGGGTAATACGCACAGCGGAGTCAGTTTTGTTAATATGCTGACCACCTGCACCTGATGCGCGGTATGTATCAATACGTAAATCTGAGGCATTGATTTCAACTGTGGTATCGACATCGACTTCTGGCAGAATGGCAACTGTACACGCTGAAGTGTGTACACGACCTTGAGATTCGGTTGCAGGAACACGTTGTACACGATGTGCACCACTTTCAAACTTCAAACGACCATATACGCCATCACCATCAATACGGCAGATCACTTCTTTATAGCCGCCATGCTCACCTTCATTTTCTGAAAGCACTTCAATTCGCCAACCTTGTGTTTCAGCAAATTTACTATACATACGGAATAAATCACCCGAGAAGATCGCGGCTTCATCTCCACCTGTACCTGCACGAACCTCTAGGTATGCAGAATTGGCATCATTTGGATCTTTGGGAATCATCAAAACATTGAGTTGTTCTTCTAATTCAGCCAAAAGCGCCTTATTGGCTTTAATCTCTTCTTCTGCCATATCTTTGAAATCTGGGTCAGACTTCATCATTTCTGCGGTTTCAATATCTTCTTCAGCTTGACGATATTTACCCCAAACTTCGGTAATTTCTGATAAATCACTATGTTCACGAGACAATTTACGAAAACGTTTATTGTCCGAAATCACCTCTACATCAGCAAGTAATGCAGTCAGCTCTTCATGACGATCGCAAAGTTGATCTAGTCTTAAGCGGAGTGATGCTTTCATGGGCAGAATATCTCAAAATCTAAAGGGCTCAGTGCATATCAAATTGATAGACATAAGCAAAATCAAAAAATTGCGCATAGTTTACAGATTCTACAGATTAAAAGACATAGAGAAGCCCCGTAACTTACGATTCCATCATCATTTCATCACAAATTGTTCAGCTTTGGTTTTCATGACTTGTTCTAATTGCCGATCTCATATATAAAAAGTCTAAAAGAGTAAATACAAAGATAAAACAATAGGATAAAACGATGAATAATTTTATTAACCGCCCTACCTCTGCGTTTATTGCGGCAAGTTGGGTCGCATTACTCACAGGAGCCGTTGGTTTCATTATCGGATTATGGAATGCCGACATGCCACTGCATGAAAAAGGTTATTACTTTGTGATTTTACTTTATGGCTTATTTTCTGCCGCGTCATTACAAAAAACAGTTCGAGACCAATTAGAAGAGATTCCCGTGACAGCGATCTACTATGCTTTATGCTGGGCATCTATGGCTGTATGTATTGTGCTGTTACTGATTAGTTTATGGAATGCTGATATCACCATGAGTGAAAAAGGTTTTTACATCATGTCATTTCTACTCAGCTTGTTTGGTGTGGTCGCGACACAAAAGAATATTCGTGATTTGAACTATTTACGTCTACAAACAGGACTTGATAAGCGTCAACCACAGCGCGAAGAATCTTCATCACAACAAAATGATCAAGACTAGCATCTGTGAAATGTCAGCAGACCCTTAAATAAATATAAAGAAGTTTTAGATCATAAAACTTCTTTCATCAAAAAATCACAACCAATTGTTTTATCATGACTTTTTAGATAACAACTTTGGTTTCACAACAAAACGCTACAATCCAGACACTAAACTGCAATACTTCAGACTGACCTCTCCACAATTTCTCACTCAACTCTTGTTACATTTGCAACCATTAGAAATGATGTCCAATTTACTCAGGACATGGAGTCAAAAATGAAATTAAACGTTTGGTTATGTAGTGCGATTTTCGCAACATCTTCTTTGGTCACTGTTGCTCATGCTGACAATGCCACTCGTGTCGCTGCAACATCAGCGCTAGGTAGTGTGGTAGGTACGGCTATTGGTAAAGAAGTTGGCGGCCATAATGGTGCTTTGATTGGCTCTGCTGTAGGTGGTGCTGGTGGCGCTGCTGCTGCAAGTAACAAACGTACTCGTACAGAGGCTGCCATTGGTGGTGGTTTAGGTGGTGTTGGTGGTTATGCTGTCGGTAAAAATGTTGGCGGAACTACAGGTGGTTATATCGGCGCTGCTGCTGGTGCTGCTGGTGGTGCGGCTTTAGGTCGCCAAGTCGGTCAAGACCGTGATTATGACAAACGTCAGAGTCAAAAGAAAAAATGGAAAAAGAAAAAACATCACCGTCATTGATTCAAATAAAGCACCTCTGGGTGCTTTTTTATTCGCTACTAGAAATTAATCCTACATAAGCAGATAAAAAATATAATTACTTGTAAACTCCATCTCTAATCAAATTGATTAGACAATAAAAAAGCGCCTTACGGCGCTTTTTTAGATATACAAATTAGTTTGCATATACTGGGAATTTTGCACAAACAGTTTCAACTTTAGCTTTAACATCAGCGATGACTTTCTCATCACCTTTGCTATCAATAATGTCAGCGATCCAACCAGCAAGTTCACGTACTTCAGCTTCACCGAAGCCACGGGTCGTTACCGCAGGCGTACCAATACGGATACCTGAAGTAACGAATGGAGAACGCGGATCATTTGGAACGGCATTTTTGTTTACTGTGATATGAGCAGCACCTAACCAAGCATCTGCATCTTTACCAGTTACATCTTCTTGTTTAATCAATGACAACAAGAATAAATGGTTTTCTGTACCACCAGAAACAACATCGTAACCACGTGAAATGAAGACTTCAGCCATCGCTTGAGCATTCTTAACAACTTGCTGTTGATAAGTTTTAAACTCTTCTGACATCGCTTCTTTGAAACAGATTGCTTTAGCAGCAATCGCATGCATCAAAGGACCACCTTGGTTACCTGGGAAAACAGCAGATTGAAGTTTTTTCTCAATTTCTTCATTTGCTTTCGCAAGGATTAAACCAGAACGCGGCCCACGAAGGGTTTTATGCGTTGTTGTGGTTGTTACGTCAGCAATTTGCACAGGGTTTGGATAAACACCCGCAGCAACTAAACCAGCAACATGCGCCATATCAACAAATAGGTAAGCACCTACTTTGTCAGCGATGTCACGGAAACGTTGCCAATCAACGATTTGACTATAAGCAGAGAAACCCGCCACGATCATACGTGGTTTGTGCTCTAGTGCTAAACGCTCGACTTCTTCATAGTCGATTTCGCCAGTTTCAGTATTTAAACCATACTGAATCGCATTATAGGTTTTACCAGAAAAGCTAACTTTAGCACCATGCGTCAAGTGACCGCCATGCGCCAAGCTCATACCCAATACTGTATCGCCTGGATTAAGAAGCGCTAAGTAAACGGCAGAGTTCGCTTGAGAACCCGCATGTGGTTGAACGTTTGCATAATCAGCACCGAACAATTCTTTTGCACGATCAATTGCAAGTTGTTCGATCACGTCCACATATTCACAACCGCCATAATAGCGTTTGCCAGGATAGCCTTCTGCATATTTGTTAGTAAGTTTTGATCCCTGTGCTTCCATCACAGCTTGAGAGCAATAGTTTTCAGATGCAATTAACTCAATATGGGCTTCTTGGCGTACGCCTTCAGAAGCAATCGCTTGAGCAATTTCTGGATCAAATTCAGCAATAGAAATATTGGCAAACATTAGCGGAGGGTCCTATAAATTAGGGCTTTTAAGCCGTGCTAAAGATTGGTGCGAATTATAGCATGAAGTTTACTGTTTCACAGGTTGATATTTATTTAATTCTTCGTGAATTCCATTCTTGTTTAACTTGAAAAACTCAAAGTACAAATTTGGATGATCGTAACGGCGTTTTTATCCGATCAAGATGTTAAAGATTAGGGGGGAAAGGAAGAAAACGGAAATGATTAAAAATGAATGCAGTTTTAAAGCCCAACCACTCGAAGAATAAATGGCTGGGCTTATCTTCTAGTTATTTATTGAGCTGGCATTGCTGCTTTAACATCATTCACAATATTATTGATATTAAGAGCATAAGCTGTGCCGTGATCCCATTCAGCGTTAGTGAAATATTGAATGCTTGAACCCTTATTGTTTGCGGTTAATACCAACAAATCGGTGGCCGCTTTGGGAACGGTCGCATCCTTCCCGCCCTGATAAATAATCACAGGTTGATTTAGTTTTACTTGGGCTGGTTGAGAATCCTTTTCTAAGAACGATTTAACCAAAGGAATGGTCATAAAATTCATTTGAGTTCGTGGATAATTTGTTAAATTAACATTACTTTTTAAATGCTCCTGCATAGCAGCACCAAACTTATCTCCTAGTACATCTGCACAATCTTGTTCTGCTCGACTCGCAATTAGATCAGTTGGCGACTTAAAAATATTTGAATAACCAAAAGTAGGTTCTTGATTGCGCAAACCCGCGGTAATGAGTGCTGTAAAGGTGTCCAGTTGTGCATACGCTGGAATTTGTTGATTAACAGGTGCATTTTCCACAGATTGCTCCCCCAAAGCTAGGATCGCTGCGAGATTGGATGCAGGCGCAACCGCAATCGTTCCTTTATAATCAAGTTTGGCACGACTCGCGTATTGTGCAGCTCCTAAAGCGGCATGACCTCCCTGAGAATGCCCTACTGTCATCCATTGACGTGATGTAAGTTTACCTTGCCCTGATAAATAAGCACGAGCAGCAACGACTGCATCAGTGATTGAATATGCCTCGCTTTTCACATTTAAAAATGGATGTAGTTCGCGACCACTTGGCTCACCCAGCCCTTCATAGTCAGGTGCAACAACGACATAACCAGCGGCAAGTAATTGACTGATCATACCTTTTATATGGTCATTTGTTGCATTACGACTCGGCGCACATTGATCAGCAACCCCAGTCGTGCCGTGTGCCCAAGCAACAATCTTCCAACCTGTTGCTGGCATTGGGCCACCAGGTACAAACAACAAACTGGTTGCTAATGTTTCTTTACCATTCACGCCCAACATCTTATACGTCAGAATTAAACTTTCAGAAGCAACGGCACTAAAGTCTGACTTCGTATAAGATTCAGGGATACCTGCAACAGGATCTTTTATATTATTTTCAGGAATTTCAGGTTTTGGAACAAATATCGTCGTCCCATTATCGTCACCGCCGCCGCAAGCTGTAAGTAATAAGCTCGTACTCAGCATCGCAACCGTTAATAACTTCATGTGCATTTCGTTTTTCCTTAACTATTTTTTATGATTTTATCCTTAGAAATTACTCATCTAAGGCAATTACAGCAATAAGAATTACGCCTATTACAAAAATGTTTCAAGTACTTTTTTATCATTCATTCTATTTTTGACTTTTCTTTATGCAACGCACTCTCAATTTTTTAAAATATCAAGCAATACAATCGATCATTCGCCCCGCTTTTATAGAATTTCTTGTAAGATAATAAAATTCTAAATTCGTCTTAGGTTTAACATCATGCAGGCCATTATCTTAGATACTGAAACACATACACTAAATGGTTTGCCGATTGAAATCGCTTATGCACCCATCGAAATAGAAAATGGAAAATTAAGCTTAGATAAAAAGAAAATCTTTGATCAGCTCTATCAAGTCGGTCAACCCATTTCCTTTGCCGCAATGGCGGTGCATCATATTTTAGAATCAGATCTAATCGATCAACCGTTTTACAATACGTTCCAACTGCCAGAACAAACCACTTATATCATTGGTCATAATGTTGATTATGATGTGACAGCCATCGCCAAATGTGGCGTGGATACCTCAAAATTAAAACCGATTTGTACATTAGCGCTCGCACGTCGAGTATGGGAAGATGCTGAAGCGCACAATATTTCAGCTTTAATTTATTTAATCGCAAAAGGCAGCGATAAAGCGCGAGAAATGTTAAAAGGTGCACATCGTGCTGATGCTGATATCATCTTAACAGCCAATATTTTGATGCATATTATTCATCAGTTGGATATTCAAAATATTGAACAACTTTATCTTGCCTCAGAAGAAGCACGTATTCCTAAAACGATCACTTTTGGTAAACATAAAGGTACAGCCATCCAAGACTTACCATCTGACTATATTCAATGGTTACTACGCCAAGATGATTTAGATATTTATCTTCGTAAGGCTTTAGAGACCAAACTCATTAAATAAAATATCAACCCAATGATATTTAATAAATTATTAACATAAATGTCATTATTCAATCGTATCTTAGCCCCTATCAAATTTTTGACTGGGGCAAGACGAACAGATGTCACATTTTTTTAAAACTGAGCTAGGGCAAATAGCCTTACAACAACGTAATATTACTTTGAATGTACGCCAACGCCGTTTATTACTACTGATTGATCATGAAGATTTCCAAATGCTTGATCATGATTATAAGAAGAAAATTGCCCCAACTGAGCTTGTTCAACAATTAATCGACATGGGCTTATTGGCGGAACAAGTCACATTGACTACAAAAACTAGAGTCCAAGAAAATTTATACATAGAAAATCATAAGACGAACAATTTAACGCACTCTATGCCGACACAAAGCGTAGAGACAATAACAGCGACGAACAATGAAAATATTGCAACTGAAGTAATTGCGTTAGAAAAACTTTCTTTTGTTGAAGTTCAGCAAGTCATGATTCAAACTCTAACCACCTATTGCGGTTTAATGGCAAAACCATTGATTCAGCAGATACAAAAAAGCAAAACTATATCTCAACTCAAACTTTGTCAGATGCAATGGATTACGTCTCTACAGGAATCTCGCATTACACCAAGTCAGTTGAATCAAACATTGAAATTGATTAATTACGCGGTGCAGCATTTATAGAACATATCGGGATGAGTATTTCTAAATAAGACTGAAATCGTTGTTTTAATAATCAAGAAGCATCTTTGTTTAAAGGTATATATTTACCTATAAGTATTTTTTGCCTATGATGTGGCACACATGCGCTCATAGCTCAACTGGATAGAGTACAGGTCTCCGAAGCCTGTGGCGTGGGTTCGAGTCCCGCTGAGCGCACCACATTTGCTTTTCATAACGTCACAGTACTCACTCTTCATACAACGAATTCTTTAAAAGTTGTGCGTATTTGATATGTTCCATTTTTCCCCCATTAAAAAACCGCCACTTGGGCGGTTCGATGTATTTATTTCAAAACTTTAAAAATCTTATATTCAATCCAACTCTATTACAGATATTTGATTGGAATTAGTTAACTAACCTTTGTTTTTACGCCTACTTTTTTTTGGAATTTAACTCTACAAGTCTTTTTTGGTAATCCCTTTCAGTAATAATACCTTTATTTCTACCTTCTTGATTGGACTTAATTTGCTGATTAATTTCGAATTTATTCAGTGTATTTAGATCATTGTTCCTTAAAAGATATTGAGATTTATCATGAGGACTCATATTGGCAGTTATTGCTTTTTCATCATATATTTTGCCCACTTCTTTTTCTTGTTGCTTTATGCGGTCTTGCTCTCGTTGGATTGATGATCCAAAGAAATCATATTGTTGACTGCTTTCTCGCTCACCCAATTGCTCATTATCTTTTTTAATTAAAATAGACTCTGTTTTACTATACAAATCCTCAGCACTATATACATGCCCAGCAACCACAAAACTTACAACCAACAAAATCAGCTTATTCATTAGATTTACTCATTTCTCAATATAACTATGAAAAAGCTTACCATCATCTATAATTATTCATAAAATATGATTTACAAGAATATACCATTTAAACAAAAACTTTATTTCTCTAAAGTATATTTAAGATCATTAGGGCACTTCAACACCGAGCCCAGTTTTACCCGTGAAAACAAATTAACCTTATTGCAAAACTCTGATCATTTTTTAGCTGTGGTCGTCCGCGTCTTGAGATGACTAAAAGCTCATCATGTCAATTGTTGTTGCGCCAAAAATCAAGATTTAATCGCGGTGAAATCTTTAGTTTCCGTTCTATATATAGAACAAGATAAACCATTTTCCCACTTGGTTTATTTTTCCATATCGCTCAGAATACTCATTCTATTTAACAACGTGAGACGTTCATGACTGATGCTTTGGTGTTGAGCGATTTGTCCAAAACTTATCGTAATGGTTTTCAGGCGTTAAAAGGTATTAATTTGACCGTGCCTGAAGGTGAATTTTATGCATTATTAGGACCTAATGGTGCAGGTAAATCGACGACGATTAGTATCATTAGCTCTTTAACCAAAAAAACATCGGGTTCAGTTGAGATTTTTGGGCATAACTTAGATACCCACCCTTCACATGCCAAGCAATGTCTGGGTGTTGTTCCTCAAGAATTCAATTTTGGTCAGTTTGAAAAAACCTTTGATATTTTAGTGACCCAAGCAGGTTATTACGGTATTCCAAAAAAACTGGCGGAACAACGTGCCGAATTATATTTAGAAAAACTTGGCTTATGGGACAAACGAAACATTCAATCTCGTATGCTCTCTGGTGGTATGAAACGCCGCTTGATGATTGCACGTGCCATGATGCATGAACCTAAGTTGCTGATTCTGGATGAACCAACGGCGGGTGTCGATATTGAGTTACGTCGCTCAATGTGGGATTTTCTGACTGAAATGAATGAAAATGGAACGTCAATCATTCTAACGACCCACTATCTTGAAGAAGCTGAGATGCTATGCCGCCGTATAGCGATCATCGATCGTGGCGTAATAAAAGAAGATACCTCAATGAAAGGTTTCCTGAATCAAATGAATGAAGAGTCGTTCATTTGTGACCTAGTAGAACCGATCAATTCCATTGATTTTAATATTATCGGTTTCACCTTTAATTTAATTGATCCTGTGACTTTAGAAGTAACGATGGATAAAGCACATAACATGAATGATTTATTCTTATTGTTACAATCACAAAATATCCACGTCAGTAGTATGCGTAATAAATCGAACCGCTTAGAAGAATTATTCGTCAAAATGGTTGAGAAGAATCTTGCAGGAGCGGATCAATGAACTTTAGTCAGTTAAGAACCGCACTGTGGACTTTAGTCGTTAAAGAAATTCGCCGTTTTATGCGGATCTGGCCACAAACCTTATTACCCCCTGCGATCACTATGAGTTTGTACTTTGTGATTTTTGGCAACTTAGTCGGCTCACGTATCGGTGAAATGGGCGGCTTTAGCTATATGCAGTTCATTATCCCCGGTTTAATCATGATGGCAGTCATCACCAACAGCTATGCCAATGTATCCTCAAGTTTCTTTAGTGCGAAATTTCAAAAAAGCATTGAAGAACTGATTATGAGTCCTGTACCTCTGCATTTGATCCTGTGGGGTTATGTGATTGGCGGCGTCTCTCGTGGTGTATTGGTTGGCTTAATTGTGACGATCATGAGCTTGTTCTTTACGCATCTAGAAATTCATAATTTCTTTGTGACTATTTATACGGTCATCATTACTTCGTTATTGTTTTCACTTGGTGGTTTAATCAACGCTGTATATGCCAAGTCATTTGATGATATTTCAATTATCCCGACCTTTGTATTGACACCGCTGACCTACTTAGGCGGCGTGTTTTATGCCATTAGTGCATTAAGCCCATTTTGGCAAAACTTATCTTTAATTAACCCAATTGTATATATGGTCAATGCTTTCCGTTTTGGCATTTTAGGGCATAGTGACGTGAATGTTTCACTTTCATTAATCGTTGTGACCTTATGTTGTGTTGTCCTTTATGCAATTGCATATCATTTATTAGCTCGTGGTTCAGGAATGCGTGAATGAGTGTAGAACATTCTTTGTTGGGTAAAGATACCCAATACCCAACTCAATATCAGCCAGACGTTTTATTTCCAATCGCTCGCGCTGAATCCCGCCAACAATATGTACATATTGATGGGATTACTCAGGGCAAAGACTGGTGGCATATTTTTGAAATTTCTTGGTTAAATCCACATGGATTACCTCAAGTTGCGATTGGTCGTCTCACCTTGCCTGCAAGCTCGCCAAATCTGATCGAATCAAAATCACTCAAGCTTTATTTTAATAGTTTGAACTTCACTCAATTTACCTCTAGACAGGTATTTATTGAGACTGTTGAACAAGATTTATCAAAAGCTGCTGGCGCAACGATTAAACTTGAATTATTTCAAGTGGATGATCTAAAGATTACTCAACCTAGGGGGATTTGTATTGATGATCTTATCCCTGAGCGTTTGTCTGAGCACCCCGATGCAACTTTGTTGCAACTTGATACTGCGACGCCTGACGATGTAGAAGTTGAGCTTTATTCCCATCTACTCAGAAGTAATTGTCCTGTGACAGGACAACCAGATTGGGGTACTGTTTTTATCCGTTTTCAAGGCAAAAGACCTTGTTATCGCAGCATATTAGCTTATATTATCTCGTACCGTCAGCATAATGGTTTTCATGAGCAATGCGTTGAACAAATATTTGCGGATATTTGGCAATTGCTTAAACCAGAAAAATTGATGGTCTATGCAACTTATACTCGTCGTGGAGGATTGGATATTAATCCATGCCGAGTTTCAGATTTGTCATGGATGCCCGAGCCAATTCGCTTGGCACGACAATAAAACGAATAAATTTGATATAGAGGACGTTCTTCAATGACCAGTTATTTCGGTATTCTTCCTTCAGCAAGCTTGAGTCAGGATATTCAACTTGCACAAGCCAATCGTGACAGTAAAGAACCACAATACCCTTTACGTGACAAAATATCTCTACAGCTTACTGATGAGTTAATTGACACCATGTTGGTTCATTTGGTTCAACAGTTTCCACCAAGTGACAAACGAGATACAACTGAAGAACTTGCTCAAAAAATTCGTAGCATTGTTTCGTCTTTAATGAAACAACTACTCGGTAAAACATCAAATGACCAAGTATTAGAGTCATTGAACTTTATGGAAAAAAGTTTGTTTATCGACAACGAAGGTAAACAACGTATTGGTACTGTTTTGCCTGATAGTCTTGTTGCTGATATGAAAAAAAGTTTTGCGGAAGTTGAAGCTGGTAATGGCAAGGAACAACGTGATGCGCTCACCAAACAGTTTAAATCTTTTGCTGATGCGTTGATTCATCATTTTATGACTGAGTACAATAAGACACTAGGTTTAGGGATGCTTAAACGTGGTGCTGCAAGCGTTGCAACCAGCGGTGTAGAAACAGCAGTTCATATTGTAATTAAGAAATTAATTCCAAGTCTAAGCCAAGCTGAGCTTGCAGTATTCGCTAAACACTTTGATCAATTGTTAGTACAAAAATAAGCTTCTGCCGATAAAAAAACGGTCATTGCAAAATGGCCGTTTTTTTTATCGCAAGCTAAAATTTATAAATGTCACATTTCTAAATTTTCATTGTCTCTTACGCTTCAACCAAAGCGTTGCTTTGGTCTTGCTCACGTTTATGTTAGCATTCTCGAAGCTTAGCTTTACCTGATTTAGAATCACATGTCCCCAAGCTCACAATATAAATTTTTACGTCAAGCACCCCGCGATGGATTAAGTACAGCCACGCAGCTTTCTCGTTGGCAACAATTACACATTGATCCATGGCTTTGTCTGTTCTTGATCTTAAATGCCATACTTGGATTGACTATTTTATATAGTGCTTCCGCTCAGAATGTTGGCTTAGTCACGAGACAAGCAATAAGTTTTGGCATCGGTTTTGGCGTCATGTTGAGCTTGGCTCAAATCCCTCCCAAAGTCTATCAGGCATTTTCGCCCTACTTTTACATTTTTGGTGTGTTGTCACTGATTGCCGTCATGGTATTTGGTGAAGTGCGTATGGGCGCGCAGCGATGGATTGATATTCCGGGTTTTGGTAGTGTGCAACCCAGCGAATTTATGAAAGTCGGCATGCCGATGATGATTGCGTGGTTCTTGTCACGCAAAGCCCTGCCCCCAAGTTTTTCTCAAGTCATGCTGTCATTAGTCCTGATCATTATTCCTTTTTTACTGATCGCAGAGCAACCAGACTTAGGCACATCATTACTGGTTATTGCAAGTGGTATCTTTGTACTCTTTTTAAGTGGTTTATCTTGGAAGCTGATCGCTGCAGCAGCAGGTGCTGTCGCAATTATCATTCCGATTGCATGGACATTCTTATTGCATGGCTACCAACGTCAACGTGTACTGACGCTTTTAAATCCAGAAGCGGATGCCTTAGGTACAGGTTGGAATATTATCCAATCTAAAACAGCAATTGGTTCTGGTGGGTTCTCTGGAAAAGGCTTCTTAGAAGGCACGCAAGCTCATCTACATTTTCTTCCTGAAGGTCATACCGACTTTATTATTGCCGCATATTCAGAAGAATTTGGTTTGATTGGCGTGATACTGCTTATTCTTTTATATTTCGCGATTATTTTTAGAACATTCCAAATTGGGTTACAAAGCTTCCATAATTATGGCCGTTTGATCGCTGGCGCATTTGGTTTGTCATTTTTTGTTTATGTATTTGTAAATGCTGGCATGGTCAGTGGTATTTTACCCGTAGTAGGTGTGCCGTTACCGTTCATGAGTTATGGCGGAACTGCGATTATAACGCTGATGTCTACTTTTGGACTGGTTATGTCCATCCATACGCATCGATAACGAGGAATTTTATAAACATATGTTGCATAAAACTTTAAATAAAACAGTTAAATTTCTTAGCTTAAGTGCCAGTTTATTTTTAAGCTGTAATTGGGCATACGCGAACGAATTTTACACCCATCCAAATTATATGGCTTTTAAACAAAAAGCGATGACAACCTATAATTTGAGCGGTGAACAAATCGATACTGCCATGAGTGGTGCGCGTAATATTCCTAACATTCTAAACATTATGACGCGTCCCGGTGAAAGTAAACCTTGGTACGATTATCGTTCAATGTTTTTAGCTGAAGGAACGATTCAGCGTGGCATCCGTTTTAAAAATCAATACGAGGATGTACTGAATCGTGCAGAACAGCAATTTGGTGTACCTAAAGCCGTTATTCTAGGGGTTCTAGGGGTAGAAACAGGATACGGCGCAAATAAAGGCTCTTTTGTCACCCGTGATGCTTTAGCAACGCTTGCATTTGGTTATCCTCGTCGTGCTGATTACTTTAGTGATGAATTGGCTGCGCTGATCGCATGGACATATAAAGAAGGCTATCCAACCAATAGTATTGTTGGTTCTTATGCAGGTGCAATTGGCTATCCACAGTTCATGCCGAGTAATATTCAAAAACTCGGTGTAGATTACGATGGTAATGGTCATATTGATCTTAGAAATTCGGCTGTTGATGCAATTGGATCAATTGCGAACTATTTAGCTAAACATGGTTGGGAACGAGATCGACCAATTGGCTTCCCTGCTCGCTATTTAGGAAATGATCCAGAAAGCGTGATTGCGAAGGATTTGACCTTACCTAGACCTTACGGTGAACTCAAGCGATTGGGTATATCACCTGTTAACCCTTTGGTCAAAATTGATGATTTAGACCTTGTAAATGTCATTCAATTACAAGATCGTTCTGGTCCTATCTATTATATAACTTATCCAAATTTCCAAGTCATTACCACCTACAACAGAAGCCGCATGTATGCGACTGCTGTATGGTTATTAGGCACTGAAGTAGCTAGTCGATAGACTAGCTTTTTTAGCAACACTAAAAAGTCAATAATTTTATTATTAAAAAAGTATAGTTTTTAAGCTGTTTTAATATTTAGTTACAATATTGTTCATTTTTTAATCAAAAACTGTGTGTTTTTGTTCTTTTTTTTGCTATTTATCTTTAATGACTAGACACACTTCATAGCCGATGAATATTATCCATCCCAAGTGTTCGGGCTGTTCAAACTCTTTAAGTGGTTACAACTGCCCCCAAATTGCAAATTGCAAAAGTGAATAATTAGACATGTGCACTATATTTCAGACTGTTTGATTGAAGTAGAAAAGCATGTTCTCTAGGAGTTTATACAATGCAGTTTTCGCTAAAATATATTCTAGCGCTGACAGCCGGCTTAAGTTTAAGCCCGTTACATGCAGAAATGGTACAATCTTCATCATTGAATAGTGATGTGGACGGATCTAACTTAGCCGCTCGTGTTCTAAGTAAAGATTCTCAAAATTTTAATTCGCGTCTTTCTAACGTAAATAGTCTTTCAATCACTGAGCGTTCGGGTGACCAAGTACGTCGCCAAACGATTGCAGCAAAAATTGACATTCCTGAAGAAGAGCCTTCAGTGATTGAAAAGCTAAATGCAGTAGCTTCGAACACAGTTCGTAAGTTTAGCCAAACTGGCGTTGCATCTTGGTATGGTCGTCAATTTCATGGCCGTAAAACAGCAAGTGGTGAAACATTCGATATGAATGCAATGACCGCTGCTCACCGTAGCCTTCCACTAAATTGCTATATCCGTGTAACCAATCGTGATAACGGTAAAAGTGTTGTGGTAAAGGTAAATGACCGTGGTCCTTTCCATGGTAACCGTGTACTTGATTTATCTTATGGTGCAGCAAAGCAAATCGGACTTACAAATGCAGGTCTTGGTAAAGTGAGCATCGAACGTGTAGACGGACCTAACTCTTAAGTTACAGTCAGTCACACCATCCATAAAAGCCACCTCGTGTGGCTTTTATTTTTTTTGCACTGCAACAAAGCTAAATACCCTGCAGATATTTTGACCCATTCATCTTTCTTCGGTATATTGAGATAATTAAAAAATAACTAAGATCGCAAGGAGAGCGCTGTGAAATCAATCGACGAATGGTTCGACGAATACAGTGAAAGTCATCAAAACCAAACCAATAAAAAAATCCATTGGGTATGTGTTCCAGCAATTCTTTTTTCGATTATTGGTATTCTTGCGCACTTTAGTGCCTTATTAACCGCGCTATTACTGGTTTTAACTTTAGTTTTCTATGCTCGTCTAGATATTGTGCTTGCGGTTGCAATGGCTGCTTTACTCGCTGTTATGGCATGGCTGATTATTATCTTACCTGTGGGCATCGGTTTCTATATCGGCATATTTGTTATCGCTTGGATTGGTCAATTTTACGGACATAAAGTGGAAGGCAAAAAACCATCTTTCTTTAAAGACTTACAATTCCTCCTAATTGGCCCTGTATGGTGTATGGACGCTTATTTAGCTAAAGTCCTACCCAAATGGAAATCTCGTCAGAAATTGGCGCTTACAAGCTGATTTAGCGCATATCTTCACAACAACTTATAAAGGAAGATGGTTACTGATACATGCTTCCTTTATATTTCAACCATCCATCAATATGTTTTCTTCTTGGGTCGTGGTGTGTCCAATGGATTACCCCACCTTTATTGTTATATTCATACACCCCATAAAACTCAACTATTTCACCTTTTTGCAGCCCCTCGATTCGGGGTGCCAAATCAATATTATGAGCAATCAAAACCGTCAAACCATTGTCCAACTCTAAAATCATCCTTTGATGTCTTGAGCCATCATTATCATCAGACAAAATCGCTTTCACTGTTCCTTGTGAGCGCACCTGAAGCTTACTTCTTTGCTGTTGAAAGGCTTGCATGATCTTGGCTTGGTCATCAACGGTACGCTGTTCAAGAGATGAAGACTCGCCAAGTAGTGTAGCCTTTTGCTTCAGATCTAAACCGACATAAGCAAAGATCAGCAAAGCAATAATGATCAAGATGAACATATTATTTTTCTGAGTTTTCATAGCAACCTTTTTATCAAATACAAAATAGCAAAATGCCAATCAATTTGATTGGCATTTAGATCATACAATGTCTTGCACACTTAGAATAGACGATTCATCCCATTCAAGGCAGCAACACGATATGCTTCTGCCATTGTCGGATAGTTAAATGTCGTTTCTACAAAATACTTCAAGGTATTGTTTGGGCTATGCATCACCACCTGCCCAATGTGAATAATCTCAGCCGCATTATTACCAAAGCAGTGAATACCCAATACTTCCAAAGTATCACGATGGAATAAAATCTTTAATTCGCCGACCGTATCACCTGTGATTTGCGCACGTGCCAAATGACGGAAAGAAGCCTGTCCTACTTCGTATGGGATTTTTTCTTCAGTCAGCTCTTGCTCGGTTTTTCCAATCGAAGAAATCTCTGGAATGGTATAAATTCCAGTTGGCACATCTTTAATTGGTTTGACATTTTTTTCGCCAACCATATTTGCACCGGCACAACGCCCTTGGTCATAGGCAGCAGATGCTAATGATGGCCAACCAATGACATCGCCCGCAGCAAAAATATTATCCACTTCGGTTTGATATTGATCATTAACCATCAACTGACCGCGGCTATTGGGTACTAAACCAACATTTTCTAAACCTAAACCATCGGTATTGCCTGAACGACCGTTACACCACAAGATCGCATCAGCTTTGATTTTCTTACCACTAAGTAAATGTAATACCACGTGATCATCGAAAGTTTCTAAGCGATCAATTTGTTCATTATGACGAATCAAAACGCCTTGTTCACGCAAATGATAAGACAAGGCATCAGCAATCTCATCATCCAAATAACTCAATAGCTTTTGCTGGGTATTGATTAGGTCGACTTTATGATCTAATCCAATGAAAATAGACGCATATTCACATCCAATAACGCCTGCACCATAAATGATAATTTTTTGAATCGTATAATCTAAATCTAAAATTTTGTCTGAATCAAATACGCGAGGATGATTAAAATCTAATCCTTGGGGTTGATAAGGGCGACTGCCCGTAGCAATCACGATTTGTTTGCAAATAATCGTGTCTTTAATACCATCCTGACTAAAAATCAAGACTGTGTTTTTGTCATGGATATACGCACGACCATAAAAAGTTTCGATTTTATTGCGATCATAAAAACGTGTATGCGTATCGACTTGTTGTTGAATCACTTTATGCGCATTACGTAGCACTTGTTTCATGGTGAATTGTTTCCATTCACCTACTTTTTGAAACATTGGGTCACGTTGATAACGAATAATACTTGAAACTGTTTGACGTAATGCTTTACTTGGAATCGTACCGACATGCGCACAGTTACCGCCGAGTTGATCACGAACATCAACAATCGCAACACGCTTACCTGCTTTTGCCAGCTTCATTGCCGCGCCTTCACCAGCTGGGCCAGAACCGAGAATGACTGCATCATATTTTACAATATTCCCACCAACGACCTCTTTCTTACGTGGCATTCAAAGCTCCTTGACTGTTAAACGTTTACTATTAGGGTTTGTTGACCTTTTAGCCATGCGTTGCGTTATAGGCTAAAACCACACAAACAAGGCGTGAAACGCAGACAATGGCAATCCCCTTGTCAAGTTTCACAACGAAGTTTGAGGCAGTTTTAGCCATAACCCTTCGGGACAGGGACATTTTTTGCCGTTACTACGTTATGCTTTGCTCATTTAGAATGACTAAATTTCACAAACCATGCCTTGTACCGTCTAAAAAATGTCTCCTGTCGCAAACATTTGTAAAAGATTAACAGACCCTATATACATGATAACCAATATGCGTTGAATTGATGTATTTCTCAACCATATATTTTATATATACACATTTTTAAAATGAATACCTATTTCGTCCTATACACTCGTAAATTTGACTATAATGTCTAGATATCTCAAGTTAAAGGTTGTAGAAAAGATATGTCTGAACACCGTAAAGCTGAACAGGGCTTAAAACTTCGTGGCGCCGAAAAAGTCGCAAGAATTCCTGTAAAAGTGATTCCTACGGTTGAAGTACCTCGTAAACCAGACTGGATTCGCGTCAAGATGGCTGCACCAGAAGAGGTTCAACGTATCAAAACAACCTTGCGCTCGCAAAAACTGCATACTGTATGTGAAGAAGCTGCTTGCCCCAACCTACCAGAGTGTTTTGGTGGTGGTACAGCAACCTTTATGATCATGGGCGATATTTGTACACGTCGCTGTCCTTTCTGTGACGTTGCGCATGGTCGTCCAAATGCACTTGATGCAGACGAACCACGCCACATGGCAGAAACAATCTCGAATCTCGGCTTAAAATATGCCGTGATTACTTCAGTGGACCGTGATGATTTACTTGATGGCGGTGCTCAACATTTTGTTGACTGTATCAAAGAAGCTCGCGTGCTTAGCCCAAACACCTTGTTGGAAATTTTAGTTCCAGACTTCCGTGGACGCCTCGATATTGCGCTTCGCATCATGACCGAATGCCCGCCTGATGTTTTCAACCACAACATTGAAACAGTGCCACGCTTATATAAAGCCATGCGTCCAGGCTCTGACTACCAACATTCTTTAAATCTGTTAAAAATGTTTAAAGAATATTGTCCAGATATTCCAACGAAATGTGGTTTGATGGTTGGTATTGGTGAAACTGAAGAAGAAGTGATTGCCCTTTTAGATGATCTTAGAGCACATGACGTAGATTACATCACGATTGGTCAGTATTTACAGCCATCTAAACAGCATGCGCCAATTGATCGTTTCGTCACACCTGAAGAATTCGAGCGTTATGCTGAGCATGGACGTAAATTAGGTTTTAGAAATATTTGGTCTGCACCAATGGTGCGTTCTAGTTATTTTGCTGATCGTCAATATCGTGGTGAACCCGTTCCTGCTGTTCGACGTAAAGCCGATCCTGCTAAAAAAATTGCAGTTCAAACAGTAGAAGCATAATCGCTCCCAAGTAATAGAGAGAATCCCATGATTCTCTCTATTTTTTATATCTAAAAATCCTAACACACATAAATCACCACATCCTAAAAATTAAAATTTCTGATCAGCCGTGAAGTCCGCGTGAATAATTACAACTCAAAACCCAACTACAAAAAAATCACTTAAAAACATTGATTTACTTTCAATATCAGCACTTATATGCTGATTCTAGTTAATAAATTTTTTTAAATTAACAGCCAAAAATAAAGCGCTATATCTTTATTTAAAACAAGTCACTCAATCACAAAAGCCCCAAGTTTTATAAGTAATAAGGAATATTTCTTAAGGCTTTTTATGAACAAAAATATTAATCAGGATTTAAAAAATGAATACAAGAATACTATCATTGACCACTGCTGTCTTAGGCAGCCTATTCCTTTTGGGTTGTAATAATGACTCAAACAATAATTCCAATCCCTCTCCCACGAATACAGGCGATGTGCTGATTTTGACGGGCAATGGGATGATAAGTTCAATCAATCGTGATCAACCTGAAATGTTGGTTTCTAATTTAAAAATCACAAATCTACAATCTAGTGAACAACTGATTGGCATAGACCACCGTCCAAAAGATGGAAAATTATATGCCGTCGGTACTATGGGCAATATCTATACGCTGAACCCTCAAACTGGACGTGCGACTTGGGTAAGTAAGTTAGTTGCTGATCCAGCGGACACTACAGATGGCAATGCACCATTTGACAAAATCACAGGTAATCCTGACCTGATGACTGTAAATTTTAATCCCGCAGCGGATCGCTTGCGAGTCATCGGCAATGATGGACAAAATCTGCGAATTAATGTTGATACGGGGGCGACGATCACAGATGGCAATATTAGTTTAGGTGCTGAATCAGTGGCTGTTATTGCTGCTGCATATACCAACGCAATCGCGGGAACTGGATCAACACGATTATTCAGTATTGACCAAAACACTGATCGTATCTATCTACAAAATGCAAATGCTGGCACATTGGGTAATTCAGCGATGCTTGCATCAGGTGTTGATGTTGAAGGCGGCGGTGGTTTTGATATTGACCCGATTAATAACGTTGGCTATGCCGCCCTTAAAGTAGCAGGCACATATCAACTCCACCACCTCAATGTTGCTGCCGTCGGCTCAGAAAATGCTGCCGTTGTTGAAAGCAAAAACTTGCCAAATGTATTTCAGACTTCTGGTATTCGAGGTTTAGCACTCGCAAGTGCTGCCGATAGCGGCGCACATACATATGGTTTGAGTGCCAACAACCAGTTGATTCATTTTATGGCAAATACACCAAATTCAGTTAAACAAACCAATATTACCGGTTTAAAAGTGGCAGAAAAGATTATTGGAATCGATTTTAGATTTAAAACCACAACTGACAAATCTGGCATGTTATATGGTCTCAGTGACCAATCAAATCTATATACCATCAATACTCAAACAGGTATGGCAACACTTCAATCCTCACTGAAAGCAGCGATGGGCGATGACAATCCTTTCACAACTCTACTTGGTACAAGCTTTGCTGTTGACTTTAACCCTGCTGCTGATCGTTTACGTGTCATTAGTAATACAGGACAAAGTTTACGCATCAATGTTGATACAGGTGACACCATTACTGATGGTGACTTAAACGGTATCGATGATGCAGTTGTCAGTGCAGCAGCCTATACCAACAGTTTCCAAACACCTATCACAATGATTGGCACAGAGCTATTTAACTTAGATCAAGGCAACCAACTTTTAGTTAAACAAAGTCCACCAAATGATGGTGTACTGAATTCAATTGGCGCATTAGGAATTAATCTAGGTATGGATAATGGCTTTGACATTGCGGGTGGAGACAATGGTTTTGCTTTAGCGACCGTGTCTGGAATGACGGGGCCATCCGTTTTATATCGCATCGATTTAAACAGCGATACAACGATTATGGCACCAAGAGCTAGACTCGCCATTAGTGTAGACGGTACACCAAATCTGGCGGCTTCAACAATTGGTAGCACCACCACCCCACAACTGATAGACCTCGCTATTATGTTGAAGTAAATACTATTTATTCTCTTAATAAAAAACACCGCATATTCAGATGCGGTGTTTTTTTAACTTATAAAAATTTATGCAATATGCTTTTGCACAATGATCGAACCCACTGAATAACCTGCACCGAATGAAGAGATCACGGCGTATTCACCATCATTGACCTGTTCACCTGTACGATGCATTGCAATGATTACACCAGCAGATGAGGTATTTGCAAACTCATCTAAAATAATTGGCGCACGTGCTAAATCAGCCTCTTTACCCACAACTAATTTTAAAATCAGTTCATTCATATTGGCATTGGCTTGGTGTAACCAGAAACGCTTAACCTGCTCAGCTGTCAATTCGAGTTTTTCTAATTGTGCAGTAATGATTTTTGCAACAAGTGGGCAAACTTCTTTAAAGACCTTACGCCCATCTTGACGGAATAATTTATCATCCACCACCGCATCTTCACTACGGTTCAAGAAACCAAAGTTATTACGAATATTGTTTGAGAATTGCGTGAACAAATGAATATCTAAAATTTCATAACCTGATTTTGTTTCAGTTTCTTCGATAATCGATGCTGTCGCAACATCACCAAAAATAAAATGTGCATCACGGGTACGATAGTCTAAATGACCTGATGTAATCTCAACATTGAGCAGTAAAACACGGCGGGCACCACACTTCACCGCATCATAGGCTTGCTTTAAACCAAACGTGGCGGCAGAACAAGCCACATTCATATCGTACGCATAACCTTGAATGCCAAGTGCGGATTGGATCTCAATCGCCACTGCTGGATAAGCACGTTGCATATTTGAACAAGCTAAAATCACAACATCGATGTCTTCTGCGGTAACACCTGCATTTTCCATCGCTTGTTTTGCTGCAATCACACCCCATTCTGCTTGAAGTGAAAGCTCATCATTGCTACGTTCTTGTAAACGAGGACGTAAACGCTTTGGATCAAGAATACCAGACTTCTCAACCACATAACGGCGCTGAATACCTGATGCTTTTTCAATAAACTCAGGGCTTGAACCGCGTAATGGCTCTAATTCACCTGCTGCAATTTTGTCAGCATGTTCTTGGTTATATTGTTCTACATAAGCATTTAAACTTTCCACCAATTCTGCATTGGAAATAGATTCGGTCGGGTGAAATAACCCTGTACCTGTTATACGAATGCCCATGTAAAACTCCTGTAAAGAATGGTTCTAGCTTTCATTATTGCTCAGTTTAACCGATTGATAATCGATCCCATAGTTTTTGTAATCTATTTGGTGAAATTGGCATCTTTGTTTTCATCGGTTGAGAAAACAAGGAAATTCGCAACTCCTCCATCATCAAATACAATTCTTTGATTTTAGGATCATTTTTAAATTTAAATAGCTTGTCCATCCAAGGATCGACTTCATCAATTGCCGCAAGATCTCTTTGTAGATTATTGGGCAATCTATCTAAACGCAATAGCAAAGCTTTTAAATAACGCGGGTATTCCTGCCAAAGATCAGCGGGACGACTATAAACAAAGTTTGCGAGGGACATAAGATCCAGTTGATCTTCGATATCATCTACACTTCGAGTGAAAATAGTTTGATCGAGGACGAGCAATTCACGGCGAACTTGCTGCCATTGCGTAAATATTTCAGTCAAATCAGTCAATGTCTGTTGACCCAAAGATAAAAAATGCTTTTTGGTATTTGCCAATAAGCTTTCAAACTCAGCAGCATCAATAGGAAGCGTTTGAATCGAAACTTGCAAAGTCGCGTAAACCAACATTTGTTCCAACTTTGCTTTATCACCTAATGGTGAATAAGCCAGTGCTAATTGTTTAGAAATTTGCTTCTTCAACTGACGAATCAAATCACCAAGTTGCATGTGAACGAGGCGAATTACCCCTTCTCTATGCTGTTTAATTGCTTCTTCTTGATCGTTAAAAGTCTGAATCACAACACCTGATTCATCTTTTGCATCTAAATCAGCAAATGCTTTACTTGGAACGAGTGCTTGATATTGTTTCACCAATACACCCGTCACTTTTTGTGAAGCTTCAAAAACAAAATGCTCAGGAAAAGTTTTAAACTCACCCTCATGTTGCTTTACAGCGCGATGCGTTTCTACACGACAACGCGCTTTTAACTCATCCAAATCACGACCTTGGGCAATTAATTTACCTTTTTCATCGAGAACTTTAATAAAAGGAATAAGGTATTGATCAATTCGTTCAAAAGAAAAATCTTTTTCAGTGATTTGCTCACCGCGTAAAGCAAATGCCAAGTAACTAAATAGATGCGATCGTAAATGAACTGCATCTATGCCTTGTATCAACTTTCTCGTTGTATCAGGAATAGGCACAAGGTTACGACGTTTATCTTTTGGCAATGCTTTTAACAGCGCCTCAATTAAATTTTGTCGCCAACCTGGAATGCCCCATGACCATTGATTTTCATCAACCTGCGCTAAAGCTTGCACTGGAATCTTCACGGTCGCGCCATCTTCATCATGACTTGGGTCAAAACGATAGCTGGCCGCTAAGCGTAATTGTCCATTATGTAAATAGTCAGGAAACTGTTGTGTAGTTGGGCGATCATTCATCCACAAAGCGTCATCATCAACGAATAAATAACGCGGATGTTCAGGCTCTACCGTTGCTCGCCAATCTTCAAAACTACGACGGCTGGCGATTTCGGTCGGAACTTTATTGGCATAAAACTGATAAATCGTTTCTTCATCAACCACCAAATCACGACGACGTAATTTGTCTTCAACGCGCTCAACTTCCTCAAGTTTTAATAAGTTGTGCTTTAGGAATGGTGGAGTAATCCCCAAATGCCCTGTCGTTAGCGCATCTCGCAAAAAGATTTCATGTGCAGCAGCTTGGTCCACTTTTTCAAAATTGATCAACCGCTTAGGTTCAATAATCAACCCAAATAATGAAATCTGATCATAGGCATTTACAATACCCGCTTTTTTCGACCAATGTGGTTCAAAATAATGATGTTTCAATAAATCGCCAGCAGCCAATAAAATCCATTCAGGATCAATTTTCGCCAACGTCCTCAAATAGACTTGAGACGTTTCCACCATCTCAAACGCCATCACCCAAGCGGTATTGCTCTTATGTAAAGTGCTGGCTGGAAACACCTTCGCTTTTTGTTGGCGCACCGCCATAAAGGTATTTCGTTCATCCGTTTTGTTGGCGATAAAGGAAAGTAAACCTGTTAACAAAGCACGATGTAAATTCTCATAATTGGCTGGTTTTTCATTAAAGCTAAGTTTCAAACCTTCAGCCAATTCAACCAACTGCTGATAAGTTTGTTTCCATTCACGTAAACGCAACCAACTTAAAAAATGGTTCCGGGCAAACTGACGACGCTTACTTTCTGATTGTGTCTCTGGGCTGGTTTGTAAAGTATCCCATAGCTTTAAATAGAATAAAAAGTCAGAATCAGTTTCTTTAAATAAGGCATGCTTTTGATCCGCCTGCATTTGTTTATCGGCAGGACGTTCACGCGGATCTTGAACAGCCAAAGCACTTACAATCACCAAAATTTCTTTCAGCACACCAAAATGCGCACCACCAATAATCATACGAGCTAAACGAGGATCAATCGGCATACGCGCCATCATTTGGCCGATTTTGGTTAACCCACCTTTCTTCTTATGAGCGGATTGAGTGTGCTCGTTATAAGCGCCCAACTCAACCAACAACTTACGCCCATCATTGACTAAACGAAAATCAGGTGGCTCGATAAAATCGAAATCTTCCAAATCGCCCAATCCCAAACTTTGCATTTGTAAAATCACAGACGCAAGATTGGTTCGCTTAATTTCTGGTTCGGTAAACTCTGGGCGGCTCAGAAAATCATCTTCACTATAAAGACGAATACAGACACCTGCTGCAATACGTCCACAACGCCCTTTACGCTGATTGGCCGCAGCTTGTGAAATCGCCTCAATCGGTAACCGTTGTACCCGCGAACGATAGTTATAACGTGAAAGACGCGCAAAACCGCTATCAATTACATAACGTATATTCGGTACGGTAAGTGCCGTTTCCGCAACGTTAGTGGCAATAATAATTCGTCGCCCTTTTCCGCTTGGACTAAAAATCTTTTGTTGTTCTGCAATCGCTAGACGTGCGTATAAAGGAAGCACTTCAGTATGACGAGGACCAAATTTTTGCAGGGTTTCCTGTAATTCTCGAATCTCTTGCTCAGTGCTGGCAAAAATTAAAATATCAGCATGTTCAGGATGACCTTTGCTATCCGCATCAGCAAAACACTCTTCTACCGCTTGTACGACTGCACGCGGTAAATTTTCCTCAAAATCATCAAACTCGTCATCATCACTGCCGACAATATTCAGTTCAGAAATTGGGCGGTAACGAAGTTCAACGGGGAAACTACGCCCTTCAACTTCAAAAACAGGTGCATTGTAAAAATATTGACTAAAACGATTTACATCGAGCGTTGCTGAGGTCACGATCACTTTTAAATCTGGGCGTTTCGGCAACAGTTGCTTTAAATAGCCCATGATAAAATCAATATTGAGCGAACGCTCATGTGCTTCATCTATAATAATCGTGTCATATTTCGACAAAAAACGATCGTGCGTCAGTTCAGCAAGCAAAATACCATCCGTCATTAAACGAACAATTGAATCTTGTGACCCTTGCTCATTAAAACGGATTTTAAAGCCGATGGATTCGCCTAACTTTTCGCCCACTTCTTCTGCGATACGCTGCGATACACTGCGTGCCGCCAACCGACGCGGTTGAGTATGCCCGATCATGCCTGTCAAACCACGACCAGCCAGCATTGCGATCTGAGGAAGCTGTGTGGTTTTTCCTGAGCCAGTTTCCCCAGCCACAATGATTACTTGATGTTTTTGAATTGCTTCAATCAAACGATCAGCGTACTGGGTAACAGGTAGGTCTTGATTGAGTTTGATCTTTGGGAGACGCGCTAAACGTTGTTTAACTTTTTGATTTGATTGTGCAAATAGCTTTTCAATTTCTGCTGTTTCGGTATTTTTATCTTTGCGCAGTCGATTTAAACGGTGACGGTCACGTGCCATAACCCATTGATCTACATTTAAATGACTCTGCACTGAACAGCTTTCCTGAAAATAAAATAATCGGCTATTTTACGCTTTAAAGTGTTGCTATGCAAAGTAACTGCATCAATCCTGTTGGGAAATTGATGCAGATTGATCAATATCTTCAGGATTTAGATGACGAATCAAAACGCTGAAGAAAACGTTTTACGTATTTTTTAAAAGGCCAAGTAAACTGCTTCACAAAACTATTTGGAATTTTATAGCCTACCGTACCATACACACTCGCCAAATGATTTGGCATATACACGCTTTTAAAAATGACATCATACGCAGGGATAAATGCAGCATAATTTTTATCAATTGCAGGCTTTTCAGAAGAATGATGCCAATGATGAAACTCAGGAGTGGCAATAATCCAACGTAAATAAGGAAAGCGAAAACGTACATTTGAATGAATAAATATGGCGTGAAAGGAAATAAAGATCAGATATGCAAACACCGCTGAAGTATGAAAACCCAAAAGAAAAATAGGTAAAGTTGCTAAAAAACGTGTCATTAACACTTCAACAGCATGCAAACGCGAAGATGCCAGCCAATCCATATATTCAGTAGAATGATGAATGGCATGAAAACGCCAAAGGAAATTCACTTCATGCATCGCTCGATGCAGCCAATACACCACAAAATCCACAACAATAAGCAACTCGATGAACTGTAACCAAATCGGTTGCGCCTGCACATAGGGCACAATTGGATTATTTGGTAAATGAGTGATCCAATATTGGATTGGCATGACTGTTAAAAAGGTGAATAACTGAATACCAATATGACTAAACATGAAATATTTCATATCTGTCACCCAGCCAACCCTAAGAATTTTTTGCTCAGGATTTTTGGCAAAAAACCCCTCAAGTGGAATAAAAATAACAGCCAAAATCACAAGCGTCAGAACGAAATAATCAATCCCAGCATAGAAAGGAAGACTTGGAAGTATCGGTGCTTTGATCAAGCCACAGCCGAGAACTGCAGCAACTAAAGCAAAACATAATCCGTAAAACCCATATCGATTTTGACGAATGATTGAGCTATATGCGCCAAAACCGACACTCAGAACAACCGCCAATATTAAACTAAAATAAAAGACATCATAATATTGCACATAAAATGGGCGAAGTTCTGGTGTCGTTAATACTGTGGGAAATAAAAAACACAAAGCGCCGAATATACTTAACAAACCTAAGGACATTGCAATAAAAGCGCTAATTTTTCCCAAACCCATATTCAGTTCTAAGTTTTCGAATCTTGTTCTTAAATGATCAGTCATTGTTCGTATTAATTCGCTATCTACTCGAGCAAAAAGCTCACAAATTAAATTATAATCCAGAAATTAAACATTTTTTATAAATTTTTCCATTCTACCCTTGAATTTTAATGATATAGACTGCATGTTGTCTAACGCATTAATTTTAAAATCTCCTGTCATCTTGACGTCATCAACATGAAGTCAAATCAGGATAGATTGGGTGAAAATGTGGATTTAAATCGATCAATTCATTTTTCCGATTCTAATCATGTAAAAATACTATTTCCCCAATAATGAAAAATTAACTATTCTATATCTCGTAAACACTTTCCTAGTTTAAAGATATACCGCAATCATGGAGACAATGATGAGCTTGATTAATACTGAAGTTAAACCATTTAAAGCTGATGCATTCCGTAACGGTGAATTCATTCAAGTAACTGAAGCAGATCTTAAAGGTAAATGGTCTGTTCTTATTTTTATGCCAGCTGCATTTACATTCAACTGTCCAACAGAAGTTGAAGATGCTGCTGACAATTATGAAGAATTCAAAAAAGCTGGTGCGGAAGTTTATATCGTAACGACTGATACTCATTTCTCTCACAAAGTATGGCATGAAACTTCTCCAGCTGTTGGTAAAGCTCAATTCCCATTAATTGGCGATCCTACTCATCAATTAACACGCGCTTTTGATGTTCATATTGAAGAAGCTGGTCTAGCACTTCGTGGTACGTTCATCATTAACCCTGAAGGCGTAATCAAAACTGCTGAAATTCATGACAACTCAATTGCTCGTGATGTATCAGAAACTTTACGTAAACTTAAAGCTGCTCAATTCGTAGCAAGCCACCCAGGTGAAGTTTGCCCAGCGAAATGGAAAGAAGGTGAAGCAACACTAGCACCATCTATCGACTTAGTTGGTAAAATCTAATTCATTAGATTCATCAGAAAAGTCCGAAACCACCCATTCTTGGGTGGTTTCTTTTTGACTAAAAGATCAATAAATTCCCACTTGTCTGTGCTTCGATTTAATTGCAAATTTTTTACAATTCTTATACTTATATCTTCATAGCAAAGTTCATTTATCAATTGTCAGCTTCTGAGACTTAGAGTACTGTCAAATAATGGAATAAAGCGTTTTTTATATGGACATGGGTCTACTGTAAATATGGGGGCAAATGTATGGAAAAAACTGTTATTGTAACTTCTTGGAAATATGACGTTTCTTCACGTTATTTAAAAATATTTTATAACAATGGTTCAGGTGAACTTTACCATCCTGTACCAAAATTTATTTACGATAATTTACTCCGCTCTACTGACAAAGCTGCATTTGTACATAAGTATCTTGAGTTTGACCTACATTTTAAACGACTCTCTATTTCAGCTTCCTCATAAGAAATCAGCCCGATTTGGGCTGATTTCTGTTGCTAAAATGAGGATATCTATAGTCCCTAATCACGCAACATCCGTTTGCTCTGCATATTTCTCAAACATTTTTTCTTTGGCACTCGGATGCATGTTGATTTTAGCTAAATCACCGTTGTAGTGCTGCACGACTCGATCATCCATAATTTTTGACCACCATGCAGGAACAAATGCAGGGAGAATCATTGCACCATAGCCCGCGGGTAATTGAGGTGCATCTTCAAAATGACGTAAGGTTTGAAAACTTCTCGCTGGATTGGCGTGATGATCCGAATGTCGTTGTAATTGGTACAAAAACAAATTGGTCACCACATTATTATTGTTCCAACTATGCTCAGGCAATGTTCTTTCATATTTTCCATTGGCTTGCTTTTCCCGTTTCAAACCATAATGTTCGATATAATTCACTGATTCAAATAGCGTTACTGCATACGCCGCCTGAGTCACTTGAAACGGTATTGAACGTACGCCAAATTTGCTAAACATCGCTGCATGATAAATGGCTGACATTGCCCAACCATGTAAAAGCTCATTTTCTTTACATAGAAATGGTAATTTTTTACGAGCTAAACGGCTCTTTTCGATTTCAATCGCAGACTTAAAACTACCAATGACAGTACGTGGTAAAAATTTCCAAAAAGTTTCGCCAAATTGTGATGAAGCGGGATCTTCTGGGGTAGCAACACGACGATGGTGACCATAAGGATGTTCTATACGGAAATGGTTATATCCTGAGGGTGCCAATGCCAAATGCGATAAATAATGTTCTAGCTTGCCACTTTTATGACTCAGCTCATGTGCAGTATTAATCGCGACACCATTCACCATGCCGATTAATGTTCCCAATAAAACTTGATCAGCGACAGGCGTATTATTTCGACTTGCGAGATATGTGCCGTAGATATTTACAGCATATTGCAAGGGAATATACAGTTTAACAATACGTGCATAATATGGATCAGCTTCCAGATCTGCGATAGCATCAATCGGTGGATTTTCAGTGTCTTCACCAATCAGTTTATCCAAACTTGGAATGACACCATGCAAAAACAAAGGACCAAATGAAGCAAAAAACTTTTTCGTTTTTTTAGGGGCAAATTGATAACCAGCTAAGCCACTCATGGCAATTGCAGGTACAGCCAAACCTAATAACCACCAATGACGTTTTTTATCTTTGAACCGTGTTGTTGCATGCGCTACATCTAGTTGAGTATGCATATTCATTAGAAACTCCTCAATCAATTACTCTTCTTGCTTCCATCAATTGTGTTCTTTTAAAGTGAGTCTTTATTATCATTTTAAGACTTGGTATTATCATTTTAAGACTACATGGACTGTTAATTGTGCAAAACCAACAAATTCCAGTTATTCCTTCGCGTTACTATCTACGATTGATTGATATTTTAATCCAAACAAATCAATATGATAACAACTCATTAACATTACTACGTGATCAACTTTCTACGACTGAACTCCTTACGATTCAACAGATTGAACAATTTATTGAAATGGGTTTGAACCTCCCCAATACCGCAGATCTAGCATTCCAATTAGGCAAAAATATCAAGCTAAGCTCACATAGTCTAGTGGGTTACGCCCTGATGACCAGCCCCGATCTTGAACATGCTTTACGCCTGATCGCTCAATACTTCCGGCTGATTATGCCAAGCTTTAAGCTTACGATTCAGTTTCAACACGATCAGCAAAAAGTTGAGTTATTATTTGAACCGATATTACAAATGAATAAACAGTGTCTCGCCTTTCACATCGAAGCGATTGCAGTGGCTTTTTATTACAGTTTATTAGAATTAGCTGGAAATCAGTTACAGCGATATCAGGTTTATCTCAGTGTACCCGAACCAAAATATAAAGAACAGTATATCCATTTAATCAAAGCTAATTTTCATTTTAACGATCATTGGATTACAGGCGTTCGTGTGATGATGGATCAACAGCAGCTCTCACTTCCCTTGCCTTTAGCCGATGCCCATAGTTTAAAAGTGGTCGAACAGCGTTGTCAGGAGCAAATTCAAAGAATTTATCATCAGGGAGAAATTGTCGAATGGGTTAGTATGATGCTTCGTCAAGCGAATCAAATCCCGACATTAAATGAATGTGCCAAAGTCTTAAATATTTCGACCAAAACATTGCAACGTTATCTGCAAAAGTACGGTGTCGAATTCCACCAACTAAAGCAAAAGATTAGTACCGAACGAGCCATTGATCTATTAGAAAATTCTAAGTTTACCATTACGCATATTGCCTATGAATTAGGGTACTCAAACCCCGCCAACTTCACCCGCGCTTTTAATAAAATACAAGGGTGTAGTCCACAAGCCTACCGTTTAGAGCATCAGAGCAAAGATTCGCTATTTAACAACCACCATACATAGACCTGCTCCCACAGGTAAAATACTACTCATATAGTGTTCATCTTGTTTAATGAGATCTAGCATTGGTTTAACTTCTGCCGGATGTGAAATAACATTATCGATAATCAATGTACTACCAGAGGATTGTAATAATCGTTTCAAGTCCTCCCAATAACTCACGTAGCTGCCACGTTCAGCATCTAATAGGATAAGATCGAAGGGTTCAATTGCTTGTTTCAAATAGTCGGCAGCATCGCCCACCCAAAAATCAATAAGCCCATCTAACTCAAAATCTTCTGCATATTTTTTGGCTTGCGCACTCCGAAATGCATTGATTTCTAAAGTGAGCACCCTCCCTTGAACCGTTTTGGCTGCTTCTGCCAACCATAAGGTGGAGTATCCTGTGGAAGTTCCAATTTCAAGAATGCGTTTTGATTGCTGAGTACGTACTAGCATTGCCAGTAATTTAGCTGACTCTGCTTCAATATTGCGATAACGCCTTAGACGATCAGACTGTCGAGCATCATGTTGTTTAAATTCATCGTATAAATCAGCAATACGTTGCAAAAAAACAGTGTTGGTCATATCTGACTCTCCATGATGCTCAAACTAAAAAATATCGGGTTTAGGTCGCTTGTACCAACTTAAATCGTGGAATAACTTGCCCTTCAAGCTGAACAGTTTCAGTAAACATGGTGAGTGGACGTACCCACATCGAGTAATCACCATATAAGCATTGATAAACCACCAATTCTTCCTCTGTTTCACTATGTCGAGCCACGTTAAACACCTGATAAAGCTGTCCTTTATAATGTTGATAGATACCACGTTGTAACGCCATCTCGCTTACCTTTTTAGTTATGCCATGAAATGATTGCATTTATATAACAAGATCTATCCTAATCAAACTTTTAAAGATATCAATGATCAAAAATACAACAGCCACAACATCAATCCAAAAAACCGATCAAACCCATAAAAACATACTGTTTTACCTATTTAATGCTTTTGCGTACTATAGCCTCATTGAATGAATTTAGCCGACTTGAATTGTTGAGAATTTGGAGACATCGATGTTAGATCAAAATATTAAAACTCAATTAAAAGCTTACTTAGAACGTTTAGAAAGT